>NZ_JBFTGZ010000003.1:0-348082 GCF_056393985.1 Arthrobacter sp. 10T425 | reverse complement strand
CGCCAGTACGAGGACCGGTACAGGAACTGCCAGGTGTCCTCGATCCGGTGCGGGTCCTTGCCGATCAGCAGCTGCGCGACGTGCTCCTTCAAATAGGCGGCCACGGCGAGCTCGCGCCCGTTCAGGGTCGCGTCCCCGATCCCGGTCACGCCGTCCTCGGTGGTGATCCGCAGGGTCACGAAGTTCCGGGAGGGGCTGGTGACGAACACTTCAGCGGCAATGATTTTCACAACAGGTCCTTTTCTGGTCTTTCGGGGGTGTCTTATTTGCTGGGCGCCAGCGGCGCGGCGTCCGCGGAACCGGTGGCGGAAACAGCGGCCGGCACGCCGGCGCCGTCGGAAGAACCGTCGCCGCCGGTGCGGCGGGCCTGGATCTCGGTGAGGATCCGGGCGTGCATGGCATCGGTAAGCGTGTACTTGGCCATGACGAGCACGGCCAGGATGGTCATGACGGCCGGCAGGGCGCCTGCGGCGATCTGGATGCCGAAGACGGCGTCGGGCGTCTGGACGGCGCCGGACTTGTAGCCGCCCAGGGCCAGGGCGTAGGCGGCGAGCGCACCGCCGACGGCCTGTCCGGTCTTGCGGGTGAAGGAGAACAACGCGTAGGTGATGCCCTCGGTCCGGACGCCGGTCTTCCATTCGCCGTACTCCACGGTGTCGGCCTCGAGCGCCCACACGACGATGTTGACCGCCAGCACGCCCACGAGGCTGATGATCAGGCCGGTGAATCCGATCCAGACCTGGCTTGCCGGGGTGAAGAAAACGATGGCGCCGCCAATGACCGTGAGCAGCGAGGAGAAGATGTAGACGCGCTTTTTGCCAAGGTTCCGGACCAGCTTCGGCATGAACCCGGCCAGCACGAAGGTGAGGACGAGCTGGGTGATGGACAGTACGGGGTACAGGTCCAGCCGGCCCAGGACATCGCGGAGGTAGTACAGCTGGACCGAGGTGAGGGCCAAGTAGCCGGTCAGGAAGAAGAAGGAACTCACGCACAGCATCAGCAGCGGCCTGTTGCCCTTGAGGGTGTCCATGCTCTGCTTGAACGTGACGTTGGGGACGGCGCGGTGGACCCGCTCCTTGGCGGTCAGGACGGTGAAGAGGTACAGGGCCGCGCCGATGACGACGAAGACAAGGGTGATGGTGGTGAACGTTGCCTGCAGGTTGGCGCCCGGCTTGATCAAAGGGGCCACGAAGATGCCAAGGGCGGAGCCGACCAGCATTCCGCCGATCATCCGGGCGGAGCCGAGCTTGGCGCGTTCCGCGGGGTCCTGGGTCATGGCGCCGGCGAGGGAGCCGTAGGGGATGTTGACCAGGCTGTAGGCCAGGCCCAGGGCTGCGTACGTGACGTAGGCGTAGAGCAGGGTGCCGGATTCGCCGAGCTCAGGGATGGAGAAGGTGGCCACGCTCAGCAGCAGCAACGGGATGGAACCGAACATGATGAACGGACGGAACTTGCCGAACCGCTTGCTGTAGGTCCGGTCCACCACGCGGCCGGCGAAGACGTCGGCGAAGGCGTCGAAGATCCGCACCACCAGCAGCAGGGTGCCGGCGGCCGCGGCGGAGATTCCGGCCACATCCGTGTAGTACACGAGCAGGAACATGGTGGCGGTGGTGAAGGCGAGATTGTTTGCGGCGTCGCCGGCGCCATAGCCGACGATGCTGAGCTTGTTCAGCTTTTTCATGATTGGGCTCCTTTACCCGTTGCCGGACCTGGGTCCGGCGAAAAATGTGCGGTGAGGCCTACGCCTTGGAGGTGCTGTTCTTGGTGCCGGCCAGTGCCGTCCACCGTTGGCGCAGGGCATAGGCGGCAGGTTTGGGCCGCCTGTCCCGGGTGAAGACGCCCTTCTTGTTGCCGTCCACGCGCATGATGCCGTTGGAGGTCTGGAAGTCCGCGAAGTTCCAGACCTGTTCACCGACCATGGCGTCGACCCGGTCGAAGACCCGGTGGTACATGGCCAGGAACGCTGCCTGGTATTCCTCGCTCCAGGGCTGTTCATAGATGGAGTGGAAGCCGGGCATGGTGTCCGGTCCGTACTCGGTCATGATCATGGGCTTGCCGTACTTGGCTTCCCACTCGCGCAGCTCCTTCTCGAGGTGCTGCTCGGCGGTTTCGAGGTCGCCGTTATCGACGTACCAGCCGTAGTAGCGGTTGAGCATGATCACGTCGAACAGGTCCCCGAGCAGTTCCTTGTCCGGGGTGTCGAACAGGACGTTGACGTAGCCGACGGGCCGGGTGGGGTCCAGGCTGCGGGTCAGCTCCGCGAGGGGTGCGAAGTACTCGCGGGCGCCCTCCTCGGAACCGTTGGGTTCGTTGGCGATCGACCAGATCACGACGGAGGGGTGGTTCTTGTCGCGGGCGACGAGTTCGGTAATCGCCTGCCGGTGGCTGGCGGCGGTGTGGGCGTCCACTCCGCCCTCGACGTAGGTCTTCCTGGCGATGCCGCCGAAGACGGCGCCGAAGCCCAGGTGCAGCCCGACGGCGGCGGTTTCGTCGATCACGACGATGCCGTGCCGGTCCGCGAACTCCATGACTTCCTCGGCGTAGGGGTAGTGCGAGGTCCGGAACGAGTTGGCGCCCACCCAGTCCAGGAGCTGGAAGTCGTTGACCATCTGGGCGTTGCTGTGGCCCTTGCCGATGGCCACGTGGTCCTCGTGCATGCCGAAGCCGGTGAAGTAGAACGGTGCACCGTTGATGAGGAATTCCTTGCCCCTGACTTCCACGGTGCGGACGCCGACCGGCAGAGTGTAGCTGTCCAGCAGCCGGCCGCCGTCGCGGATCTGCGCGGTGAGGCTGTACAGGTAGGCCGCGCCGGGCTTCCAGAGCACGACGTCGGCGACCGCCAGGGTGCCGCGGGCGCCGTCGGCGCGGGCGACCTCGACGCCGTCGGCGTCGCGGAGGGAAACGGTGACCGTTTCGCTGCCGGTTCCGCCGGCGGTGGCAATCGTGTAGTCGACGCTGCCGGCGGTTCCTTCGAAGCCGGTGACGACGGTGATGTCATCGACCGTGACCGCGGGGGTGCTGAAGAGCCAGAGGCTGCGGTGCAGGCCGGCGTAGTTGTAGAAATCGTGGAGGTAGCTCTGCTGCCGGCGGCCGTCCCCGGTGACGGTGATGGTCCCGGGCGGGATGGTGGCCTGCGTGAGCTCGTTGTTGACCGAGACCGTCAGGCGGAAGGCCTGTCCGGGTGTCACATGGTCCGTGATGTCTGCGCTGAACGGCATGTAGCCGCCGGTGTGCTGTGCCACCAGGGTGTCGTCCACCCACACCATGCCTTCGTGGGTGGCGGAGTCGAGGCGGACGTGGATGCGCTCCCCTGCCCAGCCGCGCGGGACGCGCACGTCGCGCTGGTACCAGACGTAGCCCACGTGGTCCCGGATGGCCTTGTCGGGGAAGACGTCGTTGTAGCTGGCCGGGACGCCCATTTCCAGTCCGGTTTCCAGGGGCGCCTTGAACCATTCGTCCCGGTGGCCGGAGCGGTCATGGTCGACCTTGAAGCGGTACAGGCCGTCGAGGTTGACGATCTCGCGGGTTTCGCTGGCCTGGGGCTTGAGCATTGGGAGGTCCTATCGCGTCTTTGCGGGCAGTGCCGGGGAGGGTTTTTAGGGTCCGGCCGCGGGGCCGGTTTGTGCTCTTGCTGTAATCCTAATCACTTGGCAATCAAATGGCAAGCGGTTGCCATCATTTTGTTGAAAGTTCATTGAAACTCCGCTGTTCATTGAAACACTGCTGCCCGGCTCCCGATGATCCGGGAGCCGGGCAGCAGTGCTTGCCCGCAGGGCGTTACGGGGAGACAGCCTGCTCCCCGAACGTTCCGCGCAAGCTTTCAATGAGGTCCACGACGGAACGGTCACCGGCCAGGGCCGGATCCACCAGGGCCAACAGTGCACGGGTCCGCTCGGCGCCCGCGAGCCGATTGGCTGCGGCTGCCTCCTCGGCGAGCGGATCCTGGAGCGCGGCCGAGGCGGCGCTGTAGTCCATCCAGGCGGCAATCATGAGCGCGGCCGCCGCGCCGGGCCTGCCCGCGGCACGCTCGGCCCGCAGCACCGGAACGGCGCGCATCCGCAGCTTCGTGCTGCCGTCCATGGCGATCTGTGCGAGGTGGTGGGCAATCCGGGCGTTGCCGAATCGCTCCAGCAGGGCGGCGCGGTAGGCCGGGATCTGCAGCTCGGCGGCATGTCCCGCCGGCCCGGACAGATTTGCCTCCGCCTCGTCCCAAAAGCTTTCAATGGCCCGCAGGCACAGCGGGTCTGCCAGGGCCTCGGCCACGGTGGTGTGGCCGCGCAGCAGGCCGGCGTAGGCCAGCAGGGAGTGCGCGCCGTTCAGGAGCCAGAGTTTGCGGTTCTCGTACGGCTCAATCTCGGCGACGAACACGGCTCCGGCGTCTTCCCAGCGCGGCCGCCCGGCGGGGAACTCCCCGCTGAGCACCCAGTTGGAGAAGGGCTCGGCCACCACGGGCGAATTGTCGCGGTAGCCGCACGCGGCCTGGACGGCGGCGATGTCCGCGGCCGTGGTGCGGGGAGTGATGCGGTCAACCGAGGTGCTGACGAAGCTGACGTTGGCGTCGATCCATCCGGCCAGGCCCGCGTCCCACGCCCCGGCCATGCCTGCCACGGCATTGTGCGCGACGGTGCCGTTGTTGGAAAGGTTGTCGCAGCAGACGACGGCGAGCGGTCCCGCCCCGGCAGCCCGGCGGGCGGCGAGGGCCAGCACCAGCCGGCCCAGCGGCGTCGCCGGGTTGGCGCTGCCGGACGCCAGCAGCGCAAGGTCGGCGGCGACGTCGGGCGCGGAGCGGTCAAGCTGCCCGTCGGCGCGGAGCCGGTAGGCCGCCTCGGTGATGGTCAGGGTGATCACCGCGGTGGCCGGCGCGGCAACCAGCTCCGCCAGGCGCTGGACATCCGCCCCGTCCACGGCTTCGACGATGCTGCTGACAACGGTGAAGGTGTCGCCGCCGTCGGCCCGGTTCACGATCGTGTAGAGCCCGTCCTGTTCGGCCAGCGCCAGGGCGGCGTCGGGGCGGCGTCCGGTAAAGGCCGCAATGCCCCAGTCCGCTGCGTCGGACGCCTGGTGGGTGTACCAGCCCTGGTGCGAGCGGTGGAAGGCGCCCAGCCCCAGATGGACGATCCGCACAGGCGCCGTCGCACCGGGGTGCAGGCGGCGGCTCAGTTGGGGAAGTTCCACGGCGGCCTCGACCTCGGATTCCTGTGCGGATGTCAGTTCGGCGCTCACAGTTTGAACACCCGTCGGGGTGAGCCGTCCACGACGTCGACGATCAGTTCATGGGCGCGGTCCTCGCTGACGCGGTGCTCCGCGACCAGCCTGGCCAGGAAGGAGGCCTCGATCCGGCGGGAGGCATCGTGGCGCGCGGGGATGGAGCAGAAGGCGCGGGTGTCGTCGATGAAGCCGGACGAGCGGGAGAATCCTGCGGTTTCGGTCACGGCCGAGCGGAAGCGCAGCATGGCGTCGGGCGCGTCCAGGAACCACCATGGCGCACCGAGGTAGACCGACGGGTAGAAACCCGCCAGCGGCGCGAGTTCGCGGGAGAACACGGTCTCATCGAGGGTGAAGAGCACCAGGTGGAAGTCCTTGGCGGTGCCGAAGTCCTGCAGCAGCGGACGGATCGCCTCGGTGTAGTTGACGGCGAACGGGATGTCGTGGCCGGTGTCGGCGCCGAAGGCGTTGAAGGTGGGTTCGTGGTGGTTGCGGTAGGACCCCGGGTGGATGGTCATGACCAGGCCGTCCTCCACCGACATCCGTGCCATCTGGTACATCATGTGGGCCTCGAAGTCGTCGCGGTCGGCCGCCGTGGCCTGGCCCGAGCGGGCGCGGTCGAACAGCCTGGCCGCGTCGCCGGCGTCGAGCTTGAGCGTTGCCGGGGTCCGGACGCCGTGGTCGGCCGAGACTGCGCCGTGGTCCACGAAGTAGCGGCGCCGGTTTTCCAGGGCGGTGATGTAGCCGGCATAGCCGGCGGCGCCGTCGCCCGCTGCCGCAATAAGCCGGTCAACATTCGCACTCCACGTGGGGTGCGCGATGTTGAGGTAGGCATCGGGGCGGAAGGTGGGCAGGACGCGGCCGTGGAAGGTGGGGTCCTCGGCGATCGCCGCGTGGCTGGCGAGGCTGTCCAGGGGGTCGTCGGTGGTGGCCAGCACCTCGATGTTGAAGTCCTTGAAGAGCTGGCGGGGACGGAAGCCGGGCTCCAGCAGCTTGGCGGAGATCGCGTCGTAGCTGGCGTCGGCGGTTTCGGCGCTGATCTCCTGCCGGAGGCCGAAGACGCTGCTGAACTGGGTGCGGAGCCAGTAGCCGGAGGCCGTGCCTTCGAAGAGCGGCCAGGCCTTGCAGAACTCGCGCCAGACCGTGCGGGAGTCCGGTTCCGCCGCGGCCGAGCCCCGGAGCCGGTCCAGCGGGACGCCGCTGGCGTGGATCAGCCGGGTGACGTAGTGGTCCGGGCTGACCAGCAGCGCTGCCGGGTCCGGGAAGGGGCTGTTGTGCTCGATGACGGCGGCGTCAACGTGCCCGTGCGGGGAAATGATGGGGAGGTCCTGGACGCGCTGGAGGAGGTCGCGCGCAATGCTGCGCGTTCCGGGATCCGCGGGCAGAAGCCGGTCTGGGTTGGCGGCAATCGACTGTGACATAGATCAATGGTCCGGCTTGCCTCCGGCATTTGTCAACCGGTTGCTAATAATTGCCATCAGGTTGCGGATGGCCTCACAGGTGTGGCTAGCCCGCGGGCAGCAGCCGCCCGCTCGAGCCGCGCAGCACCAGCTCCGTCTCGACGCGCAGCGTGGCGGCCGGTTCCCCCGCACCGTGCAGCAGATCAAGGAGCAGGGTCGCGGCACCGGCGCCGCACTCCCCCAGCGGCGAGCGCACGGTGGTGAGGGGTGGCGTGGTGAAATCCGCGCCGAAGATGTCGTCGAAACCCACGATGCTGATCTGGTCCGGGACCACCATGCCGGCGGCCTGGAGTTCCTGCATGAGCCCGATGGCCAGGAGGTCGTTGTAGGTCAGCACCGCCGTGGCGCCGCTTGCCCGGACGTCGCGCGCCACCTGGCGGCCGCCGTCGACCGTGGGTTTGGTGGATTCCAGCCGCACGGCTTCGAGCCGGGACCACTCGCAGGCCGCCTGCACGCCTTCCCAGCGGCGCGCGGACATCCAGGACTGCGGCGGCCCGGCAACAAAGGCAACCTTGTGGTGCCCGTTGGCGGCCAGGCTGCGGACTGCCTCGCTGATGCCCTTGTTGACGTCGGGAACCACGCACGGCACGCCGTCGACCTCGCGGTTGATGACCACCACCGGCTTGTCCCGGGCGATGGCGCGGATGTCGTCGTCGTCCATGCGGGGGCTGGCCAGGATGAGGCCGTCCACGGTGGCCATCATCCGGCGTGCTGCCGTCAGTTCGGTGACGCCGGACTCGGCCGACTCGGCCAGCACCAGGGTGTAGTCCCGCAGCGTGGCGGTCGTTTCCGCCCCGCGGATGATGTCGAAAAAGGTGGGGTTGGTGATGTCCGCGACGATCAGGCCGAAGGTGTTGGTGCGGCCGGTGGGCAGCGCGCGGGCGAACGGATTGACCTGGTAATTCAGCTCGGCGGCCGCGTCCTCGATGAGTTTCTGCGTCTTGGCGCTGACCCGGCCGGGCTTGCTCAGCGCCCGTGAGACGGTGGAAGGATTGACGCCGGCAACCTTGGCAATGTCGTAGATGGTGGCGTGGGACTTTCCGGACCGGGAGTGCTTCTTGGCCGGGTCGGTTGTTGCGGCAGCGTCCGGCGTCTTGGGTTCAGTCACCGCCCCATCCTAACGAGGAAACAACCCAACCAGCCCCCAGCAGGGGCCGTTTTGAGTGCTCAAAACGGCCCCTGCTGCGGCTGGGCGGGGCGGGCTAGGAGCGCTCGGCGAACTTGCCCTCGTCCGCGATGCGCTTGTTCAGCTCGGCGAGGAACTCTTCCTCGTCGAAGTCCAGCGCCACTTCCGTGCCGGTCCAGCTCGAGAGGTGGATGGCGTTGGCCAGCCGGACACCCTTGATGCCGTCCGATCCCGGGGCCAGCAGCGGCGTGCCGTCCAGGATGTTGGCGGCGAAGTTCGCCAGGACGCCGGAGTGCTGCGCGCCCCAGGCGGACTCGAACTCGATGACCTCGGTGGTGTAGTACTCGCCGGGATTCAGCTCGCCCATGAAAAGTTTGCGGACATCGTCCATGCCCATGCCGTCGCTGAGTTCACGCTCGGGCTTCTTCAGGCGGGTCACGGTGGCGGTCTTGCTGTTCTCCACCACGATCTTGCCCTGGTCGCCCAGGATCTCGAAGCGGTCGGTTCCCACGAGGTCGTGCGTCGCGGTGACGAAGACGCCCGTGGCGCCGTTGCCGTAGTCCACCACGGCAGTGACTTCGTCCTCCACGGCGATGTCGCGGCGGAAGCCGTAGGCCACCTTGGCGTAGACGGACTTCGGCACGCCGCAGATCCACTGCCACAGGTCCAGCTGGTGCGGGGCCTGGTTGACCAGAACGCCGCCGCCCTCGCCGCCCCACGTGGCGCGCCATTCGCTGGAATTGTAATAGCCCTGCGGTCGCCACCAGTTGGTGATGATCCAGTTGGTGCGGCGGATGCCGCCGATCTCGCCGCCGTCGACGATCTCCTTCAGCTTCTGGTACAGCGGGTTGTTGCGCTGGTTGAACATGATGGCGAAGGACAGTTCGGGCTTGCCCGCGGCAAATTCGTTGAGCTCCCTGACCTGCTTGGTGTAGACGCCGGCCGGCTTCTCCACGAGGGCGTGGATGTTGCGCTTGAGGGTCTCGATCCCCATTTCCGGGTGCAGGAAGTGCGGCACGCACGTCACGACCGCATCGACGTCGCCGCTTTCCAGCATCGTGATGTAGTCGTCGTAGAAGGGCGCGTCGGGGTACCTGGCGGCCGCCAGTTCCTTTTTCGCGGGGTCGGTGTCGCAGATGGCGCCGATCACCATGTTCGCGACCAGGCCGTCGGTGATGAACTGGGCGTAGGCGCCGCCCTGCTGGCCCAGGCCGATGATGCCCAGGCGTACTTGCTTGCTCATGTGGTGGTTCTCCGTAGTCAGTGGGGGTGGGCTAGAAAAGGTCGGCGTGGCCGAGCGCCACCAGGTTGTCGTGGGAGGTCTGCAGCGCGTCCCAGACGGTGCGCCCGTAGAGTTCGTCCTGCTCCACGAGCAGGTACCGGGCGCCGGCGGCCTGGGCGGCCGGAACAATGGATGCGAAGTCCAGGTTGCCTTCGCCCACTTCAGCGAACTGGACCACATTCTTGAACTCGGTCATGAAGCCCATGATGTCCCCGGAATCCAGGAGCCCGAACGAGGACTCCGGCAGTTCTCCGATCCGGTAGTCCTTCAGATGGACCATGGCCGTGCGGCCGGCGTACTTCTGCAGCGTCCGGACCGGGTCCAGGCCGCCGCGCTGCACCCAGTGCACATCGATTTCCATGCCCATGGCCGGGGAGTTCTCGGCAATGATGTCCAGCATGAATTTGCCGTCGAACTTCGCGAACTCGATGTGGTGGTTGTGGTAATACAGGCTCAGGCCCTGTTCCTGCAGGCGCTCCGCGTACTCGTTGGCCTGCTTGGCGAAATCAACGACTGCCGCGATTGACTTCATGGCCGGGAACGGCAGCATGCCGATCCGCAGGAGGCTGGAGTCCAGGCGTTTGGCGTCCGCCACGATCTTGTCGAAGTGCTCCGCCAGGGAGTCCCCGGGACGGCCTTTGGGGGTCTCCATCGCGACGGACAGTGCCGCGATGTCCATGCCCAGTTCGCTCCGGGCGCGGCCCAGCTCGGCGACGTTCTCCGGGGTCATCGGGATCTGGGAGATCTCGACGGCGTTGTATCCGATCGCGCTCACCTTGCGGAGCGTCTCGAACGCCCCCACTTCGGCGAAGCTGTCTTTCAGCATCATCGCTTGTACGCCAATTTTGGCCACTGTATTCCTCCGTGGTGTTACGGACCCGCAAGGGCCCTCGTTGCCGGTTAGGTGCTGCCGCCAGGGCGCCGGCCGTTCTGTCTGACGGCGCGGGTGGCCTCAGGCGAGGGCGCCCGCTTGTTCGTGCTGCATGCGCTGCGTCTCGAGCAGGCGGTGCCGGTCCGCGCGGCGCTGTTCCTGCCGGTCCGGGTCCGGGACCGGGGAGGCGAGCAGCAGCCGCTGGGTGTAGGGGTGGTCGGGGTCGGTGGTGACGACGCCGGCCGGGCCTTGTTCGACGATCTCCCCGTGGTACATCACGGCGACGCGGTGGCTGATGTGCCGGACGACGTCGAGGTCGTGGGAGACGAAGAGGTAGGACACACCGGTGTCCTTCTGGATCTGCAGGAACAGGTCCAGCACCCGGGCCTGGGTGGAGAGGTCGAGGGCACTGACCGGCTCATCGCAGACGATCAGCTTGGGCGAGAGGGCCAGGGCGCGGGCGATCGCCACGCGCTGGCGCTGTCCGCCGCTGAATTCGCGCGGCAGCCGGTTGATGGCGTCGGCGGGTAGACCCACCTGGTCCAGCAGTTCCCTCACACGCTTTTTGGCCGCCGCGGCGTCCATGCCCTGCACGCCCAGTGGTTCGGCGAGGATGTCGCCGATCTCCAGGGCGGGGTTCAGCGAGGTGTAGGGATCCTGGAACACCACCTGCAGGTCACGGCTCAGGACCCGCCGGTCCTTGCGGGTGGCGCGGCTGATGTCCTTGCCGTCGAAGCTGATCTTCCCGCCGGTCACCGGGGCCAGCCCCAGGATGGCGCGGCCCAGGGTGGTCTTGCCGGAACCGGACTCCCCCACCAGGCCGACGGTTTCGCCGCGGCCGATGGTGATGTTGATGTCCGTCAGGGCGCGGAAGGGCTTGGCCCGGAACTTCTTGCTGGGGTACTCGACGATCAGTTGGTCTACCGCGAGCAGCGGAGCGCTGTCGGTGGGGCTCATGCGACTGGCTCCTTCTGGCCGGTGGAAACGAGCATGGACATGGGTTCCTTGCCCTCAAGCATCGATGCCAGGAGCGTTTGCGTGTAAGGCTCCTGCGGATTGCGCAGGATGTCGCGGACGGATCCTTCCTCCACGAGCCGGCCGTTCTGCATGACAGCCACACGGTCGCAGAGGTCCGCCACCACCCCGAAGTTGTGGGTCACCAGGATGACGCCGATGTTCAGGCGCTGCTGGAGCTCGCGCAGCAGGTCCAGCACGTCCGCCTGCACCGTGACATCCAGGGCCGTGGTGGGCTCATCGGCAATAACCAGGTCCGGTTCGCAGCTGATGGCGCCGGCGATCAGGACGCGCTGGGCCATGCCGCCGGAGACTTCGTGCGGGTAGGCGTTGAAGGTCCGTTCCGGGTTGGCGATTCCGACGTCGGTGAGCAGCTTCAATGCCCGCCTCCTGGCCTCGGCCTTGGAGATGCCGAGGACGCGGACCATGGGCGTCACGAGCTGGTAGCCGATGGTGAAGGCCGGGTCCAGGTTGCTCATGGGCTCCTGCGGGATGTAGGAAATCCGCCTGCCGCGCAGTTTGGACAGGCGCTCCTGGCTGACGCGCTCCTCGCCCGGGGCAACGGTGTAGTTGCCGTCGAACTGGATGGAGCCGGCCACGATGCGGGCATTGTCCGGCAGCAGCCCCAGGATGGAGAAGGCGGTCTGGGACTTGCCCGAACCGGATTCGCCCACGATGCCCAGGATCTCGCCGCGGTCCACGTGGAAGGAGACGTCGTCGACGACCTTCTTGATGGAACCGTCTGCCTGCGGATAGCCGACCCCGAGATTGGTCACCTTGACCAGGTGGTGTTCGGTTCCGGGGTCGACGGCGGCCACTGACTTCCGCGACGGGCGGGCGGCGGCGGCCGGCGCCGTCGTGCGTTTGCTGATGCCGTTTCCCCTTGGCTTCTTGCGATGCGTGATCTTTTCGCCGTCTTCAAGGGCATCGCGGATGGCGTTGCCCAGCAGGACCAGGCCGCCGATGGTCAGCGCCATGGCCAGTGCCGGCCAGAAGAGCAGCGTGGGAGTGAGGTAGACGTTCTTGAAGCCCTCCGAGAGCATCACGCCCCAGGTGGCCTTGGTGGGGTCGCCCAGGCCGAGGAATTCCAGACCGGACTGAATGGCGATGGCCACGCCAGCGATCGCCGCGGTCTGGATGATGATGGGGGCGCGGACCACGGAGAAGATGTGGCGGGCGATGATGCTGAGGTCGGACAGCCCGGAGACCCGTGCGGCGTCGACATAGAGCTCGTTGCGCACCGACTGGACGGCCGTGCGGGTCAGCCGGAAGTAGGACGGGCTGATCAGGATGCCGAAGGCGATCATGGACATCCAGACCGAAGGGCCGAAGGCCGCCCGGATGGTCAGCAGCACGATCAGCCCGGGGAGGCTCATGAGGATGCCGACCACCCAGTTGGAGACTGCCTCGAATTTGCCGGCGTAGTACCCGGCGACCAGGCCGGACGGCAGGCCGATGGCAATGGCCACGCCCGCGCAGAGCAGGGCGGAAAGCAGCGTCAGCTGCGCGCCGTACAGGAGCCGGCTCCAGACATCGCGCCCGGCGCTGTCCGTTCCGAGGATGTTTAAGGAGTCCGGGGCGGCGAGGGTCTTGGCGATGTTGGCGTAGTTCTGCTCGAAGGGCGCCAGGACCGGGGCGAGTACCGCCAGGAGCGAGATCGCCAGCAGGATGGTCATGGCAACGATGCCCAGCGGGTTCCTGAACAGGCGCCGAATGACGGTGGACCGGACCACGGTGCCGCTCTGGCCGGGGTGAATCGGAATGGCGGCGGATGCCGCGGTTGCGGCGGCTTCTTCGGAAGAATTTTTCATGACACACGTACTTTCGGGTTGAGCCAGCCATTGAGGATGTCCACCAGCAGGTTCACCACAATGACGACGACCACCGTGTACATCACGACGCCCATCACCACCGGAAGATCCGACTGGCCGGTGGCGGCGACCGCCATCGGACCCATGCCGGGAAGGGCGAAGATCTGCTCGATGATCACCACGCCGCCCAGCATGCCGATCAGCTGCAGGCTCAGCACCGTCAGGCCGGCCGGCGCGGCGCTGCGCAGGACGTGCTTGAACAGGATTTCCCGCTCGCCGATCCCGCGGCTGCGCAGGGTGCGGACATAGTCCCGCTCGAGTTGTTTGATGACGGCGCTGCGGATCTGCTGCGCGCCCCCGGTGACGCCGTTGATCAGCAGGGCTATCACCGGAAGCGACATGGAATAGACCCACGCGTCGGCCCCGGAATCCGGGGAAATGGTGCTGGTGGCCGGGAACAGGCCCAGCTGGATGGCCAGGATGGTGACCAGGATGACGCCGATCACGAACCCCGGAACGGAGTCGCCGATGATGGCGCCAACCTGGACCACCCTGTCCACCCAGCCGCGCTTGACCGCGGCGATGACACCGATGAGTGCGGCACAAATTGCGATCAGGATCATTGCGGCGAAAACCATGGTCATGGTCACCGGAATCCGGCTGGCCAGGGAGTTGGCCACCGGTTCCGAGGAGAACCAGGAGGCACCCAGGTTTCCGCTGAGGGCATCGGCCACCCAGGCAAAGTAGCGGGTCAGCAGGGGCTGGTCCAGCCCCAGCTCGTGTTCTTTCATCGCCACCTGCTCAGCGGTGGCCTGATCGCCCAGGATGTTCCTGGCGATGCTCCCGCTGGACATATAGAGCAGGAAGAAGGTGAGCGCCGAGACAACAAGCAGCACCACCAGCCCGCTGCCCAGTCGTTTCGCAATGAACCTGATCATGGTGTCCTACTTGGCGGGTGAGTAGTTGTAAATGGACGGAACGGCCTGCTGGATCTGGGGTGTGACGTCGACCTTGGCGTTGTGGTAGTACATCTGGTTGACGCGGAACAGCGGCGCGAACCAGGCCTGCTCCACCACGTACTTGTTCACTTCCTGGGCCAGCTTGCCCGCGTCAGCCCCGCCGTTGCGCACGGCGTCAATCTTGGCGTCGAGCTCCGGCGACGCGTTCTTGAACGGGTTGTAGAGCGCCTTGGTGGAGATGATCTGGTTGATGGCAACTGTCGGCTGGCCTTGGAAGAGGGAGAAGTACATGGTGGTGTACTTCTGTCCAGCCACATCGGAGGTGAAGGTGTTGGTGAGCGCGGCGCCAATCTTCAGGGTGATACCGACGTCTGCCAGCTGCTGCTGGACCACGGAAATCTGAGTCTGGAAGTCGGGGATGCTGGGGACTTCCAGGGTCACGCCGTTTTCATAGCCGGCTTCCTTGAGGAGCTGCTTGGCCTTGGCCGGATCGTAGCTGTAGTAGTTCTCCAGTTCATCGGTCCAGGCGCCGCTGGCCTTGCCGAACGGCTGGGACGTCGGGGTGCCCTGGCCCAACAGGACCTGGTCGAGGATGGTCTTGCGGTCAAAGGCGTAGTTGATGGCCTGGCGGACCTTGACGTTCTGCAGTGCGGGGTTCTTGGCACCGTCACGGTCCAGGAGGAGCAGCCCCTGCCAGTCCGCCTCGTTGGCGGCCAGCTTCATCTTGGCGCCTTCGGCCTGCTTGCCGTTCTTGGGGTCCAGGAGTGTGGCGTCCACCTGGCCGGAGACCAGGGCGTTGGTGCGGGCGGTGGGGTCGGTCAGGATCTTGAAGGTCAGCTTGGAGTACTTCTGCAGATCCTTGTTCCAGTAGTCCTTCCGGGCGGTGAACACGGTCTGGGAGTCCTTGACCGACGCGGCCTTGTCCATCACGTAGGGCCCGGAGCCCACCGGCTCGGTCTTGATGCCCTCGGTGCCGAGCGCCTTGGGGCTGCCCATCAGGCCGGCCGCCTGGCTGAGGAAGTACTCGAGGGCCGGGTCCGGGGTGCTGAGGTTGATGTCGATGGTATCGGCGTCCACAACGGCCACGTCCTTGACCGCATTGAGCTGGGCCATCTGCGGACCATTGGCCGTCTTGAAGTGGTCCATGTTGGCCTTGGCAGCCTCGGCGTCGAACTTTGCTCCGTCGCTGAAGGTGACGTCCGAGCGCAGGTCCACCGTCAGTTTGGTGTTTGCTGCGTTGTACTTCCAGGCCGTCGCCAGCATGGGGCTGAGCTTTCCGTCCGGCTCGCGCAGGATCAGGGTGTCGTAGACGGCCTGGTACGGCTGGAGGATATGGCCCACATGGGCCTGGGCCGGATCCCAGGACCGGACGTCCTGGATGGTGCCGAGCGTCAGGGACGTGGCTGTGGTGCCTGCGCCGCCTGCTGCGGCGCCGCCGCCACAGGCGGTGAGCGCGAGGGATGCGCTGAGGATGAGGGCAGCAGCTGCTGCCTTGGGACCGAACTTCATTGTTGGCTCCTTTGGATCGCTTCTCGAGGTCCGCTGCACGGACGTTGATGGCGGCAATGTGGCTTGGGCCACACCGCCGCTTGTGGGTTCAGCGTACGTTGGGTTGCCACATCTGGCAACCGGTTGTCATTACTTTTTGAATTATTGCGATCAGGGGTGTTGCCGGGCACTTGGACGGAGCACGACGGTGCACCTGCGAGCGCACGCAGTGCGCAGGCACGACGTTCGCAGGCACGACGTTCGCAGCGGAAAAGAAAGCGCAACGGAAGTCCGCGCGCCTGGGCCGGGTCGCGGAGGCGTCCGGTTAGGACACTTTTTCCTCAGAGCCGGGGTAGGACTGGCGGTAGAGTTCCTTTACGATCCGCAGCGACTTCGCCCCTTCGGCGGCGTCAATCCAGAACGGGCCCGGTTGCGCCAGTCCGGCATAGAAATCTGCGATCAGCAGGGCATGCGAAACGCCCCAGTAGGACCGGCCGCCCGATCCCTTGGTGCGTTCCCGCACCACCTCGCTGCGCCCGTCGTCGTAAGTGACTGTCAGGTCCCCGCGCAGGCTCAATGTTGCCCTCTCGGTGCTGATGTCCAGCGTGACGGGTGCGTTGACGGTGTTGGCCAGGGTGGCGTAGAAGACGGAGCGCGCCCCGCTGCTGTGCAGCGCGGCGAACTCCGCAGTGTCCTCCACCTCGATGGTTTCTGCCAGCGCATGGGTCGAGGCGCTGCCTGCGAGCGCGACGACGTCGCCCACCAGCCATTGCAGCAGGTCAACGGTGTGGATGGCCTGGTTCATCATCAGCCCCCCGCCGCCCTCGGCCCAATTTCCGCGCCAGGGCCGGCTGAGGTAGTAATCGGCATCCCGGTGCCACATGACCGTGGCCGAGGCCCCCCGCACCTGGCCCAGTTCGCCGGAGTCCAGCAGCCGGCGCATTTCCTGCACCGGGGCGTTGTAGCGGTTCTGGAAACACAGGGCAATTTTCGCCGTGCTGTCGGCAGCCGCGGCCAGCAGTCTTTCGCCCTCGGCCAGGGTGTGCGCCAGGGGCTTTTCCAGCACCACGTGGACACCGCGGCGCAGGCATTCGATCGCGATCGCCGCGTGTTCGTGATGCGGGGTGGTGATGTGCACGACGTCGGGAGCTGCCACCTCCAGCATGTCGCGGTAGTCCGCGAAGCCGGGGACGCCGCGGGCCTCCTGCGCCGCCGCCCGGCGTGCCGGATCCGGGTCACAGACGGCCACCAATTCGGCGCCGTCCATCCCTGCAAGTGCTTCAAAGTGAACGACCGACACGTCGCCGCAGCCGATGATTGCCGCCTTTGGCATCCGGAGTTCCCTCTTTCCCTAGTGGTGGTGCATGCCTGCTAAAGAAGGCCGATTACACGAGTTCGATCTGGTTTTTCACGGCCAGCGCGGCGAAGGCGCGGGCCGCGGTGCCGAAGGCCGCCGGGCCCGAGAAGCCGCCGAGTTCGTGGGCGCTGGCCAGGTGGGGTTCCAGCGAGGCGAAGCCGGCGTAACCGTCCGCCTTGAGGGCGGCGATGGTGGCGTCGAGTTCGCCGTCGCCCTCACCGGAGGGGACTACTTCCCCGGTGGTGGCGAGCGCGTCCTTGACCTGGAAGTACTCGAGGTAGGGGCGCAGCATGGCGTAGCCCTCGGTGTAGGGCTTGACGCCCACCTGGACGAAGTTGGCGTTGTCCCACGCAATGCGGAGCGCGGGCGAGTTCACGGATTCCATGATGTCCAGCACGCGCTGCGGAGTATCGCCATAGATGCCCTTTTCGTTTTCGTGCAGGAGCACGACGCCGGATTCCGCGGCGAGCGCCGCCAGGGCGCCCATACGGGCCAGGACGTCGTCGCGGATGTCTTCCGCGCTGCGCCCTTCCGCCCGGAAGAAGGAGAAAATGCGGACGTATTGTGTATCCAGCCCCCTGGCTACCGAGATGATCTGCCGGAGCCGTGCCAGCTCGTGCTCCACCGGCAGGCTCACGTCCACCTTCCCGATGGGGCTGGCCACGGCCGAGACCTTGAGGCCCTTTTCATCCAGGATTTCCCTGAGCCGGGCAACCTGCGCGGGCTCCAGCTCGGAGACGTTCGTGCCCCAGGCGCTGCGGACCTCGATGTGGCTTGCGCCCAGCGCCAGGAGCACGGCGGCCTGAACTGCCGGGTCCGGATCTATTTCGTCGCCGAAACCTGACAGCGACCAGACTGCGGGTGGTGTTTTGCTCACGCGGATCTCCTGGGTTTCGCGGCCGCCGCGGGCAGCTTCCGGCTCCGGCGCGGTGACGCAGTTCACAAACGGTGTGGGCCCCAGTCTAGCCATCACCGCACACAAATGACAACCGGTTGCCAAATTCTAACAATCTGTGGCATGCTTTGCTGACCGGCCCTGTGGCGGCAATCACAGCCCGGCCACCCGCCCCCGGCCACCTCGGCCCGGCCACCACGTTCAGAGAGGAGCGCCGTGGCGACGACGCAACCAGCAGCAGTGGACCGCCCGGCCACCATCCATGACATCGCCGCGCTCTGCGGCGTGGCGGCCTCCACGGTTTCCCGTGCCCTCTCCACGCCGGACCGGGTCAACATCAGGACACGGCAGCGGATCGAGGCGGCCGCGGCCCGGCTGCACTACACCCCCAACAGCCAGGCGAAGGCGCTGAGTTCCGGGCGCACGGGCGCGGTGGGAGTCCTGGTTCCGGATATCACCAACCCGTTCTACTTCGACCTCATCAGGGGAACCCAGCTCCAGCTCAAGGCGGCCGGGTACACCCAGCTGCTGGTGGACACGGAAGAATCCGACGAGGTGGAGGCCAGCACCGTGGAGCAGCTGCGCAAGAGCGCCGACGGCATCATCGTTGCCGCATCCCGGCTCAGCGACGAAGCTCTGCTGAACGCGGCGGCGAAGATGCCCATGGTCGCGATCAACCGTGACGTGCCCGGCGTTCCCGCGGTCCTGATCGACACCCCGTCCGGCACCAGCCAGGCGCTGGACCACCTGATCTCGCTGGGGCACACCCGGGTGGCCTATGTGGCCGGCCCGACGACGTCGCAGTCCAGCGAACGGCGGTGGACCGCACTGTCCGTCGCTGCCGAGGAACGCGGCGTGGAGGTGCGCCGGCTCGGTCCGTTCGCCCCCAAGACACAGTCCGGCGCGGCAGCCGCGGACGCCGCCGTCCACAGCGGGGTCACCGCCTGCCTCGCGTTCAACGACCTCATCGCCATCGGCATGCTCCAGCGCCTTCGCGAACGCGGCATCCGCGTCCCGCAGGACATGAGCATTGTGGGCTGCGACGACATCTTTGGCGCCGACTTCTGCAATCCGCCGCTGTCCACCATGGCCTCCCCGATCGAGCAGGCCGGCCGCGTGGCGGTGTCCATGCTGCTGGCCCAGCTGAACCCGCTCGCCGGCGGTGGCACCCGAAGCCGGTCCGTGATGCCCACCCATCTCACGGTCCGCGGCTCCACCGGTCCGGTGCGGCAGGCTCAATAGGCCCGGCGTCCGGCCCGGTGCCCAGTCAGGACCGGGCAGGCGTCGGCCGGTGGTGAGGTTTTCGCGGCGGTTCCGGACAGGGGCGCCGAATTCGGACCGGCGCACCGGGGATCCAAGTCGCAACGGTCCGAAACCGTAGCCGCCGTCCGGAACCGAAGCCATTTCGACGCCGGATCCGCCCTTCAGCCGCCGGTCCGGGCGCAATAGTTGAGCGTTGTTGACACCGCTGACTAGGCTGTGAGGCATGCGTGAACTCCAGGCGAAGATCATCGAGGAAATGGGCGTACAGCCCCGGATCGACCCTGCCGGGGAGGTGCGCAAACGCGTGACGTTCCTGAAGGAATACTTGACGGCCACCCACACCAAGGGCTTCGTCCTGGGCATCTCGGGCGGCCTGGACTCCTCCCTGGCCGGGCGGCTGGCCCAGCTGGCGGTCGAGGAACTCGAGGCCGAGGGCACCGAGGCGAACTTCGTGGCCGTGCGGCTGCCCTACGGCGTCCAGCATGACGAGGACGACGCGCAGGCGGCCCTGGACTTCGTGCGAGCCAAGACCGAATGGACGTTCAACATCTCGGCCGCAGTAGATGGCTTCGAGGACGAGTTCGAGAAGACCGTGGGCACGGAGATCTCCGATTTCCACAAGGGCAACACCAAGGCCCGGACCCGGATGATTGCCCAGTACGCCCTGGCCGGCGAGCACAACTACCTGGTGATCGGCACGGATCACGGCGCCGAGTCCGTCACGGGGTTCTTCACCAAGTTCGGCGACGGCGGCGCGGACATCCTGCCGCTGTTCGGCCTTAACAAGCGACAGAACCGCGCCCTGCTGGCGGAACTCGGCGCACCGGCCCGGATCTGGGAAAAGGTTCCGACGGCGGATCTGCTGGACGGCAAGCCGGGCCGCACCGACGAGGACGAACTCGGCCTGGGCTACGACCTGATCGATGACTACCTCGAGGGCCGTGACGTACCCGATGCCGCTGCCGAACGGATCGAGGCGATGTACCTGCGGACCCGCCACAAGCGCACGGTCCCGGTGACGATTTTCGACACCTGGTGGAAATAGCCTGAGCCGAGAGCCCCGGGCCGGGCTGCAGGCTCGCCCCGCGGGGGTCCAATCACGGGATCAGCACGAGTTTGCCCCGGACATGGCCTGCGCGGCTGATGACCAATGCCCGGGCCGCATCGGTGAGGGGAATCCGCTCCTGGATGCTGAAGCGGAGCTTTCCCCCGGCCGACAGCCGGGCCGCCTCCGCTACCCGTCCGTCCAGCAGCCTGACCGGTGCAATTCCGGCGGCGTTGGCCTCCTTTCCAGGCACTGTGGTCACCGCGGCTCCGTGGCCGCCAAGCAAATGGACCGTCGCCGTCGTCGTCTCCTCCCCGCCAAAGGTGTCCACGACGGCGGTGATGGTGCCCAGTGCGCGGACGCGTTCCACAAGCCCTTCGCCATAGGCCACAGGCACGGCGCCGAGGCCGCGCAAGTAGTCGTGGTTCTGCTCTGAAGCGGTCCCGATGACCCGGGCGCCGAGGTGCCGTGCTATCTGGACCGCCGCCGAGCCGACCCCGCCCGCTGCGCCGTGGATGAGGACCGTGTCCCCCACGCCAATGCCAAGCTGAACCAGCGCCGAATACGCTGTGCCGCCAGCTATCGCGACGCATGCCGCCTGCTCGAAATCGATGCCCGCGCGCTTTGGCGTCAGCTGGTCGACCGGAAAATTGGCCACGGCACGGTGGGCCCCGGAAATGCCATTCCAGATGACGTCGTCACCCACCTCATAGCCGGTCACGCCGGGGCCAACGGCGGTCACGATTCCTGCCGCCTCACAGCCGGGAACTGCAGGGAAGTCCAGGGCAAGGTACGGCTCCAGGTAGCCGGCGACGACTTTCCAGTCCACCGGGTTGACGCCGACGGCGCGGATTCCCACCTGGACCTCGTTCTCCCTCGGAACCGGCGGTTTCTCCTCGCCAACGGTGACGACGTCCGGGCTGCCATAGTGATCGAAAGAGATCTTGGTGTCTTTCACGGGGCTTTGCTCCTTCGGCTCGACGCGCTGCGGCCTGTGCTGCCAGCTTCTGGCACAAGCGGCGGCTGCGCAAGAGTCGCCCGGCAAGTTGAATTGTCCGAGGCAGCCTGAGCCGAACCGGGGCCCGTGACGAGGGTCAGGCGCCTGGCGAGCGGGTCAGCAGCGTGGAGATCCGGTGCGCTTCTTCCAGGAGCAGCCGCCCCAGCTGCGGACGCCGGTCCTCCCGGAAGCGCGGTTCGATGCCGGTCAGGGACAGCGCCCAGGCGGGGCGCCCCCGCTGGTCGAAGACCGCCGCACCCATCCCCCAGCTGCCTTCCAGGACCAGCCCCGGATTGACCGAATAGCCGGCCTGCCGCGTCGCTTCCAGGTTCTCCCTGACCAGTGCTGCGGTGTGCGCGGCCGCAAAGCTGCCGGCATGGGCTGCCCAGTTGGCGAGCAGTTCTTCCTGCTCTTGTGCCGGCAGGAAGGCCATGATGGCGGTGCCGGCGGAGGCGACGCCCAGCGGGAACCGCACCCCCTCGTGCAGCACGAAGGAACGGACCGGGAAGCTGCCTTCTTCCCGGAGCAGGCACACGGTCTCGTTGCCACGGCGGATGGAGAAGAAAGCGCTTTCGCCGGTCTCTTCGGCCAGGCGGCGCAGGCTCGGCCTCGCGATGTCCTCCAAGGGGAAGCGCGCCGAGGCCACGGACCCCAGCAGCAGGATCTCCGGTCCCAGGACCCAGTTGCCGCTGCCCGGGTCCTGGTCCAGCAGCCCCTCGGCCGCGAGCGAGCTCAGCAGCCGGTGCACGGTGGGCCGTGTTAGGCCGGATTCGCGCACGAGCTCCACCAGGGGGCAGCCCTCCGGCTTCCGGCCGACCAGGCGCAGCAGGCCGGCTGCCCGGCTGACCACCTGGGCGCCCTGGACGGGGGTTGTATTCATTGCTTGCCTCACGTCGGCCCGGAACTGAATGATGCTTTCACCCACGTTGCTTTTACCCAATTTTGCCATCAGGTATCCACATAATGGATAGTCCCAAGGGTAGCGTCCACACTGTAAACTCCGCGAGTTAGCGGGGAAACTCCACGTTGACAGTGGTCTGTGACACACCATAGGCTCCTTCTTCAGACATGGAGTCCACAAAGTGGATTGCCGGGGTGGATAGCAAGACGAGCTCAATGAGGAGATGCAATGTCAAAGGTGAAATCCGGGGCAGCGGCCGCTCTGCAGGACGTACTGCGCGACGGCATGACGCTCGCCGTCGGCGGTTTCGGGCTCAGCGGGATCCCCGCTGACCTGATCGAGGCGGTGCGGGACTCCGGGGTGAAGGACCTGACGGTCGTCTCCAACAACATGGGCGTGGACGGCAAGGGCCTCGGGGTCCTGATCGAAGGCGGCCAGGTCCGTAAGGTCATCGCGTCCTACGTTGGGGAAAACAAGCTCTTCGCCGAGCAGTACCTCGCCGGCCAGCTGGAGGTGGAGTTCACCCCGCAGGGCACCCTTGCTGAGCGGCTGCGCGCCGGCGGCGCCGGCATCCCGGCGTTCTACACGAAGACCGGCGTGGGCACCCTCGTCGCCGAAGGCAAGCCGCTGGCGGAGTTCGACGGCGAGACCTATGTCCAGGAGCGCGCCATCAAGGCCGACGTCGCCCTGGTTCACGCCCACACGGCCGACACCGACGGCAACCTGATCTACCGGTACACCGCGCAGAACTTCAATCCGGTGGTGGCTACCGCCGGAGCCGTGACGGTCGCCGAGGCCGAAGTGATCGTCGAGCCCGGCCAGCTGGACCCGAACCACATCATCACCCCCGGCGTGTTCGTCCAGCGCCTGGTCCAGGCCAGCGGCCGCGTCAAGGACATCGAACAGCGCACCGTCCGCCCGCGGCCCGCAGCGGAAGCGGCGGCGGCGCAGGCCGCCTCCGCCGTCACCGTCTAATCCGGCCCGAGCGCCGCCCACCCCGGGCGCGCCGGCGTTGGCGCCCCACCCTTTGCACCCTGACTTTCCAAGGAGAACCACCATGGCCTGGACCCGAGATGAAATGGCCGCAATCGCGGCCGAAGAACTGAACGACGGCGACTACGTCAACCTTGGCATCGGCATCCCCACGCTGGTGGCCAACAACCTGCCCGACGGCGTCCGCGTTGTCCTGCAGAGCGAGAACGGCCTCCTCGGCATGGGCCCGTTCCCCTTCGAGGGCGAGGAAGACGCGGACCTGATCAACGCCGGCAAGCAGACCGTCACGGTCCTGCCCGGCGGCAGCATCTTCGACTCCGCGACGTCCTTCGGCATGATCCGCGGCGGCCACGTGAAGGTCGCGATCCTCGGTGCCATGCAGGTCTCCGGTGCCGGCGACCTCGCCAACTGGACCATCCCCGGCAAGATGGTCAAGGGCATGGGAGGCGCCATGGACCTCGTGGCCGGCACCCCGCGCGTCGTGGTCCTGACCGAGCACAACGCCAAGGACGGCAGCGCCAAGATCGTCAAGGAATGCACGCTGCCGCTCACCGGGCTCAGCTGTGTGGACCGCATCATCAGCGACCTCGCGGTCTTCGACCTTGTGAAGAATGAACACAAAGCAGGCGGCGGGCGGAAGCTCACGCTCAGGCGCCTCGCGCCCGGCGTCACCGTGGAGGAAATCCGCGAAAAAACCGAAGCCGACTTCGATGTCGCGCTCGAATTTGAAGGAGCGACGGCATGAGCCTCAAAGACCAGTTCGGCAAGGACGTCCTGCTCACCGGCTGGGGCCACAGTCGGTTCGGCAAGCTGAGCGAAGAAACCCTGGAGTCCCTGATCGTGCAGGTCGCCACCGAGGCGATCGGCAACGCCGGGATCGAGCCCGGCCAGATCGATGAGATTTACCTCGGCCAGTTCAACTCCGGCATGATGCCGCTGGCCTTCCCGTCCTCCCTCGCACTGCAGGTCTCGGATCAACTGGCCAACGTTCCCTCCACTCGGGTGGAGAACGCCTGCGCCTCCGGCTCGGCCGCATTCCAGCAGGGCACCAAGTCCCTGCTTGCCGGCACCGCGAAGACCGTCCTGGTGATCGGCGCCGAAAAGATGACCCACGCCGGGGCCGACGTCGTGGGCGCGGCCCTGCTCGGCGCGGACTACGACATGGCCGGCAAGCCCTCCACCACCGGGTTCACCGGGCTCTTCGCGGAGGTCGCGAAGCACTACGGCAAGCGCTACGGCGACAGCAACGGAAAGCTCGGCGACGTCCTGGGCACCATCGCGGCGAAGAACCACCGCAACGGCGTCGACAACCCCTACGCCCAGCTACGCAAGGACCTCGGCGAGGAGTTCTGCCGCACCGTCTCGGACAAGAACCCGATGGTGGCCGATCCGCTGCGCCGCACCGACTGCTCCCCCGTCTCCGACGGCGCCGCCGCCGTCGTCCTCAGCGTTGCCCCTACCGGCGGGGCAACCGCCCCGGTGCGGCTCGCCGGCTTCGGCCAGGCGAACGATTTCTTCCCCGCCGAGCGCCGGGACCCGACCGAATTCGCCGCCACACGCGCCTCCTGGCAGCGGGCCCTGGGGATGGCCGGCGTCGGGCTGGAGGAGCTCGACTTCGCGGAAGTCCACGACTGCTTCACCATTGCCGAACTGCTCATGTACGAGGCCATGGGGCTGACCGAACGCGGCCAGGGCGCCCGGGCGCTGGAAGAAGGCTGGGTCTTCAAGGACGGCAAGCTGCCGGTAAACGTATCGGGCGGGCTCAAGGCCAAGGGCCACCCCGTCGGCGCCACCGGCGTCTCCCAGCACGTCATCGCCGCGATGCAGCTCACCGGGACCGCCGGCGACATGCAGCTGGCCAACCCGCGCCGGGCCGCGGTGCAGAACATGGGCGGCGTGGGCATCGCCAACTACGTCAGCGTGCTCGAAGCCCTCTAAAGCAACGCGGGTCAGATACAGCCCATGCCGGGCGGCTTGATGGGCCGTATCTGACCCCGCGTTGCTTGTCCTCGCCTACGTGGCCGGCATGCCACGGGACTAAACTCGTTCCCAGCCCATCCACCACAATGCGAGGAGCACCCATGCGCGCCACCATCATCCACGGTCCCGGCGACATCCGAGTCGAAGACCGCGACTACCCCACCCTCCAGCTGCCCACCGACGTCATCGTGAAGGTCACCGCCTCCTGCGTCTGCGGCTCGGACCTCTGGCCGTACCGCGGGGTCAAGCCCACCCACAAGCCGTCCGCGATCGGGCACGAGTTCATCGGGACGGTCGAAAGCATCGGCGACGACATCAAAGACCTCGCCGTGGGCGACTACGTGATCGCCCCGTTCGTGGTCAGCTGCGGCGCGTGCCCGCAGTGCCTCGACGGCGTCACGGTCGCCTGCGACCACCTCGCCGGCTGGGGCGGCAAGGATGACACCGGCCACGGGATCGACGGCGGCCAGGGCCAGGCCGTGCGCGTACCGCTCGCCGAGTCCACGCTGGTCAAGGTCCCGGGCGTCACCGACCCGGACGACGCCCTCCGCGCCAGCCTGCTCACGCTCTCAGACGTCATGGCCACCGGCCACCACGCAGCCCTCGCGGCCAAGGCCGGTCCCGGCCGGACGGTCGTGGTGGTCGGCGACGGTGCCGTCGGGCTCTGCGGCGTCCTGGCCGCCAAGCGCCTCGGCGCGGAGCGGATCATCGCCATGTCACGGCACGCCGACCGCCAGGCGATCGCCCGCGAATTCGGGGCCACGGACATCGTCGCCGAACGCGGGGACGAGGGCGTCGCCAAGGTCCGCGAATTGCTTGGCGGTGTGCTCGCCGACTCCGTGCTGGAGTGCGTGGGGACCAAGGAATCCATGGAACAGGCCCTGCACAGCGTCCGCCCTGGCGGCGCCCTCGGCTTTGTCGGCGTCCCCACCGGCGGCGCCGAAGCCCCGCTGCGCTTCCTGTTCGACACCAACATCTCGATCGGCGGCGGCATGGCCCCGGCCAGGACGTACATCCCGGAACTGCTGGCGGACGTGCTGAACGGCACCATCAATCCGGGCCGCGTGTTCGACTCGGTCATGCCGCTTGAGGAGGCACCCGAGGCCTACCGCGCGATGGACGAACGGCGCGCCATCAAGGTCCTCCTGACCCCCTAGCCGGGATCTCGACGGCGGCCGCGCTTGCACCCGCGCGGCCGCCCGCGCCGGCCTAGCTGTACTGCTAGCTCCCGCCCTTGCACGGGCAAGGACGAGGGTCTAGCGTGAAGCGCATCAGCATCCGCCGCCGTCAAGGGAGCCGTCATGGCCAGGTTCGTGCAGATCATCGAATTTCAGACCTCCCGCATTGAGGAGATCGAGCAACTCGGCCGGCCCTCCAGGACGGAGGGAACCACTGCCCCGACCTTCCGCCGCATCATGGCCACCGCAGACCGCGACCGCCCCGGAACGTACCTCACGATCGTGGAATTCGACTCCTACGAGTCGGCCATGGAGAACTCCAACCGGCCCGAGACCTCCGAATTCGCCGCGCAGATGGCCGCCCTGTGCGACGGCCCTCCGGTCTTCCGCAACCTGGATCTTATGTGGGAAGACACCGGCGAGGCCGACGCCGGCCAGTAGGCCGGCAGGCTCGCTTGGCGGAGGTGCCGCCGCGCCGCCGGACTCAGGACCCGGAGGCCGCCCGCGGCTTGAATACGTGGCGTGAACACGTGGATTGAAGACGCGGACAGGACGTGGGAGCAGGGAAATGGGTTCTGCAGATGGCAGGGCGCCGGAAAGTCTCGTCATGGATCTCAGCGCACTGGGTTCCGCTCCCCTGCCGCTCGTGGGCGGAAAGGCCCTGAACCTCGGCAAGCTCACGGCCGCCGGATTCCGCGTACCCCGTGGATTCTGCCTCACCACGGTTGCCTACCGAAAGGCGGCCCCGGCCGAACTGGTCGCGCTGGCGGCCCGGCTGGACGCCGCGCGGCCCGGCCCTTCGAACGATGACGAAACAGACAACGGCGAACCAGGCGACGGCGGCTCCCGCCCCGGCCAGCCAGGCCGCCCCGGGTTGGCCCGGCCCGGACCGGACCTGGGCGAACTGGCCCGGCAGGCGCGGGAAATGATCGTGACCGCGCCGATTCCCGCCGACGTCGATGCCGCCCTTCGCGGCGCGTATGCCGCGCTCGGCAGCCGGGCCACAGTGGCGGTCAGGTCCTCCGCCACCGCCGAGGACCTGCCCTTCGCCAGCTTCGCCGGCCAGCAGGATTCCTTCCTGAACATCTCCGGAGCCGACGCCGTGGTCGAGTCGGTCCGGCGCTGCTGGGCCTCACTCTGGACCGAACGGGCCGTGGCCTACCGCGCCGCCAACGGGATCAGCCACCGTGAGGTGGGGCTCGCCGTCGTCGTCCAGGACCTCATCACCGCCACCAGCGCCGGCGTGCTCTTCACCGCCAATCCCGTGACGGGCACCCGGACTGAAACGGTCATCGATGCGAGCGCGGGGCCCGGCCAGGCGGTGGTCTCCGGCAGCGTGAACCCGGACCATTTCGTCGTGGATACGGCCACGGGACGCATCCTTCTCCGTTCACCGAAGGGGACGGCAGTCCGGCGGCGGCCGAGCCTGGACGACGCCCGGATCAGCGAACTCACGGCCCTCGGCGATACCGTCCAGCGGCTGTTCGGTACACCCCAGGATGTGGAATGGGTGATCGACGCAGCGGGCAGGATCTGGGTGACCCAGTCGCGGCCCATCACGACGTTGTATCCGCTGCCGGAGCCTGCGGCCGCCGAACCGCTCGGCGCGGAGGCAGGGGCCGACGCCGACCCCCGCGTCTACCTGTGCGGCACCTTGCTCCAGGGCCTGACCAGGCCCCTGACCCCCATGGGGCTCTCCGTGCTGGGCTCAATGCGGAACCGCAACGGGCCGTGGCGGTACGTCAACCCGGGATTGCGGATGTATGTCGACGTGACGCCCATGGTGCGCAACAGGTACGGCCGCCGCTACCTGCTGCGGATGCTGCCGCTGGCGGACGGCAGGTCCGGCGCGGTTTTTCCGGCACTCCTGGATGACCCGCGGTTCGGCGTGCGCAAACGGCCGTCCCGGCGGGCACGGCACGGTGCAGCGGGCAGGCTGGCCCCCCGACAGGCGGGGACTGGCAGCGGCGCAGCGGGCAATAGCGCAGGGCGCGATCCCGGAACCATGGCCGGCCTGGGCCTGACGGTCCGGCTGCTTCCGTCCCTGGTGCGGGCCGCGGTGCGGCCGTCCGCCGAACTGCGCCGCGCCTTCGATTACGGAAATCGACTTCAATCCGAGCTTGTCCTGCCGGAGCCGGCCACCACTTTTGGCCGGCTCGATCACGCCCAGCGCATCCTGGAGAACACCGTGGACGGGCTGATCCTGGCGACGCTGCCCGGACCGTCCGTTGGGTACCTCATGCTGGCCGGGGCGCGCAGGCTGCTGCGCGGCATCGCGGCACCGCGGGAACTCGAGGCCGTGTTGCGGGGTCTGCCCAACAATGTCACCACCGAGATGGACCTCGAGCTCTGGCAACTGGCCGTCACCATCGGCGCGCATGCCGCGTCCCGGGAGGTGTTCCTGGCCCACGGGCCAAGGGAACTGGCCGCCCTGTACCAGGCCGGCTCGCTGCCCGCAGTGGCACAGACCGGCCTGCACGGGTTCCTGGACCGCTACGGCCACCGCGCCGTGGCGGAGATCGACCTTGGCATGCCGCGGTGGTCGGAGAAGCCGGACCATATCCTCGGGATGATCTCGAACTACCTTCATGTGGCCGACCCCGAGCAGGCGCCCGACCGGCAGTTCGCCCGCGCCGAGGAACATGCCGAGGCCAGGATCCGCAGCCTGGTGGAACGGACCAGGGTCCGGAGCCGGATCCGTGCCCGGCTGGTGGAATTCTGCCTGCGCCGGACCCGCCAGCTGTCCGGACTGCGCGAACTGCCCAAGTTCTACATCATCCTCGCCCTCGCGGAAATGCACCGCCAGCTCAACGCGATCGGCATCGAGCTGGCCCGGTCCGGTGCGATCGCCGCCGCGGACGACGTGTATTTCCTGGAATTCGACGAGGTCCGTGTGGGTTTGCGGGGTGCCGACCTCAAGGGCATCGTCGCGGGCCGCCACCGGATCTACGACGTCGAACTGCGCCGGCGCCGGATTCCCCGGCTCCTGCTCTCCGACGGCACGGACGTCGAGGCGGCCGTGATGGCCAAGTCCCCCGCTTCCGGCGCCCTCGCCGGGACACCGGCGTCGGCCGGCACCGCCACCGGAACGGTCCGGGTCATCCTGGATCCGGTGGGCGCGCACCTTGAGCCCGGGGAAATCCTTGTGGCACCCTCCACCGACCCCGGCTGGACGCCGCTGTTCATGACGGCCGGCGCCTTGGTGATGGAAATGGGCGGGGTGATCTCGCACGGCGCCGTGGTGGCCCGCGAATACGGCATCCCGGCGGTGGTGGGCGTGCCGGACGCGACCACCCGTTTGCGGACCGGTGAGACCGTGACCGTGGACGGATCGGCCGGAACGGTGCGGCAGGTGGATTCCCCGCTCTCCCCTGCGACGGCCGCCGGCAGCCTGGCTGGCTGAGCGTGAACCTCCGGACCGGCCGGCGCCGGGCCTTCGAATTGCAGCGGGACCTCCGCCACGCCGCCAGCAGGGGGCTATGTTAGCTAGATGGCGTCTGCCGGCAGTAACGCACAGGGCGGCCCGGTTCCCGAGGGCTTTGGTTCGGGGCTGGTGGACGATGCCGCCCGCCGGGACGCCGCGTTGCCCGACTTCGACTGGGCCGTCCTTCCGGCAGGCGTGATGCGCGGTGAGTTCGAGGCACCGAGCGGGACCTTGGCGACGATCGCTGCCGGAGATCCCGGGAAGCCGCGCGTCCTGCTAGTCCCGGGCGCGACCGGCTCCAAGGAAGACTTCATCCTCATGCTGCCCGAGCTCGCCGCGGCCGGATACTTCGTCCTCAGCTGCGACATCGCCGGGCAGTACGAATCCGCCCGGGCCGGGCCCGAAAACCTCGTTCCGCCCCGGAATTGCTACGACTACGAGCTGTTCCGCGACGATCTCCTGGCCATGCTGGACACCGATCAAGGCGCGGTGCACGTCGTGGGGTATTCCTTCGCGGCGGTGGTTGCCCAGCTGGCGTTCGTCCAGCGGCCAGAAAAGTTCCGCAGTCTGACCCTCATCAGCTGCCCGCCGGAGCCGGGGCAGAGCCTCCGCTACGTGCGCCTGGCTGGCTGGGTCAGCTGTTGGGTCACCTCCAGGGTCGGCACCGCATTAATGATTTGGGGCATCCGCAGCAATATTGCCCGGGTGGCGCCGCAGCGGCTGCGGTTCGTCAGGAGCCGGTTCGCGTTCACGCGCCGCGCCTCGGTGGTCGACATCATCGGCCTTATGAAGCACACCCCGGATCTGCGGCGGGTGCTGGCGGCCGCGACGCTGCCAAAGCTTGTCGCAGTCGGCGAACACGACCTCTGGCCGCTGGCGTTGCACCGGAGCTTCGCGCAGTCGATCGGTGCGCGGATTTCGGTCTACCGCGCGGGCCACAGCCCGTCCGAGACCTCGCCGTACCAGATCAGCCGGGACCTGATTGCGCTCTTCGACGCCACCGTCTCGGCCTGACGAAAGCGGCCGGCCGGGACGAAGACCCCCGTCAGACCCTTGCACCGCGGCCCGTCGCACCGTACGTTGGGGACAGCGGACGAATGTCTCCGCAGCCGTTGGCCTTATGGCCGCCGGAGATCAGCAGCATTTCAGAAGGATAAAGGCATGGCTACAGGCACAGTTAAATGGTTCAACGCCGAAAAGGGTTTTGGCTTCATTGCCCCGGATGACGGGTCGGCCGACGTTTTCGCCCACTACTCGGCAATCGCTACCAGCGGCTACCGTTCGCTGGACGAGAACCAGAAGGTTGAATTCGACGTCACGCAGGGCCCGAAGGGCCCGCAGGCTGAGAACATCCGCCCGCTCTAAGTACTCCGGAAAAAGCCCCGGCCGCCTGGCCGGGACACTTTCCCCGAAGACCACAACGCCCCTCCGGAGGATTCCTCCGGAGGGGCGTTTGTGTTCGAGGCACTTGTGGCCTTGCGCCTGCCGCCGGGCGCGGTCTCAGCCGACGTGAACCCACGGACGCCGGGTGACGTCCGGCTCGGCCTCGCGCAGCACTTCGCGCGTCACCGGGGCGATCTCGCCTTCGCCGAAAGCCAGGAACCGCAGGAGGTTGGTGAACGGGTTTCCCTCAGTCCAGCGGAAGTAGATGTGCGGCATCAGCCCGGTGACGTCGCGGATGTGCAGCAGCACGGAGGCGATCGTGTTCGGCACAACAGGTCCGTGGACCTCCAGGATCTGGTACCCGTGCCGGCTGACCCCGCGGACCTCGAGCGCGGTCTCAAAGTCGGAGGAGTCGTCCACCACCACTTCGAGGAACAGTGCCTGGGAGTCCAGCGGCAGGTGGCTGACCTCGATCGCGGACGTGAGCTTGTCCAGGTACGCCTGGGCAGTGAGACGCAGCGGCTCGTGGGCGATGATCGCGATCGGGCCGGATTCATTGGCGGCCAGGAATTCCAGGGCCGGGGTGTCCATCCGCACATGCGTGGCATGGAGCTCGAAGGAGCGCCGGATGCGCGAGAGCAGGGAGATCACGATGATCCCGATGATAAAGAACGCGGCGATCCGGATGCCTTCGGGCCGCTCGAAGATGTTGACCACCGTGGTGTAGATGAACACGACGGCAATGATGCCGAACCCGATGGTGCGCTTGCGCTGCTGTCGGCCGCGCGCGGACAACGTCACGGCAATCGCCGCCGACGTCATCAGGACCAGGACACCGGTGGCGTAGGCACCGCCCTGGGCATCGACGTCGGCGTCGAACAGCCAGGTGATCACGAACCCCACCAGCGTGAACACCAGGACCAGCGGCCTGACCGCCCGGGCCCATTCCGGGGCCATGCCGTACCGGGGCAGATAGCGCGGCACGAGGTTCAGCAGCCCGGCCATGGCGGAAGCGCCGGCAAACCACAGGATGGCAATGGTGCTCAGGTCATAGACGGTGCCGAATCCGTTTCCCAGGTACTCGTGCGCGAGATAGGCCAGCGCGCGGCCGTTCGCCTGCCCGCCCGGCTGGAACTCCTGCGCCGGGATCAGCACCACCGTGGTGAAGCTCGTGGTGACAAGGAACGCACTCATGATCAGGGCCGCCGTCGTCAGCAGCCGGCGTGCACCCTTGATCCGGCCCTCAGGGTTCTCCTCGGTGTCCTTGACGTGGCCGCGGATCTGCGGCATCACGGCGACGCCGGTCTCGAAGCCGGACAGGCCCAGGGCCAGCTTGGGGAAGACCAGCAGCGCGATCCCCACCACCATCAGCGGGCTCCCGTGCTGGGTGGTCAGGGCCAGCCACCAGTTGTCGACCGCCACCGGGTGCTGCAGGACCTCGATGATCGTTGTGATGACCACGACGACGTTCAGCCCGAGGTAAATGCCCACCAGGACGACGGCGACGCCGATCGCCTCCTTGAAGCCGCGCAGGAACACGGCAGCGAGCAGGGCCAGGAAGACCAGCGTGACCGCGACGTTCTGGCCTTGGATCCAGTCGGGGGCGAACGGGTTCTCGATCGCGTGCGCTGTTGCGTCCGCAGCGGAGAGCGTCATGGTGATCATGAAGTCGGTGGCGGCGAAACCCAGCAGCACCAGGACGAGCAGTTTCCCGCCCCACCGCGGCAGCAGCCGCTCCAGCATGGCGATGGACCCTTCGCCGCGCGGACTTTCGCCGGCCACCCGGCGGTACACCGGCAGTGCGCCCAGCAAGGTCACGGCGACCAGGACCAGGGTGGCCAGCGGCGAAATCACGCCGGCCGCGAGCGCGGCGATGGCGGGCTGGTAGCCCAGCGTGGAGAAGTAGTCCACGCCGGTCAGGCACATGACCTGCCACCATGTGTGTTTCTTCAGGTGGCTGTCGCTCACGGCCCCGGGCCCCTGGTGGATTCCCTTGGCGTCCTGGAGGCCGAACAGCAGCCAGTTCTTGAAGTGCTCCCCGGCGTCGGGCCGCGGCGCCGAAGGGTCTGCCGGTGGCCGGCTGAGGGTAGTCATGTAGTCCTTTCCAGGCGACGCATCGCGCCGCTTCCGTCCGCGAGAGTACCAGCGCACGCAGCCGTCACGACCGTCCGGCCAACAATCCTGATGGTTCCTTAACGCCCACGGCGAGCCGCCACATTAAGAGAACGCAAATTTATGGCCTGCCGGCATATGGAAAGCATTAAGGACCGTCCCGAGGGGCGTCGCCGGTGATGTTATGAAGCAAGAGGACGCTGCAGCCACGGTGGCCGCAATCCGATCCCCAGCAGGAGCCAAACAGCATGAACACCACGTCCCGGCCGGCACACGACACGCCCGACCTTCCGGCCCGTGGCGGCACTGCCCCGGATTTCGTCGCCGTCGATGACAGCGGGGACTTTTCCTATCACCGGTCGGAACAGGACCTGCTGGCGGCGTTTGAGTACGTCGGGGAAGCCGCGTGCATCATCGACCGCAGCGGCAGCGCCTACCGCCTCGCCCTGGATCCGAACCGTCATCTGGTCCTCGGGCCCTCCCGCGGCCAAGTGGAATTCCATTGGCTCCGCCACGCATGGCTGGACGCACAAGGCGCGCATCCCGAGGGGCATCGGCTCCGCCGCTTCTACCCCGCCACCAGGGACGAAGTGGTCTCGGACCTGTTCGAAACCCTCGCCCTGGAACGCGGGACAGCCCCGGCCGGGGGCGCCTGGTCTCTCGACATCGACGGCCTTGCCTCGCACCCGTCCGGCATCGAGGACATCGACGTCCAGCTCCGGCGCCAAGACGTGCTGGCGCATGCCCACGTGACAGACCCGTTCGGACACCTCTACCGGCCCGCACGGCACCGCAGGCACTGGTATCTGCCGGCTGCCGCCGGTTTCATCCTCTACATCGAAATCCCCGCCCCCGCCGCAGCCCGCTGAGACCGGTGCCGCCGCCGGCGGGCCGGTGTTAAAGATCCGTCAAGATCGGCCCCGGGGCGGGAGCCGCTCCCGGCTCCGGTGTTATCGTCGGCAGTAAACACGATGGTGGGCATCGCGCGGAGAGGCATAGATGACCACGATGAGCAGGCCGCCTTCGGATCCCTCAGCGGCACGGCCGGGAGCCGGGGACAACTTCAGGAAATGGCTGCTGTTCGGCCTCCAGGACGCCAAGGGTATCCATCAGGGGCCCGGGGCCGTGAGCGACAGCCACCTGAAGAAGCACTCGTGGTGGCAGGTCATGTGCCTGACCGGCGTCGATTACTTCTCCACGCTGGGCTACCAGCCGGCCATTGCGGCCCTGGCCGCGGGCGTGATTTCGCCGCTGGCCACGCTGGTCCTGGTTGCCGTGACCTTGTTCGGCGCACTGCCGGTATACCGCCGGGTGGCCGGCGAAAGCCACCGCGGCGAGGGATCCATCGCCATGCTGGAGCGGCTGATGCCGCGTTGGGGCGGGAAACTGCTCGTCCTGGTGCTGCTGGGTTTCGCCGCCACCGACTTCATGATCACCATGACGCTTTCCGCTGCGGACGCAACAGCGCACGCGCTCGAGAACCCGTTCGCCCCCGCCTGGATGCAGGGCCAGAACGTCGCGGTCACGCTGTTCCTGCTGGCTCTGCTCGCCGCCGTGTTCCTGCGCGGTTTCAAGGAGGCCATCGGCGTCGCCGTCGTCCTGGTGGGCATTTACCTGGGCCTGAACGTCGTCGTGGTAGTCACGACAATATTCGAAACATTGACCCACCCAGTTGCCGTGGACGACTGGTGGCTGGCCCTGACCACCCAGCACGGGAGCCCGCTGATGGTGGTGGGCATCGCGCTGCTCGTCTTCCCCAAGCTGGCCCTGGGCCTGTCCGGGTTCGAGACCGGCGTGGCCGTGATGCCGCAGATCCAGGGACGCCCCGGTGACACGGAAGAGAAACCGGCAGGCCGAATCGACGGTGCCCGCCGGCTGCTGACAACTGCCGCCGTCATCATGAGTGCCTTCCTGATCACGACCAGCTTCACCACGGTGGTCCTGATCCCAGCGCAGGACTTCGAACCCGGAGGCCCGGCGAACGGCCGCGCCCTGGCCTACCTCGCGCACGAATACCTGGGAAACGGATTCGGCACCGTCTACGATCTGAGCACCATCGCCATCCTGTGGTTCGCCGGCGCCTCCGCCATGGCCGGGCTGCTGAACCTCGTGCCGCGCTACCTGCCCCGGTACGGCATGGCCCCCGGGTGGGCAAGGGCCGTGCGCCCGCTGGTCCTGGTGTTCACCCTGGTGGGGTTCCTGATCACCTGGCTGTTCGACGCCGACGTCGACGCCCAGGGCGGCGCTTACGCCACAGGCGTCCTGGTCCTGATGACCTCCGCCGCGGTGGCGGTGGCACTGTCCGCCCGGCGCGGGAAACAGCGCAAACGCACTATCGGGTTTGGCGTCATCGCCGTCGTGTTCATCTACACCACGGTGGCCAACATCATCGAACGGCCCGAAGGCATCCGGATCGCCGCGTTCTTCATCGGGGGCATCATCGTGATCTCCCTGCTTTCCCGCATCCGGCGCTCCTTCGAACTCCACGCGACCCATGTCCACATGGACCGGAAGGCATTGGAGTTCATGTCCGCCAACCTGGAAGGTCCGATCGCCATCATCGCCCACGAGCCGTTGCGGCTGAGCCCTGAAGCCTACCTGGACAAGCTCACGTCCGCGATCGAGGTCAGCCACCTCCCCGTGGACTACCAGGCGCTGTTCCTCGAAGTCGTCGTGGACGACTCCTCGGACTTCGAGACCGCGCTCGAGGTCCACGGGGTCACCCGGCACGGGTACCAGATCCTGGAGGTCCACGGGCCAGTTGTGCCGAACACGATCGCTTCCGTACTGCTGCACATCCGCGACGTCACCGGGCTGATGCCGCACATCTACTTCCGCTGGACCGAAGGCAACCCGGTCACCAACCTGCTGCGCTTCCTGGCCTTCGGCGAAGGTGAAATCGCCCCGGTCACGCGCGAAGTGCTCCGCGAAGCCGAACCGGACGTCACCAAACGGCCCTGGGTCCACGTCGGCTAATGGCCGCGGGACGGCGCGCTTTCCGCGCCCGTTAAGACTGCGTCAAGATCGGCCGTCCGGGCGTTAAGAAACCATCAGGAACCGGTTATTTCGCTCTTGGCAGGGATTGACTTTCAGTAGCCCCGCAAACGGGGCGCGGATGAAAGGAACCTGCAATGGCCGACCTGGCTGTTATCGGAATCCTCATGGTGTCCATGGGGTTCGTCATGTGGATCGGCCACGTCCTGGCCGGAATGGTCGGCAGTGCCGCTGACCGGCCGGAGAGCGGCAAGTGAGCGCCGACGCGATCATGTGGCTCGTTCTGTTGCTGGCCGGGTTGTGCCTCTTCGGCTACCTGCTGGCCGTCCTGATCCACCCGGAAAAGTGGTGAGCGGATCATGACGTTCAACGCTGCATCCTTTGCTGCCCAGGTGGCGGCCCTCCTCATCGTTCTGGCGGCCGTGCACAAGCCCCTGGGCATCTACCTGGCCCGGGTTTTCGAGGGCAAAACGTCATCCCGGCCCGAGCGCCTCTTCTACCGGCTGGCCGGGGTCGACGCCGACACCGAGCAGACTTGGTCCGTCTACCTGCGCAGCGTTCTGGCGTTCTCGGCCGTGTCCATTCTGGCCGTGTTCGGCCTCCAGCGGCTGCAGGGCGTCCTGCCGGGCAGCGGATCCCTGCCCGGCGTGGATCCTTGGGTGGCCATGAACACGGCCATTTCGTTCGTGACCAACACGAACTGGCAGACCTATGTACCGGAGACCACGGTAGGCATCTTTGTGCAGATGGCCCTGCTTGCGGTGCAGAACTTCCTTTCTGCCGCCGTCGGGATCGTCGTCGTTATCGCCCTGATCCGAGGCATCGCCCGGACCCGCACCGACCGGCTGGGCAACTTCTGGGTGGACCTGGCCCGGACCTCGTTCCGGGTCCTGTTGCCGATCGCGTTCGTCGCGGCTGTGGTGATGGTCCTCGGCGGTGTGGTGCAGAACTTCTGGCCTACGGACGTCGTCAACCAGGCGTCCGGGGTCAGCCAGACCATTCCCGGCGGTCCCGTCGCCTCCCAGGAAGCCATCAAGATCCTGGGAACCAACGGCGGCGGCTACTTCAATGCCAACTCGGCCCACCCGTTCGAAAACCCCAACGCCTTCATCAGTCTTTTTGAGGTGTTCCTGATCCTGCTCATCCCCTCGGCGTTGCCTTACGCCTACGGCCGGATGGTGGGCGACCAGAAGCAGGGCTATACGGTGGTCGCCGTGATGGGCACCCTGTGGCTGGCTTCGATTTCGCTGATGGGTTGGGCCGTGGCTGCCGGGCAGGGAACGGCGACAGCGGCCGCCAGCGGATTGGGCGAGGGGTTTGAACAGCGCTTCGGCCCCGTGCCAAGCGCGATCTTCGCTACCTCCACCACTCTGACCTCCACCGGCGCCGTCAACGTCGCCCACGATTCGCTGCCGCCGCTGGCCGGCGGAATAGCCATGGTGAACATGATGCTCGGCGAGGTCGCTCCCGGCGGAACCGGTTCCGGGCTCTACGGCCTGCTGATCCTGTCGATCATTTCCGTCTTCATCGCAGGTCTCATGGTCGGGCGCACCCCGGAGTATTTGGGCAAGAAGATCGGCCCGACGGAAATGAAGCTCGCCGCCATGTACATCCTGGTCACCCCGACCCTGGTGCTGGCCCTGTCCGGAATCACCGTCCTGCTGCCGGACATCATGGCCAACGCGCCAGCAACCGGTCCCCACCAGTTCAGCGAAGTGCTCTACGCCTTCACGTCCGGGGCCAACAACAACGGCTCCGCGTTTGGTGGCATCACCACCTCCGGCCCCTTCATGTCGGTCATGCTGGGCCTGGGCATGCTGCTGGGCCGGCTCCTCCCGATTGTCCTGGTGCTGGCCCTGGCCGGCTCCCTCGCCCGTCAGGGCAAGGTTCCCGCCTCCGCCGGCACCGTCCCCACCCACGGCCCACTGTTCGGCTCGCTGCTGCTCGGCGTGACAGTGATCATGACCGCCCTGAGCTACTTCCCGGCCCTTGCCCTCGGACCCCTCGCAGAAGGACTCCTCAAATGACCCGGTCTCACACGGCATTAGCCACGGACACCGACGCCCAGACCTACGCCGACGGCAACCCCCTCGGCACCCCCGGCGAACACAAGCACCACACCAAGGCCCCGGCAAAACTCACGTTCGCGTCCGTCCTCGCGGCCCTGCCGCTCGCGGTCCGCAAACTCTCCCCGCGGCAGATGATCCATTCCCCGGTCATGTTCACCGTGCTGGTGGGGGCTGGCCTGTGCACGGCGATCTCCCTGTACCGGCCGTCGGTGTTCGGCATCGCGGTCACCGCCTGGCTGTGGCTCACCGTCCTCTTTGGCACGCTGTCCGAATCCATCGCCGAGGGCCGGGGCAAAGCCCAGGCCGACAGCCTCCGCGCCAGTCGCAAAGGCGTCCAGGCCCGGCTCCGCCAGCCCAACGGCACCACCCGGGACGTGCCCGGCACGGAGCTGCGTCTCAATGATGTGGTGATCTGCGAGGCCGGGGACGTCATCCCCTCGGACGGCGAAATCATCGAAGGCCTGGCGAGCGTCGACGAATCGACCATCACCGGCGAATCAGCCCCGGTGATCCGCGAATCCGGCGGTGACCGGTCCTCCGTCACCGGCGGCACGAGGGTCCTCTCGGACCGGATTGTCATCCGCATCACGGCCGAGCCTGGACAGACTTTCATCGACCGGATGATCAAGCTGGTGGAGGGCGCCGTGCGGCAGAAGACTCCCAACGAAATCGCGCTGCACGTCCTGCTGGTGTCCCTGACCATCGTGTTCCTGGCCGTGACGATGTCTCTGGCACCGTTCGCCGCCCTGGCCGGCGCCACGCCGTCTCCGATCGTGCTTGTCGCCCTGCTGGTCTGCCTGATCCCCACCACCATCGGCGCCCTTGTCCCGGCGATCGGCATCGCCGGCATGGACCGCCTGGTCCAGCACAATGTGCTGGCGACCTCCGGCCGTGCCGTGGAGACCGCCGGGGACATCACCACACTGTTGTTGGACAAGACCGGAACTATTACCTACGGCAACCGCCGCGCCGTCAATTTCTTCCCCGCCAGCCATGTGGAGCGGACCCGGATGATCGAAGCGGCCCGGGTCTGCAGTCTGGCCGATGAAACCCCCGAGGGACGCTCTATCCTGGACCTCGCCGCGGACAAGGGCGTGACCGGGTCCGATCTGGCCACACTTGAACGCTCCTCCGGCAATTTTGCCGTGGTCCCCTTCAGCGCCAGCACCCGCATGAGCGGCCTGGACCTTGACGGCCGGCAGATCCGCAAAGGCGCTGCCACCACGGTGGCGGCATTCGTTGCCGACTTCGGCGGGCACACCCCGGCGGAGGTCGACCACCGGGTACAGGAAATCTCGGCCCAGGGCGGCACCCCCCTGCTGGTCGCCCAGGTGGACAAGGACGGCCGGGCGGACATCCTGGGAACCATCCACCTCGCCGACGTCGTCAAACCCGGAATGCACGCCCGCTTCGCCGAACTGAGGCAAATGGGCATCCGGACCGTCATGATCACCGGCGACAACCCCATCACCGCCAAGGCCATCGCCGCCGAGGCCGGCGTCGATGACTTCCTGGCCGAAGCAACCCCGGAGGACAAGCTCGCGGTCATCAAAAAGGAACAGGCCGCAGGCCGGCTCGTGGCCATGACCGGTGACGGCACCAACGACGCCCCGGCCCTGGCCGCGGCGGACGTCGGCGTCGCCATGAACTCCGGAACCCCGGCCGCGAAGGACGCCGCGAACATGGTCGACCTCGACTCCGACCCCACCAAACTCATCAACATCGTCGGCATCGGCAAGCAGCTGCTCATCACCCGCGGCGCCCTGACCACCTTCTCTGTCGCCAACGACGTCGCCAAGTACTTCGCGATCGTCCCGGCCCTCTTCACCGCAGCCTTCCCCGGGCTCGGACTGCTGAACATCATGGGCCTGGCCACCCCGGCCTCAGCCATCCTGTCCGCAGTGATCTTCAACGCCCTCATCATCATCGCCCTGGTGCCGCTGGCTCTGCGCGGGGTCAAATACCGTGCCGTCTCCGCCAACCAGGCGCTGGCGCGGAACCTGCTGATCTACGGGCTCGGCGGCCTGATCGCACCATTCATCGGCATCAAAATCATCGACCTCATGATTTCCCTCATCCCCGGAATCGGCTAGGAACACCCCCATGAACGCACTCACCGGCTACCTCCGCCAGGCCGGCACCGCACTGCGGTTCCTGCTCTTTGCCACACTGGCCCTCGGCGTCGCCTACCCGCTGGCCGTTTTCGGCATCGCACAGCTCATCGCGCCATATCAGGCGAACGGCTCCATCATCAAGGACGCCGCCGGCGACCCGGCCGCGTCTGCCTTGATCGCCCAGTCATCCGCTAACGACGCCGGCGCTCAGGACCCGCGCTGGTTTCACCCCCGGCCCTCGGCCGTGACGTGGGACCCGGCGTCGTCCTCGGCCACCAACTTCGGGCCCAACGATCCGAAACTGCTCGAGGCCGTCGCCGCGAACCGGGCCGCCGTCGCCGCCGCTGAAGGCGTGGATGCGGCAGCGGTGCCGGCCGACGCGGTGACGGCCAGCGGTTCCGGACTGGACCCGGACATTTCACCCGAGTACGCCAAACTGCAGCTTGCGCGGGTGGCAGCAGCGAACGGCCTCAGCACCGACGCCGTTGCCTCCCTGGTGGAGCAGCACACCAGCAGTGGGTTAGTCGCGTTTCTCGGCCAGCCGTCGGTCAACGTGACTGCCCTCAACCTCGCCGTGGCGGCGGCCGCGCTGCCGTCGCAGCCGGCACAATCCAAGTGAGAGAATGACGGCATGGCACGTGGAACGCTGCGGATCTTCCTGGGCGCCGCGCCGGGTGTGGGCAAGACCTACGAGATGCTCGAAGAGGCCCACCGGCTCGGCAAGCGCGGCGAGGACGTCGTCGTCGCGTTCGCCATGGACCACGGCCGCAGCGAGACAGGGGCGCTCCTGGCGGGACTCGAAGTCATTCCACCCCGGAAGCTGCCCTACCGGGACACGGAGTTCGAGGAAATGGACCTCGACGCTGTCCTGGCCCGGGCGCCAGGGACCGCGATCGTGGACGAATACGCCCACTCCAACATCCCCGGCAGCCGCAATCCCAAGCGCTGGCAGGACGTCGATGCGCTTCTGGATGCCGGCATCAGCGTGCTCTCCACCGTCAACGTCCAGCATCTGGCGTCCCTGGGCGACGTTGTCAGCGCCATCACCGATGTCCACCAGGCGGAGACGGTGCCGGACGCCGTCGTCCGGAAGGCGGACCAGATCCACCTCGTGGACATCTCCCCCGAGCTGCTCCGCCAGCGCCTGGGCGACGGCAAGATCTACGCTGCCGACAAGATCGACGCCGCCCTCTCGAACTATTTCCGCCTGGGCAACCTCACGGCATTGCGTGAACTGGCTTTGCTGTGGCTCGCCGACCGGGTGGACGAGGGCCTGGCCAAGTACCGGGCCGAACAGGGCATCGACGAAAGCTGGCCGGCCCGGGAACGCATCGTGGTCGGGCTGACCGGCAGCCCCGAAGGAGAAGTCCTGATCCGCCGCGGGGCCAGGATCCTCAACCGCGTCAGCGGTGGGGACCTGCTGGCGGTCCACGTCCGGTCCGCCGATGGCCTCGCCGAGGAGTCGCCCCAGGCGCTGGAAGCCCAGCGCCGCCTGATCCTGGACCTGGGCGGCAGCTACCACATCGTGACCGGCGAGGATCCGGCTGCCGCGCTCCTGGACTTCGCCCGCAGCGTCAACGCCACCCAGATCGTCGTCGGCATCTCGCGGCACAAAAAGCTCGCCGGCCTGGTCGGAAATCTGCTCGGCGGCGGGGTCGGCACCCGGGTGGTCCGCGATTCCGGCGACATCGACGTCCACATGGTTTCCCATCCGCTCGGCGGCCGGGGAACCCGCCCGCCACGGCAGCGGGACCTTGGCCGCATCCGGGTGGCCGCCGGGTTCGGACTTGCTGTGCTGCTCCCGGTGGTCCTGCAACTCCTGCTGTCGCTCTTGAATCCGGAACAGAATGTGGCTGCGGCCATGCTGGTCCAGCTCACCGGCTCGGTGGCGGTGGCGTTGATCGGCGGGTTGTGGCCGGCCATCCTGGCCGCACTGTGGAGCAGCCTCCTGGTGAACTACTTTTCGACCCCGCCGCTGGGCAACCTCACCATCAGCGATCCCCAGAATTTCCTGGCGCTGCTGGTGTTTGTAGGCGTCTCGGCCGCCGTCGCCCTTGTGGTCGACCTATCGGCCCGCCGCTCCAAGGAGGCCGCGCGGGCCCGCGCCGAAGCCACGACGCTCGGTGACCTGACGCGCAGTGCCGCCGGCTCGGAGGACACGGTCCAGGCATTGCTGGAACAAGCCCTGAGCGTTTTCCAGGTCCGTGGTGCTGCTGTTTTCAGCCTGGGCTACGGCCTCGCGGACGGCGACAGCGGAGCCAGCCCGGACCGGCAGTGGCGTCTCCAGGCCGCCGTAGGTGAAATTCCTGCCCTGTCCGCTGACTGGACCGGAAGCGATGCCGCCGGCGACAACGTCGAAGAAATCGACGCCTCCACGCGCCTGGTGCTGTTCGGACGGATTCTGCCCGCAAGCGACCGGCGCCTTCTGGGGGCGTTCGGGGTTCATCTGGCAGCGCAGCTGGAACGACAGCAGCTGGTGGCGAGCCGGCGGGAGATGCTGCGCCTGGCCGAGAGCAACACGATGCGCACGTCCATCCTCCGGGCCGTTTCCCACGACCTGCGCACGCCCCTGGCCGGGATCAAGCTGGCTGTCGGCGGACTTCGGCACGACGACGTCCATTTCACCAAGGAAGAGGAGAAGGAGCTGCTGGCTACGATAGAGGAGTGTTCGGACAGGTTGGACGCGCTGGTCGGCAATCTGCTGGACATGTCCCGGATCACGTCGGATGCCGTCAATCCCCTGCTCAAACCCGTGCGCTGGTATGAGGTCATCCCGGGTTCCCTGAGCGCCGTCCCCGCGGGGAGGGTGCGGGTGGACCTGCCTCCAAACATGCCGGAGATTGAAGCCGACCCTGGAATGCTGGAGCGGGTGATTGCGAACATCGTCGAGAACGCCGTGAAATATGCCCCCGACTCGGACATCGTCCTGGTCGGGGCGGCCGGCGGGCTGAGCCCGGCGACTCTCGGGGGGCGTCCTGCCGGCGAGCTGCGGATCATCGATCACGGCCGGGGAATCCCTGCGGAGAGTGTCCTGGAAATGTTCCGGCCATTCCAGCGGCTCGACGACGCCCCGCAGGCCACTGGGATCGGGCTCGGGCTTGCGGTAGCGAAAGGGTTCACGGACGCCATGGGTGGGAGCCTGACCGCGGAAGCTACTCCGGGAGGAGGGCTGACGATGATTATCCGGCTGCCGTTGTCGACGGGGACCCCGTATGACGGGCACCGGGCCCAGGCCCCGTTCGAGCCCCGCTCGCTGGTGGCGCGCCGTGGTCATGCGCTGCCCGTCACGTCCGGACCGGACGCAGCATGACGGCGGTCCTCGTCGTCGACGACGACCCGCATCTGCTCAGGGCCCTCCGGATCACGCTCCAGGCCAACGGCTACGCCGTCACCACCGCCGTCGACGGGACCTCAGCACTGCTGGCGGCCACTCAGAACCCGCTCTCACTCATCATTCTGGACCTCGGCCTGCCTGACATTGACGGGACCAGCGTCCTCAAGGAGCTGCGCGGCTTCAGCAGCGTGCCGGTTCTGGTGCTGTCCGCCCGGCACGGCTCCGAGGACAAAGTTGAGGCGCTCGACGCCGGCGCGGATGACTACATCACCAAACCGTTCGGCCTGGACGAGCTCCTGGCCCGGCTGCGCGCCCTGCTGCGCCGCAGCGTCGAACCGGAGCACGAATCAGTGGTCAGGACCGATGCCTTCACCGTGGACCTTGCCAAGCACCGGGTGACCAGGGACCACGAGGACGTCCGGCTGACCCCCACGGAATGGAAGATTCTGGAGGTTCTGGTCCGCAATCCGGAAAAGCTCATCACCCAGCAGCAGCTGCTCTCCAGGGTCTGGGGTCCGGCCTACGCCAAGGAGACCAACTACCTCCGGGTTTACATGGCGCAACTGCGGCGCAAGCTGGAGCCGGATACCGCCAGCCCGCGCCACCTGCTCACCGAGGCCGGCATCGGCTACAGGTTCATGCCCTGAGTCCCGCTGACGCGCAGACACGCCGGCGGTCGATGACACTGACGTTTCCCTCCAGGCAACCCGGCAATGGATACTGGGGCAATGACTAATCGCAGCCCGCTCAACAGGGACGATGCCGGTCCGTCGCCACTGCCTGAGATCCCGGCGCAGCTGCGGGCCGTCCTGAACGGAATCCCGGCACTGGTGGGCTATTGGGACACAGGACTCCGCAACCGCCTGGCCAACGACGCCTACTGCGAGTGGTTCGGTTTCGCACCCCAGCAGCTTCACGGCATGCATGTCCGGGACGTGCTCGGCGAGACCGTCCTGGAGGCCAACCTGCCGCACATCGAGGGAGCGCTCGCCGGGAAGCGGCAGCAGTTCGACCGGACCCTGGTGGATGCCGCGGGCCAGTCCCGCTTCACCGAGGTGACCTACACCCCCGATACCCAGGACGGCGCGGTGCAGGGCTTCTTCGTCCTGGTCACGGACATCACCGAGCGTGTCCTGGCCGACCGGCGCCGGCAACGGGACATGGACCGGTACCGCGCCCTGGCGCGGAGCGTCCCCGGCGTCTTTGTCCTCCTCTTCGACGCCGAGCTGCGCTACCTGATCGCCGAAGGCCAGGAGCTGGAGACCTTCGGCTACCGCAGGGAAGAGCTCGAAGGCCAGCGCATCCAGGACGTGCTCAAGGGCAATCTCGCCAGCGAGCTCGAGCCGCGCTACCTCGCTGCCCTCGCCGGCCGCGAGGTGTCCTGGAGCCGGCAGATCGGCCACCGCACCTACCGGCTGAACGCCGGGCCGGTCTACTCCGACGACGAGGCCGCGGCCGGCATGGTGGTGGCGGTTGATATCACCGAGCGCCTGCAGCAGCAAAAAGTTTGGGAGGCTTTGCACGAGATAGCCACCGAAGTTGCCCGTAATGCGGCCCCCGCAGCCATCTCTGAGCGGGTCGCCGCGATTGTCCGCGACCTGTTCAACGTCGATTCCGCCGCCGTCGTCCGTTTCACGGGCGCATCCTCGGCGGAAATCGTCGCCATGGCGCCGACGCTGCCGCCGACGCTGAGCCGGCGGCAGATCTTCGCACCGACGGACGAGTCGGCCACTGTCCGGGTGGCCGTGACCGGCAAGCCGGCCCTGGTTCGCTACCGGGCGGAAGGTGGACAGGCAGCGGAGCAGATGCGCGCCGGCGGCTTCCAGTCTGCGGCGGCGGCGCCGATCCGGGTCCGCGGCAGCCTGTGGGGCGCCGTGAGCCTGACGTCGAAGTCGCGCACCGGGGTCACGGAGGCGATGATGGAGCGGCTGGCCCAGTTCGCGGAGCTCGTCGAGATCGCCATCGGCAACACGGAGGCCCGGACCGACCTCGAACAGCAGGCCACTACGGATGCCCTCAGTGGCTTGCCCAACCGGCGGGCCTTGGAACGGCACCTCGCCGAGCATGTTGCGCAGGCCCGGAGCCGCGGGACAAGCCTGAGTGCCGTCGTCCTGGATATCGACCACTTCAAGAGGGTCAACGACACTCACGGCCACCTGACGGGCGACGTGGTCCTGGCGGAGGTCGCGGCCAGGCTCCGTGCGGTCGCCCGCGCCGAGGAGATCGTGGCCCGCTTCGGCGGCGAGGAGTTCGTGTGGCTGCTCCCGGAGACGGACGGCGCCGAGGCCCTGCGCGCCGCCGAACGCGCCCGCAAGGCCATCGCGTCCGAACCGTTCGGGGAAGTTGGTTTCCTGACGATCTCCGCCGGAGTCTGCGAGCAAAGCGACGCCGCGGCCGGCTCGCTCCTGGACTGCGCGGACCGGGCCCTGTACGAGGCCAAGAACGGCGGCCGCAACCGCACGTCCCGCTACGGCCACGCCAGCCCGGCGCTTCAGCCTGCCACAACCGGGCCGGCACGGAGCGGCCAGGCGCGGGACGGCGCTGACACACTCGGAGCCTAGATCCCGCGGGGAGCCTAGACGAAAGCGGACTTTCCCGTCACGGCCCGCGCCACGATCAGTGAATTGATTTCGTAGCTGCCCTCATAGGTATAGAGAATCTCGGCGTCGCCGAAGAGCTTGCCCATCTCATAGTCGCTGCTGATGCCGTTGCCGCCCATGAGGGACCGTCCCATCGCCACCGAGGCACGCGCCAGCCGCGTGGTGGTCGCTTTGGCCATGGCGGCCTGGACCATCTCGAGCTTGCCCTCTTCCTGGATGCGCGCCAGCTGGGCCATCAGGGCCAGGGAGGCGGTCGCGTTGCCCAGGATCTCGGCGAGCTGCTGCTGGATGAGCTGAAAGCGGGCCAGTTCCTTGCCGAACTGGCGGCGCTTCAGCGAATAGGCGCGCGCGACGTCGAACGCGGCCAGCTGGATGCCTGCACCCTGCCAGCCCACCCAGGCCCGCGAATCGCGCAGGAGCTCGTTGGCCTTGGAGAAGCTGGTGGCGCCGGGCAGCAGGTTGGCCGCCGGGATCCGGACCTCGTCGAGGACGATGTCCGCGTTCTGCATGATGCGCAGGCCGATCTTGTTGGCGATCTTGGTTGCGGTGTAGCCCGGACGGTCCGTCTCCACGATGAAGCCCTTGATGTGCTGGTCAGCGACGTCCCGGGCCCACACGAGGGCGAAGTCCGCGATGGTGCCCGCGCCGATCCAACGCTTGGCGCCGTTGAGGACCCACTCGTCGCCGTCCAGCCGCGCGGTGGTTTCCAGGCCGCCGGCGATGTCCGAGCCGTGGTCCGGCTCCGTCAGGGCGAACGCCCCGAGCTGGGTGAACGCGGTGAGGCCAGGGAGCCAGCGCGCCTTCTGTTCCTCCGAGCCGAGCTCGTCGATCATGCCGACGATCAGCTCGTTGTGGATCCCGACGAGCGCGGAGAGGGACACGTCGGCGCGCGCCACCTCGACATACATGAGCCCCTTGAAGAGCTTGGACGTGCCGTCCGTCTGCAGCCCGCCCAAACCGTATTTGCCGAGTTCGGCGAGCAGCCCGAAGGGAAACTCCTCGCGGTTCCAGTAGTCGATTGATGCGGCCCGGATCCGGGACTGCAGGAATTCCCGGACCTCCTGGTAGCGGAGCTGTTCGTCCGGCGGCAGCAGGTCCACGATGTACATGAGGTCGGCGTCGGGAAACGGCGGCTCCGCCGCGGCTCCGGGTGCGGCGACGGCTGTGTTTTCCGCTGTGTTTTCCGCCGTGTCTGATCCCGCTCCGTTTTCCGCTCTGTTTTCGGCTCCGTTTTCCGCTCTATTTGATTCGGCTGGCGCCGACGGTCCGCTGGCACGTCCTTGTGGCTGCACGGGCACGTATCCCTTCGTCATGCAACGCCTGCAGAGCAGCGCCGCCCTTCCAAACCCTTGGATGTCCTAGTATATTGCACAGTGACGGGGATCACTAGGCAGGCGCCGTGCCGGGCCGGTGGATCCCAGGCAACGGCGCCGTGCCACCGACCGCCCGGAACGGCAGCGCCCGAGGACTTCGAAAGGTGCACCATGACCGTGACTGAGGAATTCCGGGCCGCAAGGGACCGGCTGCTGGCCCTGCGCGGGGACTACGACGGCGCCCGCAACGATTTCCAGTGGCCCCGCTTCGAGGAGTTCAACTTCGCACTGGACTGGTTCGACCAGCTCGCCGCGGACCCGGCCAAGGCGGATAAGCCTGCGCTGGTGATCGTTGAACAGGACGGGTCCGCGACCCGGCGCAGCTTCGCTGACCTCTCCCGGCGCTCGTCCCAGGTGGCCAACTGGCTGCGCGGGGCAGGTGTGCGGCGCGGGGACCGGATGATCATCATGCTCGGCAACCAGGTTGAGCTCTGGGAACTCATGCTGGCCGGCATCAAGCTGGGGACCGTCATGATTCCCACCACCACGCTGATGGGACCGGCCGATCTCCAGGACCGGGTGGAACGCGGCGGTGCGGCCTGGGCCGCCGTCGGCAGTGCCAACATCGCGAAGTTCGCCGACGTCGCCGGCCAGTACACGCTGATTGAAGTCGGCGCCAGCGCCGGGGACCCCGCCGCCGCCCAGGCCAATGCCCTGCAGTACTACGGCGCGGATGCTGCCGCGGCCGGTACGGATTTCACCCCCGACGCCCCCACCCTGGCCGACGAGACGCTCCTGCTGTACTTCACCTCGGGCACCACGTCCAAGGCCAAACTCGTCGAACACACGCACACGTCCTACCCGGTGGGACACCTGTCCACGATGTTCTGGATCGGCATGGAACCGGGCGACGTGCACCTCAACGTGGCCTCGCCGGGCTGGGCCAAGCACGCCTGGTCCAATGTATTCACCCCCTGGATCGCCGAGGCGTGTGTGTTCATCTACAACTACGAACGCTTCGACGCCAGGGCGCTCATGGAGCAGATGGACCGCGAATCCGTGACCAGCTTCTGCGCCCCGCCCACGGTCTGGCGGATGCTGATCCAGGCCGATCTCACCCTGCTCAAGAACCCGCCCACCAAGGTGGTATCCGCCGGCGAACCGCTCAACGCCGAGGTGATCGACCAGGTCCACCGCGCATGGGGGCAAACCATCCGGGACGGCTTCGGCCAGACCGAATCCACCGTGCAGATCGCGAACACGCCGGGACAGCCGATCAAGATCGGCGCCATGGGCAAGCCGCTGCCTGGCTACGACGTCGTGCTTGTGGACCCCGCTACTGGTGAGGAGGCTGACGACGGCGAGCTCTGCCTGCGCCTCGACCCCCGCCCCGTGGGGCTCATGAAGGCGTACTACGGCGACCCGGACAAGACGGCGGAGGCTTTCCGCGACGGTTACTATCACACGGGGGACATGGCGAGCCGGGACGAGCGCGGCATCATCACGTATGTGGGCCGCGGCGACGACGTCTTCAAGTCCTCCGACTACCGGCTGTCCCCGTTCGAACTGGAGAGCGTGCTGATTGAGCACCCCGCGGTGGCGGAGGCCGCCGTCGTCCCCTCTCCCGACCCGCTCAAGCTGTCGGTGCCGAAGGCCTTTGTGGTTCTTGCGGCCGGACACCAGCCGGGCCCGGAGCTGGCCGAGGACATCCTGCGGTACTGCCGGGAGCACCTGGCACCGTTCAAAAGGATCCGCCGGCTGGAGTTTGCCGAGCTCCCCAAGACGATCTCCGGCAAGATCCGGCGCGTGGAGCTGCGGCACAGCGAGGAAGTGCGCCACGGCGGCGGGCCCGTCCCGGAAGGCCTCGGCGTCGAGTACTCCGACTCCGACTTCCCCGGGCTCAAGGGTCAGGGCTGAACATGGGAACACCGCTGCCGCGAGATCCGATTGCCGACGCCCGGCTGAACTGGGAGCGCCACGGCTGGTCCGACGTCGCCGCCCCGATGGCCGCCATCACCGCCATCATGCGGACCCAGCAGATCCTGCTCGGCCGGATCGAGACGGTGCTCAAGCCGTTCGGGCTCACCTTTGCCCGGTACGAGCTGCTCGCGTTGCTCAGCTTCGCCCGCAGCGGGGCGCTGCCCATGAACAAGGCGAGCGCGCTGCTGCAGGTCCACCCCACCTCAGTCACCAATGCCGTGGACCGGCTCCAGGAGGCCGGGCTGGTGATCCGCTCGCCGCACCCCACGGACGGCCGCACCACCCTGATCGAACTCACCCCGGAAGGCCGCACCCTGGCCAAACGGGCGACGGCGGTGCTGAACTCCGAGGTCTTTGGCCAGTCCGGCTTCGCGGACCAGGACGTGGACCAGCTGATCCGGATCCTGGGCACATTCCGCCGGAACGCCGGTGATTTCAGCGGCTGAGACCCGGGCGCCGGGCACCGGGTGAAGCCCGGTGGCCGCGGCTAAGATCATGAAGTGAAAAAACAATCCTGCGGTGTCTGCGGTTCGAGCGTGTACTTTGAAAATTCGGTCTGCCTGCACTGCGGAACTAACTTGGCATACCTGCGGAACGCCCGCGCCATAGTCGCAACAGGCAGTCAGGGACAGTACACCGATGAGTCGGGAGCCACTTGGCACCGGTGCGCTAATTTTTTGCTTTCCGGTTGCACTTGGCTTGCCCCGGAGGGCGGCAGTCAATGCTTCAGCTGTGAGCTCACGCGGACTCGACCGAACGACAGCGACGCCAAAGGCCTATCGCAGTTCATTGCGGCTGAGCGGGCCAAGCGTCATCTCATTGCTGAGCTCGATGGGCTGGGCCTGCCGATCATCACGCGCGCAGAAGACCCCGACGGGGGACTTGCTTTCGACCTGTTGTCCAGTGTCAAGGAAAATGTGGTGATTGGTCATGCTGACGGTGTGATCACCATCAATCTGGCCGAAAGCGACGATGCCTATCGGGAACGAATGCGTACCCAACTCGATGAACCGTACCGGACGATGCTCGGGCATTTCCGGCATGAAGTTGGGCACTATTTTGAGACGGTGCTGGTATTCAGCGATGACGGACGAACGCGCGAGGCGCGTAATCTCTTTGGCGACGACACCAAGGATTACCAGGCAGAGATAGACCGCCACTACAGCGAAGGCGCCCCGGCGGACTGGAATGAACGGTTCATCTCAAAGTACGCAACCATGCACCCCTACGAGGACTTTGCGGAGTCGTTCGCCCATTACCTCCACATCTGCGACACCCTCGACACCGCCCGGGAATTCGGACTCATCCCAGGCACTCCCCGGGGGACCTCTTTCCAGGAAGTTGTGGAAACCGAATGGCTGCCGCTCTCCCTTGCCCTGAACCAGGTCAACCGCAGCATGGGGAAAGATGATCTTTACCCCTTCGTCCTTTCCGCCGCAGTTATCGACAAGCTTGAGTTCGTCCACGGGCTGCGAACCTCAGCGACGGCCGCCGGCTAAGGAACGCCCCGCCCGCTGACCCCGCCCGCTGACAAGAAGGGCGTCCCGGCAGACAGCACGAAGAAAACAGTCTCCGACCCTTCGCTTCTTGGCGTTCGGCCGTCAGGGACGATGGCCCGCGAAGCCGGGCAGGAGCTATTTTGTGCGGGATCGGACCGGAGTATCGTGGTTCCGGCAGGACGGTTCCGTCCGGCCAGGCAGTAAGCAGTGCTCACAGCGCGTCCATCGGCGATCGCCTAGGAGTGGCCATGACTTCGCCCAGCGTCCCCATACCGCAGCCTCCCACGAGGCCGGTGGTCGGCAATTTGCCGGACATCGACTCCAGCAAGGGAATCCTGGGAATCGTCGAGCTGGCCGAGCGGTACGGCCCCATAGTCCGCATCCAGTTCTTCAACCGCAGTATCGTCGCCATCTCTTCCCAGCAGCTCGTCAACGAGGTGTGCGACGAGTCCCGGTTCGGCAAAGTGCTGGGCGTTGCCCTTCGGCAGGTGAGGCAGTTCGCCGGCGACGGCCTGTTCACCGCAGATACGCAGGAACCCAACTGGCAAAAGGCACACCGGATCCTGATGCCGGCGTTCGGGCCTGCAGCGCTGAAGCGGATGTTCGCCGGCATGGACGACATCGTTGAGCAGCTGCTGCTCAAGTGGGAGAGGCTGGGCCCCACGGCGCGGATCGACATTCCGGACAGCACCACCCGCCTGACGCTGGACACCATCGCCCTGTGCTCGTTCAGCTACCGGTTCAACAGCCTCTACCGGGAGGAGATGCACCCGTTCGTCGGCGCCATGGTCCGCGCCCTGGTTGAATCCGGGGACCGGGCGCGCAGGCTCCCGGTGCAGAACAAGATCATGCTGCGCAGGCGGCACCAGCTCGAAGAAGACCATGCCCTGATGTTCGAGGTCGCCGAACAGATCATCAGTGACCGGCGGCGCAACCCCAGCCCGCCCGGCAGCGAAGACATCCTGGACACCATGCTCAGCGCGGCGGACCCGGTGACCGGTGAGCGTCTATCCGATGAAAACATCCGCTATCAGATGGTCACGTTCCTGATCGCCGGGCACGAGACTACCAGCGGCTTGCTGTCCTTTACACTCTACGAACTGCTGCGCCATCCGGGCGTCCTGGCCAAGGCGCGTGCACAAGTGGACGAGGTCCTTGGTACCGAAAGCGCCAGGTTCGAGCACCTGCCCCGGCTGGGATACCTGGACCAGATCCTTAAGGAAACGCTACGGCTGTGGCCCACCGCTCCGGCGTTCAACGTGACTCCTTACGAGGACACGATGCTCGGCGGCCGCTACGAAGTCCCCGCGGGCCAGCCCATCATGGTCCTGATCCCGCAACTGCATCGGGACAAGGCGGCCTGGGGCGAGGACGCCGGCCTCTTTGACCCGGAGCGGTTCTCCCCGGAACGGGCCGCCGAAATCCCCGCCAATGCCTGGAAGCCCTTCGGCAACGGGCAGCGCTCCTGCATCGGCCGGGGATTTGCCCTGCAGGAGGCCATGCTCTTCCTGGCCAAGCTCCTGCAGCGCTTCGAGGTCACGGCGGCGGACCCGGGCTATGAGCTGCAGATCAAACACACGCTGACCATGAAGCCTGAAGGGCTGTTCATCCACGTGCGCAGGCGGGACGTCACCATCGCGGCCGGCCCCCGGGCCGACGTCGAACAGGCACGGCAGGCCGAAGCCGCAGCGGCGGCCGCCGCGCCCAACGGCGTCCCGATCCGGGTGCTCTACGGTTCCAATGCAGGCACGTCCAAGGACTTCGCCCAGCGCCTCGCCAACGACGCCGGACGGCGCGGCTACAGCCCCACCATCGGTCCGCTCGACGAGGCGGCCGGCGGGCTGCCCACGGAGGGGCTCGTCGCGATCGTGACGTCCTCCTACGAGGGGCAGCCGCCGGACAACGCCCGAAAATTCGTGGCCTGGACCGAGGGCCTGCGGCCGGGCGCCCTCGCCGGGGTCCGGTACACGGTTTTCGGCAACGGCAACAAGGACTGGGCGAGGACGTACCAGGAGGTGCCCAAGGCCATCGACGCCCGGCTCGAGGCTGCCGGTGCCACGCGGATCTATGCCCGGGGCGAAGCCAACGCCCGCGGCGACTTCTTCGGCGATTTCGAAGAGTGGTACGCGGGATTCTGGCCCGCGGTGGACGCCGCCCTGGGGCAGCGGACCAGCCAGCCGACAGCTCAACCCGAGCTGGAACTGCAGTTCGTCGGCAACGTCCGGGACCCGATGCTGCGCCAGAACGGGCTGGCGCTGGGCACCGTCGTCGCGAACCGGGAACTGGTCGATCTGGCCAAGCCCGGCGCCCGGTCCAAGCGGCATGTCGAGATCGCCCTGCCCGAGGGGATGAGCTACCGGACCGGGGATTATCTGGCCGTGCTGCCCCTGAATCCCAGCGAACTCGTGCAGCGGGCCCTGGCCCGTTTCAACCTCGACTACGACTCGCACGTCCAGCTGACCATGGAGCGCGGGGACACCTTCCTGCCCACGGGCGCGCCGGTGGCCGTGGGCGAACTGCTGAGCAGCTACGTGGAGCTCGCAGTCCCTGCCACCCGCACCCAGCTCGAGGACCTGGCGGATGTCGCGGCCGATCCTGCCCAACGCGCCGAACTTGAGGCCCTGGCCCAGGACCGCGGGCGGTACGCGGCCGAGATCCTCGACAGGCGCGTTTCCATCCTTGACCTGCTGGAGACGTATCCGTCATGCCAGCTGTCGTTCACCTCGTTCCTGCAATTGCTGACCCAGCTGACCCCCCGGCGGTACTCCATCTCCTCGTCCCCGCTCTGGAGCCCCGACCACGTGACCCTTACCTTCGCCGTCATCCAGGCTCCGGCGTGGTCCGGCCGCGGGGTCTTCGAAGGGGCCTCGTCCACCTACCTCGCCCAGGCCAGGCCCGGGTCAAGGGTCGCGGTTACTGTCCGCCCCTCGAACGCGGCCTTCCACCCGCCGCCGTCCCTGGCGGTCCCGCTCATCATGGTCTGCGCGGGGACGGGACTGGCCCCCTTCCGCGGGTTCGTCCAGGACCGGGCGCTGCGGGCCGAGGCCGAGGAGACGACGCCGGCACCTGCCCTGCTGTTCTTCGGCTGCCGCGCCCCGGACACCGACTTCCTCTACCGCCCGGAACTCGCGTCATGGGCGGACCAAGCCAACCTCGATCTGCGGCCGGTCTTTTCCACCGCACCCGAGGACGGCCTGAAATACGTCCAGGACAGGCTCTGGGCAGACCGGGCCGACGTCGTCGAGCTGGTCCGGCAGGGCGCCACGGTCTATGTCTGCGGCGACGGCAAGCACATGGCGCCGCAGGTCCGGGACACGTGCGCCCTCATTTACCAGGAAGCGACCGGCGCCTCCAAGGCGGAGGCCGAGGCCTGGATGGATGAGGTGGAGCGCACCCACGGCAGGTACGTGGCCGACATCTTCACCTGAGGCCGGCCGGTGCCGCCTAGCGGTGGTTGAACTCCGGCTGCCGCTTCTCGGTGAAGGCGGCCATGCCTTCCTTCTGATCCTCGGTGGCGAACAGCGAGTGGAACACGCGCCGTTCAAACAGCACGCCTTGGGCAAGCCCGGTCTCAAACGCGGCGTTCACCGCTTCCTTGGCCACCATCGCCACCGGCTTGGATTTGGACGCAATCACCTCGGCGGCCTTCAGTGCCTCCTCGACGACGTCCGCGGCGGGGACCACCCGGGACACCAGGCCCGCGCGTTCGGCCTCCTCGGCGTCCATGAAGCGGCCGGTCAGGATCATGTCCATCGCCTTGGACTTGCCCACTGCGCGGGTCAGGCGCTGTGAGCCGCCCATGCCGGGGAGCACGCCAAGGTTGATTTCCGGCTGGCCGAACTTGGCGTTGTCCCCGGCGATGATGAAGTCGCACATCATCGCCAGCTCGCAGCCGCCGCCGAGCGCGAAGCCGGACACGGCTGCCACGACGGGGATGCGGAGCCGGGTGAAGTCCTCCCAGCCGCGGAACCAGTCCGCCGCGTACATGTCCATGTAGCCCTTGGACTGCATTTCCTTGATGTCCGCGCCGGCAGCAAAGGCCTTCGCCGAACCGGTCACCACCACGGCACCGACCCCCGGGTCCGCGTCCATCCCGGCGACTGCCTTCACCAGCTCGTCCATCGTGGCCTTGTTCAGGGCATTGAGGGCCTCGGGCCGGTTGAGCGTCACGAGGCCCACGCGGCCGCGGCGCTCCACCAGGATGTTTGCGTACTGTTCCGTCATGGGTGGTCCCCTTCGGTGGTGCTGGTCTGGTTCTGGTTCTGATGTTGCGCGTTGGCTTCGGTCCGGGACTAGTGCCCGGCCGTGCCTGCCTCGGATTTGCCTGCTTCCGACTTTTCCCGGATGTCGGTGATGATGCCCGAGAAGTCCCGGCCGGCACCGCCTTCCGCGGCAAACGTATCGTAAATTTCGGCCGCGAGCGGCCCGAGCCGGGCCGCGACGCCGGTGCTCTGCAACGCGTTGAGGGCCAGGTTGAGGTCCTTGGCCATGAGCGCCCCGGCGAAGCCAGGCTGGTAGTCCCGGTTGGCGGGGCTCGTCGGGACCGGACCGGGCACGGGGCAATTAGTGGTCAGCGCCCAGCACTGTCCCGAGGCGGCGGAAGCGACGTCGAACAGCGCCTGGTGGGTCAGGCCGAGCTTCTCGCCCAGCACAAAGGCCTCACTGACGGCGATCATCGAGACGCCCAGGATCATGTTGTTGCAGATCTTGGCCGCCTGGCCGGCACCGTGCGCGCCGCAGTGGACCACCCGCTTGCCCATGACTTCCAGCAGCGGATTGACGGCCTCGAAGTCCTCCGGGAGGGCACCGACCATGAATGTGAGCGTGCCGGCCTCGGCGCCCACCACACCTCCGGACACGGGGGCGTCGACGGCGCGGTGGCCGGCCGCGACCGCGAGTTCTGCGGCCTCGCGGGCCTCGTCCACGTTGATGGTGGAGCAATCCAGGAACATGGTGCCCGGGGCGGCGGCTTCGAGCAGGCCGGGCGTACCGCCCGTGCCGCGGTAGGCGTCAAGGAGGTGCTTGCCGCTGGGCAGCATGGTCAGCACGACGGCGGCGCCCGCCGCCGCCTCGACAGCCGTCCCGGCAGTGGGAATGCCGTGCTCCCGGGCGGCGTCCAGGGCCGCCGGCACGACGTCGAAGCCGGTCACCCGGTAGCCGGCCTTGACCAGGTTGACGGCCATGGGGCCGCCCATGTGGCCCAGGCCGAGGAAGGCGATGGTGCCGGTATCCGGGGCTCCTGCGTCAGACATGGTTCTTCTCCTTGTTGTTCTCCGCGTTGTTCTCTTTCGGAGAGAGTTTCAGTTCGCGCCCGCCCAGCGGGGCGAAGTAGGCCGCGACGTCCGTCCCGGTGACCTCGGCGAGGGTGGCGGGCTTCCAGCGGGGATTGCGGTCCTTGTCCACCACCTGGGCGCGGATGCCTTCGCGGAAGTCCGGGCCGTCAAGGAAGCGCAGGCCGACGCGGTACTCCTGCTCGAGCGCCTGCTCCAGGTTCAGGCCGCGGACCCGGCGCAGGGATTCCAGCGCCACCTTGACCGCCGTCGGCGACTTGGCCTCGATGGTGTCAGCGGCTGCGGCGGCTTCCCCGCCCGCCTCTCCACCGAAGGCCCGCAGCCGGCGCAGGATTTCCTCGGCGTCGTCGCTGGAGTAGCAGGCGTCGATCCATTCCTGCTGTGCGGCCAGGACTGAAGCCGGTGCCGGTTCGGCGAATCGGGCCACAGCGGCCTCCGCCGCCTCGGTTTCGAGCGCTGCCGCCAGGTCCGGCAAACGGTCGGAGGGCACGAAGCAGTCGGCGAGGCCCAGGAACAGTGCGTCCGCGCCGCTCAGGTGGGCTCCGGTCAGGGCCGCATGGGTGCCGGCCTCCCCCGGCGAGCCGGAGAGCAGCAAGGTGCCGCCGACGTCGGGAACAAACCCGATCGTCGTTTCGGGCATGCCCGTGCGGGTGCGTTCGGTGACGATCCGTACGGAGCCGTGGGCCGAGATCCCCACGCCGCCGCCCAACACCAGCCCGTCCATGAACGCGACGTACGGCTTGGGGTATTCGGAGATGAGCAGGTTCAGCCGGTACTCGACCGCCCAGAAGTCCGCGGTGGCGTCCCCGCCGTCGAGCATGTCCCGGTAGATGGCCACGATGTCACCGCCGGCGCAGAGGCCCCGGTCCCCGGCGCCACGGACCAGCACCGCGGCCACGGCGTCGTCGTCGGCCCAGAGCGTGAGCTGTTCGAGCATCGCGGCGGCCATGCCGGCCGTCAGGGCGTTGACGGCCGCGGGCCGGTTGAGGGTCACGACGCCGAGGCGGCCGCGCCGTTCAAACGTCACTTCCCCTGCTTCCCCGGCCAAGGGTTCGCCGGCCGCTGCTCCACTGTCCGCTACCCGGGCAGCGTCCGCCCCCATCAGCTGCCTTCCGGCATGATGAAGCTGGCGCCCTGGCGGATGCCGGACGGCCAGCGGCTGGTGACCGTCTTGGTCTTCGTGTAGAAGCGGAAGGCGTCGGCCCCGTGCTGGTTGAGGTCGCCGAATCCGGACGCCTTCCAGCCGCCAAAGGTGTAGTAAGCAATCGGCACGGGGATGGGGACGTTGATGCCCACCATGCCCACCTGGACCCGGCTGGCGAAGTCCCGGGCGGCGTCGCCGTCGCGGGTGAAGATGGCCACGCCGTTGCCGAACTCGTGTTCGCTGCAGAGCCGGAGGGCCTCGTCGTAGTCTTCGGCGCGGAGCACGCTGAGGACCGGGCCGAAGATTTCCTCCTTGTAGATCTTCATGTCCTTCGTGACGTTGTCGAACAGCGTGGGTCCGATCCAGAAGCCGCCGTCGTAGCCTTCCACCTTCAGGCCGCGGCCATCGGTCACCAGGCTCGCGCCTTCTTCGACGCCGGAGGCGATGTAGCCTTCGATCCGGTCCTTCGCGGACGCCGCCACCACCGGGCCGAAATCGGAGTCCTTGGCGAGGCTGTGGCCGACCTTGAGGCCGGCGATCCGCTCCTGCAGCTTCTCCACGAGGACGTCCGCGGTCTTCCGGCCTACCGGAACGGCCACCGAAATCGCCATGCAGCGCTCGCCCGCGGAGCCGAAGCCTGCCCCGATCAGGGCGTCCGCGGCCATGTCCAGGTCCGCGTCGGGCATGATCACCATGTGGTTCTTGGCGCCGCCGAAGCACTGCGCGCGCTTGCCGTTCGCCGCGGCGGTGGCGTAGATGTACTGGGCAATGGGCGTGGAGCCGACGAACCCGATGGCCTGGACCCGGGGATCCTCCAGCAGCGCGTCCACCGCTTCCTTGTCCCCGTTGACGACGTTGAAGACGCCATCGGGGAGGCCCGCTTCGGTGAAGAGCTCGGCCAGCCGCAGCGGCACGGAGGGATCCCGTTCGGAGGGCTTGAGGATAAAGGCGTTGCCGGCGGCGAGCGCCGGCCCGGACTTCCACAGCGGGATCATGGCCGGGAAGTTGAACGGCGTGATGCCGGCTACGACGCCGAGGGGCTGGCGCATCGAGTGCACGTCGACGCCGGTTCCGGCGTTGTCCGAGAACTCGCCCTTGAGCAGGTGCGGGGCGCCGGCGGCGAACTCGACCACTTCGATGCCGCGCTGGATGTCGCCCTTGGCGTCCGGGAAGGTCTTGCCGTGCTCGGAGGACAGCAGGGTGGCGAGTTCGTCCATGTGCTCGTTGACCAGGTCCACGAACCTGAGCAGGATCCGGCCGCGGCGCTGCGGATTCATCGCGGCCCATTCCACCTGCCCCTTTTCGGCGCTGGCGATCACGTTACGCACTTCCTCGGTGCTGGCCAGCGGCAGCCGGGCCTGGACCTCGCCGGTGCAGGGATCATAGACGTCGCTGAACCGGCCGGAGGTACCCTCAACCCGCTGCCCGTCAATGTAATGGGATAGTTCTCGAACCATGACCGAATGCTCCTTTGCATGTGACCTAGATCATCTCTGCAGCCGAATATACTCGGACTTCCTACTAATTTCCAGAGGACGGAGCCGGCCGGCGGCTTCGTCCGGGGGCCAAGTTCGGTAAGTTAGGGACTGTGAAGATTGCTACCTGGAATGTGAACTCGCTCCGTGCCCGCGCCGACCGTGTGGAGTCCTGGCTTCAGCGCACGGACTGCGACGTCCTGGCCATCCAGGAAACCAAATGCAAGGACGAGAACTTCCCCTGGGAGCTCTTCGAGAACATGGGCTACGAGGTGGCGCACTTCGGCCTGAGCCAGTGGAACGGCGTCGCGATCGCCTCCCGGGTGGGACTCGACGACGTCGAACGCACCTTCCTGGACCAGCCCGTGTTCGGCAAGAGCGGCAAGGACGCCGTGCAGGAGGCCCGCGCCATCGGCGCCACGTGCGGCGGCGTCCGGGTCTGGAGCCTCTATGTCCCGAACGGCCGCGCCCTCGACGATGAGCACATGCCCTACAAGCTCAACTGGCTGGACATCCTGAAAAACCACGCCGGCACCTGGGTCAAGGAGGACCCCGAGGCGCAGATTGCGCTGATGGGCGATTTCAATATCGCCCCCCTGGATGATGACGTCTGGGACATCGACTACTTCCGCTCCGGGGGCCTCACCCACGTCAGTGAGCCTGAGCGGGCCGCCTTCCATGCCTTCGAGGAGGCCGGCTTCCAGGATGTCGTCCGCCCGCACACCCCGGGGCCCGGCGTCTACACCTACTGGGATTACACGCAGCTCCGCTTCCCGAAAAAGGAGGGCATGCGGATCGACTTCATCCTCGCCTCCCCGGCCCTGGCGGCACGGGTCACCGGTGCGATGATCGACCGCGAGGAGCGCAAGGGCAAGGGCGCCTCGGACCATGCCCCGGTGATTGCGGAACTGGCGGACTAATGGCTGCCGGCCAGGGAAGCGTCGTGATCCAATGACGGGGAGCATCTACCACGGACAGTCCGGGCTGCCGTTCTCTTCCGCGCTCCGGATCTACGAGCCCCTCGAGGCGTTCCCCGAACAGCAACGGAAGACCTTGGAGGCCGCCGGCGCCGGCCAGGCGTCCCGCGCGGCTGTGGAGAACGCTGAGCTCCTGGCGTCCCTGGGCCGCATCACCCGGCCCGACGGGGATCCGTTTCCCACCGGCCGGACCGATCTGGTGCGCGTTGTCGCGGCCCCGGCCAGGCGGGCCCCGTCCGGCGCAGCGCACGACGCCGCCACGTCCGGGACTGCGGCCGCCCCGCAGCCCGACCGGTTGCTGTACTGCCCCAGCCAGCTGGTCCTCCGCGCCGGGCTGGCCGCCAATGCCCTGATGGAAGGCATCCACGGGCCCCTGGCCCAGCTGCTGATCCCGGAAGAACAGCGGGATAAACACCAGGAACGCATTGATGAGGTGCGCGCCCACGACGGCCTGAGCCGGGTCCACACCAGGGCGTCCACGTGGGGCATTCCGTTCAGCTGGTTCTGCCTTTTCCAGGAATCGGATCCCACCGACGTCGTCGAAGCCGACGGCCACATTGTGACGGTCCGCATCCGTGCCGGCATCAGCAACGCGCTGGAGCGGGTGAGCTATGCGGTGGCGCACCTGGCCCTCGCCGCGCCCGATCTCGACATGCTTGAGGACCTGACCCAGTTAACGGAATGGCTTGAGCTCTTCCACCCGGACTCGGCAGTGGAACTCGACTACGGCGGGGTGGCAGACAAGGTCTATCCGGATGATTCGCCGCTGGACGTACGCCTCGGCATCGAGTGCCTGGCGGAGGGGGACATGACCGGCGCCGCCGCGGCCTACCGCCGGCTGGCCTCGCGTTGGGTGCCGATCCGCCAGCTGGCCCGCGCGTCCTAGCGCGCCCCGAACTCCGCTAGCTGAGCCGCGCGGACTGGCGCAGCGGCGGCGCCGTCGTCGTCCGGATAATCAGCCGGTGCGGCGCCACAGCGGACTGCACGGAGCCGGAAATGCCGTCGAGCTCGTCCAGCAGCATTTTGGTGCCGAGTTCGGCCTGCTGGTCCGGGCGCTGCCCGACTGTGGTCAGGCCCATGGCCTCGGCGAAGTCGTGGTCGTCGATGCCGATGACCGAGAGGTCCTCCGGGACGCGCACACCGGCTTTGTTGGCCTCGAAGATGACGCCCATGGCCATCTCATCGGAGGCGCAGAAGATTGCTGTGGGCTTGGCACCGCCGGTGGCCCAGAGGCGGCGGAATGCCTCCTGACCGCTGCGGACGGTGAAGTCCCCCCAGAGGTCCCATTCGGCCCGGACGGGCAGCCGCGACTCGCCCATGATGTCGTGGAAAGCCTGGATCCGGACCCTGGGGACGTCGAAGTTGAGGTCGGTTTCGTCGTCGCCGTGCAGGAGCGCGATGTCCGTGTGGCCCAGCCCGATCAGGTGGCGCACTGCGGTGGCGGCCGCGGCGTAGTCGTCGATGCCGATGTAGGGGCACTCCTCGACGTGGCCTCCCACCACCACCAGCGGGATGTCGATTTTCTGGAGATGCTCGATTTCCTCGTGGGTGAGCGCCATGCAGAGGACCAGCAGGGCGTCGATCTGCTTGTAGACCATGGTCTTGCTGAAGAGCCGCTCACGGTGGCTGCCGTGGCCGCCGAGGTTGAAGAGGGAAAGGTTGTACTGCCGGGAGTGGAGTTCCCGGTCGGCTCCCTCGATGGCCTTGGAGAAGAACCAGCGGCTGACGAACGGGGCCAGGACGCCGATGGTTTTGGTCCGGCCCGTCGCCAGGCCGGACGCCGAGGACGACGCGACGTAGCCCAAGGATTCGGCGATGCCGAGGATCTTCTCGCGGGTTGCCGGGGAAACACGGGGCAGTCCCCGGACGGCACGGGATACGGTGGCCGTTGACACGCCCGCAGCGGCGGCGACATCCTCAATGCTGACGCCCGAGTGGCCTCCGCGCTGCGCCCGTTCCGTCCGTGCCACCTGTGCCCCCTAATTAACGGTCCGTGGAAGCCTGGCGGCTGCCCGCAGACGTGTTGCGTCCGCCTCCCCCCGGCGGCTGAATAATCCTGCCCGGCTGCTGCCCGGCTGCTGTCCCCCTGCTAGGAGTGCCGGCTGGCCGTCCGGCGCGGCAAACGCCGGCGCAGCCGGATCATCCCGTAGAGGGCCAGCAACATGGCGAGCAGACCCAGGGCCCAGAAGAGGGCTGGCTGGGCGGTCACTTCCATCCAGACAGTGACCACCAGCAGCACCACGGCCCAAAAGCCGAGGAACCCGATGATGATGTCGAAGTCCTCGCCGGAGCGCACCTTTCGACGCGTCGCCGGCACGTGACCCTGGTTCTGCTCGTCAGTCATCACGCCTCAGTCACTTAACCGCGCCGGCCGTGAGGCCCGCGACAATCTTACGCTGGAACACCAGCACCAGGATGACCAAGGGAATGGTCACAATAGTGCCCGCAGCCATGATGGCGGTGTACGGAATCTGGTTCGGCTGCGCACCGGCGAAGCTCGCAATGGCCACGGTGACCGGCTGCGTTGCGTCGGACGAAAGCTGGCTGGCGATCAGGAATTCATTCCACGATGAGATGAAGGCCAGGATGGCGGTTGTGAAGATGGCCGGTGCGGCCAGCGGCATGATGACCTTCCGGAAGGCCTGTCCCTGCGTGCAGCCGTCCACCCGGGCCGATTCCTCGAGCTCCCACGGCATCTCCCGGAAGAAGGAGGTCATGGTGTAGACCGTCAGCGGCAGCACGAACGAGATGTTCGGGATGATCAGGGCCTGGTAGGTGCCCATCCAGCCGATGTTCGTGAAGAGCTGGAACAGCGGGGTGATGAGGGCGACGCCGGGGAACATGGAAGCGCCCAGGATGAAGCCCAGCACAAGGTACTTGAACTTGAAGTTCAAGCGGGCCAGTGCGTAGGCGGCAAACACGCCGATCACCAGCGACACCAGGGTGACGACGGTGCCGATGAACAAGCTGTTCAGCAGTGCCTGGCCAAAGTGGTTGCCGAAGGACGTGTCGAACGCCGTCTTGAAGTTGTCCAGCGTGATGTGAGTCGGCAGGATCGAGGTGTCGTAGGTGTAGCCGACGTCCCGGAACGCCGTCACCACCATCCAGTAGGCCGGAGCCAGGCACCAGAAGAGGATCACGACCGCACTGATGTAGGTCCGGCTCTGGGCCCACTTCTCGCGGTTCTGCGCGGCCTTCCGCCCCCGGTCCTGCTCTGCGCGCAGCTCGGTTGCGGCGCTCGTCGCGGCGGTCATTTCTTCCCCTTACCTGCGCCGGTCTGCTGCTCCACCACGTTCGCTCCGAGGAAGCGCACGAAGATGAAAGCCACCAGAAAGATGATGATGAACGTGATGGTGGACAAAGCCGCCGCCGCGTTGAAGCCCTGCCTGATCTGGTTGATCACCAGGATGGAGAGCGTGGTGGTGTTGTTCGCTCCGCCGGTCAGGATGTACGGGAGGTCGAACATGCGCAGCGCGTCCAGGGTGCGGAACAGGATGGCCACCATGAGCGCCGGTTTCACCAGCGGCAGGGTGATCATCCGGAACCGCTGCCAGGCTGAGGCGCCGTCGACCTTGGCCGCCTCGTACACTTCCGCGGGAATCATCTGCAGGCCGGCAAGAATCAACAGCGCCATGAACGGCGTGGTCTTCCAGACGTCCGCGATGATCACGGCCCACCTGGCCGGCCATTCGCTGCCGGTCCATAGGACGGTGGTGTTGAAGAGCTTGTTGCCGATGCCTTCGAAGGCGAAGATGAACAGCCACAGCTTGGCCGTCACGGCGGTGGGGATGGCCCACGGCACCAGGACGGCTGCACGGACCAGGCTGCGGCCCTTGAAGGCCCGTGCCATGATGACGGCCATCCAGAAGCCGAGCACGGTCTCCAGTGCCACCGTCACGATGGTGAAGAAGAACGTGGTGCCGGTGGCGGACCAGAACTGCGCGCCGAGGGTTCCCGGCGGGCAGTCAACGGTTCCGCCGGACGGTGCCGGGCATTGCTGGAAAATCCAGTTGTAGTAGTTCGAGAAGCCGGCCGGGCCACCCTCAACGAAGAGACCCGTAGCGGGGTCCAGACCGGCATCCTTCTGGAATGACATCACAATGGCGGTGATGATCGGATACACGATCACTACCGACAATGCGAGGATGGTCGGCGCCAGCAGCCAAGCTGCCCAGCGCCCCTGCGTCGCGATGCGGTTGTCCTCCCCAACACCCTTGGGTGCGTGGTGGATCGGTGCCCCGCCCGACGCCGGTGCCTTGACCGACGTCGGGCCTACTTCAGTTGCCATGATGGACCTACTGTCCCGCGCTAGCGGACTCGATGGACTTCTGCATGTCGGACAGGGCCGCGTCTACAGTCTTCTCGCCCTTGATGGCCGAGTACGCGTTTTCCTGGATGGCCTTGGTGACGGCCGGGTAGAACGGGGTGACCGGGCGCGGCACGGCGTTCTCGATCGAGGTCTTCAGGACCGGCAGGTACGGCAGCTTGGCGACGAGCTCCTTGTCGTCGTAGAGCTTGCCGAGCACCGGTGCGAGCGAACCCTGCGTGGCGAAGAACTTCTGGGTCTCTTCGGTGGTGAGGAACTTCAGGAAGTCCACCGCGGTGGCCTTGTTCTTGGAGTAGACGCTGATCGCGGCGCTGTGGCCGCCGAGGGACGAGGCGCCCGGACCGGTCTTGCCGGGGAGTGCGGTCATGCCCAGGACGTCCTTGACCTTGGAGGAGCCTTCGGTGGTGGCCAGGTTGTAGACGTAGGGCCAGTTGCGCAGGAACAGCAGCTTGCCGTCCTGGAATGCCTGGCGGCTTTCCTCTTCCTGGAACGTGATGGCTTCCTTCGGGATCGAGCCGTCTGCGTAGGCCTTGGTCAGGTTGGCCATGCCGGCCTTTGCCTCCGCGGTGAGCAGGTTGGGCTTGCCGTTCTCGTCCAGCACGGCTCCGCCGGCGGAGTTGATTGCCTCGGAGGCGTTGACGGTCAGCCCCTCATACTTCTTGAACTGGCCGGAGTAGCAGCCGATGTTGTTGGTCTTGGCGATGGAGCACATGCTCATCATCTCGTCCCAGGTCTTCGGGGGCGTGGGGACCAGGTCCTTGCGGTAGTACAGGATGCCGCCGTCGGATGATTCCGGTGCCGCATACAGCGTGCCTTTGTAGGAAGCGGCATCAACGGTCGGCTTCAGCATGGCCGAGGTGTCCAGCGCCATCTTGTCCTTGAGCGGCTGCAGCCAGCCCTTGGCGGCGAATTCGGCGGTCCAGACGACGTCGACGCTCGCGACGTCGTAGCCGGGGTCCTTGGCCTGGAAGTGCTGGACGAGGTCGTCGTGCTGCTGGTCGGCCTGGTCGGTCTGCTCCTTGAAGGTGACCTTTTCGTTCGGGTGGGCGGCGTTCCACTTGTCGATCAGCGGGCGGACCACGTTGCTGTTGTCCTTGCCCTGAACGTAAGTAATGGGGCCGCGCCCGTCCAGGCCCTGCGAGGCGGCGTCGCTGCCGCTGGTAGTGCCGCCACCTCCGCCGCCACACGCCGAAAGGGTGATAGCCAAAATGCCTGCCGTGGCGACGGGAAGTAGGAAATTGCGGGTTTTCATACTGGAGTGCTCCTCGCTGAGTACCGGTGAAAAACGGCCGTACTGATGGTGTGCCGACCATCACAGTAATCAACAGGCAGTCCGGAATGCAAGCGTTTACATGAAACCTTTATGCAAAGGAGATTCCGTGGCCCGCCGGCCGGCCACCTCAGCGGACCCGCTCGGAACGGCCGAACCGCGACCGCGCGCCGGATCCGATGTGGATCAGCACCGGGGTGCGTTTGCCGATCACCGCGTCGAGCGCCTCCACCAGGGCGGAAACTTCGGCGGCGAGCCGGTGCGGGGCGACGCCCTGGCGCGGTTCCACCCGGATCTTGAGGGCCGGCTCACCGCTGATTTTGTAGGCCGCTACCGTGACGCCGGCCAGGTCGGGCCGGTCCGCCAGCGCCGCGCGGAGCGTCTGCTCCGCCACGCCGCCGCTGATTCCGACGTTGCCGGGCACCTCACCCGGGTCCTCCTCTGCCACGAGCAGGCTGGTCCGGCCCGTACCCTGTTGGGCAATCCAGGCGATCATCAGGCCAATCACCACCAGCAGCGCCACGCAGATGGCAAGCCACAGCCAGCTCCCCTGGCGGCGGGGGAATTGCGTCCGTTCGAACAAATCGAGCCAGAAGCTCAGGACGCCGCCGGCCCACTCATGCCACCACACGCCCACGGCCGGGACGCTTGCAAGCAGTATCAGGAGGACGCCGATGGCGAGGAGCAGGATGCCAAGGATGCCAATCAGTACGCGGTTCAGCGCCCGGGGGGTGTTGTTCATGCCCCCACCACCCCGGCTGTGGATACCTGGATCCGCACTTCCGGCATCGGCCAGGGGCCCATTTCCTCCACTTCCCGGCGCACAGCCTCCAGGACGGCGTCCGGGCGCAGCGGCACACCGGAGGTCGGCCGGACGTTGACCGTGATCCGATTCCGCGACACGACCACCATCACCTGTTCCTTGGCCACGTTGGCGGCCAGCCGGGCCCGGCGCGCCAGGGCAGCGGCGATCACCTCATCGTCCACCACGACGGCGGCCCGGCGGTCCGGGAGCAGGTGGCGTGCCCGCCGGCCGGGCAGCACGGCATTGAGGAAGAAGAACAATCCGGCCATCGCGATCACAGCGCCCGTGACACCGAGCAGAAGCGGCGGGATTCCCGCCGGGAGCGCGACTACCCGCTCGGCCGCGGTCTGCGGATCCACGAGCCACGGCGGCTGCCCGATCGCACGGACCCCGGTCTCAAGCAGCGCATAGCCGAACACGACCATGACCAGGCCGGCCGCGATCACGGACACAACAGCGCGCGATGTGTGCGTCTCCCGTTTCACTATCCGGCCCATGCCCGCGGCGCCGGAACCCAACGGCGCGCTCCCCTGCACCGCATCGGCGTCATGCCCGGCGGAGTCGATCCCGGCGTTCTGGGTGTCCTGGCTCAATGTACCCGGCCTCCCCCGCGCACGGCGGCCCCGCTGATGCGGATGTCCACCCGGCTCAGCTGCGCTCCGGTCAGTTCCGTCACGCGGCGCAGAATCTCGGCCTTGGCGGCGACGGCACGCTCCCAGATGGAACCGCCGAATCCGGCGACGCGGCCGGGGTCACGGACCACAGCGGTGAGATTCGGGACCGCGACGGGCATGACCAGCGACAGGGCGAGCAGCCCGTCATCGTCCGACCAGTCGGCGCGGACGTCGTGCGCCGGGACACCGAGGGCTTCCCCCGCGGCCGCCCGGGCCACGCTCGTCAGGGCCTGGGTGCTGATGCGGTTGTGCCCGGCCACCGCGGCGCCGGGGATCGGCGCTTCTGCCGTGATGCTCATGAGGAGGAACGCCGGCCCGTGAGGGCGTCAAACACGCTGCGCAGGTCCAGCTTCCCCTCTGCGGCCCGGCCCAGGAGGGCGCCAATGGCCATGAAGAACAGGGAGCCGAGGAAGCCCCAGACACCGAACTGGAAGGACATGAAGGCCACGAAGGCGCCCATGGCGATTCCCACTACCGTCAGACTCATTGGATTGCCTCCCTGGCTGGCCGGGCCTCGGCGGACGCGGCCGGTTTGGCCGGGCCGGGCACATAAACGTCGTTGATCTCGATATTGACCTCGATCACTTCGAGACCCACCAGTTCCCCGACGGCGGCGTAGACGACGGCGCGGACCTGGTCCGCGAGGGTCTGCAGGGGGGTGCCGTACACCGCAACAAGATCGATGTCCACGGCGACCTGCGTTTCGCCGACTTCCACGCGGACGCCCGCTGCGTGATCAGCGTTGCCGACGGCGTCGCGGATGGCCCCGAGGGCGCGTGAGGGTCCTGATCCCAACGAATAGACGCCGGGCACCGATCGGGCGGCGATGCCCGCTACCTTGGCGACGGCGGTTTCCGCTATGACCGTGCGGCCGGTGCCGGCCGGCGCGGACAGACCGTCCATAGGACTGACCAGGGCGTCGGGACCGGGCTGACCGGCTGCGAGGCCGGCAACGTGTTGACCGGCCGCGGGACCGGCGACGGGTTGAGAATTCTGGTATTCCATAACGCACTCCCCCTTCTCTTTGACACAACCCTAGTCCCTGCCTCGGGGCGCGTGGGGGAATCTTGCGGCGCCCGTTCCCACAGTCCATGCAGGTGGGGGCGGGAACGGGCGGCCTGCATTGGGGACAAGGCCAGCCGTCTGTCGGCTGCGGGATGTCAGCCGGGGGCCGACGCGGGCGTTGGCCTGGCCGAACCCCCTACTTGCAGTTGGTGGCGATCCAGGTCGTGACCGGCGCCATGGCGGCCTGGAGCTTTCCGCTGGAGAAGACCGTCTGGTCGGTGACGCCGGCAACGGCCACCTCCTTGAGGTTGGCGAAGTCGGCCTTGAGGCTGTCCGGGACGCGTTCGGCCGTCGCGGCCAGCTCCTTTTTGAACTGTTCCAGTTCCGCCGTCTTGCCTTGGGCGGCCGACAGCGGAAGGAGCGTGGCGCCGGTTGCCTGCTCCGAGATCTTGGAGCACGCCTCGGCGGCGCTGGTGAAGCCGCCGAACGGTCCCGAGGTCCCGCTGGGGCTCGGCGTGGCGGACGCGGAAGCGGTGGACTCGCCCCCGGCGGACGTGCCCGCGGCGGACGAAGGCGCGCTGCCGGCTTGCGGGGCCGAACACCCGGTAAGCGCCAGGGCTGCGAGGAGGGCGGTTGCGGCGAGAGGACGGGCAATATTCTTCGAAGTCACGGTGCAGAATCACTTTTCGGTTGAGATTACGCCGCCTGCCCGGACCGGGCTGCCGGCGGCCTTGGTGTTCTTTCCCCAGCGTGCGAGTCTAGCCCGGCCGGCTGGACGGCCCCCAAACGGTCGCCGCCGTCGGCCGCCGCCCGCCTCCCCCGTCGATAAAGCGGAGCACCAGATGGGTGTTAAAGAAGAAAAGCACCAGTTCTCAAAGAACTGATGCTTCCCAGTGGTGGCTCCGACCGGCGTCGATCCGGTGACCTTTCGATTTTCAGTCGAACGCTCTACCAACTGAGCTACAGAGCCTAGGTGACATGTCACCTTGAAGGCCGGAATTTCTTCCGGCAATCAGAGCGACCCTGACGGGACTTGAACCCGCGACCTCCGCCGTGACAGGGCGGCGCGCTAACCAACTGCGCTACAGGGCCTTGCTTATTTACTGCTTGTTCTTGCTGCCTGCGATATCGCTACCGCAGATTTTCAAGGCCTTTAGCCTACCAGACTTTTTCACCCGGTTTGACCAGTTCCTTGCGTACCCCCAACGGGATTCGAACCCGTGCCGCCGCCGTGAAAGGGCGGTGTCCTAGGCCGCTAGACGATGGGGGCCAGGATGCCATCCGTCGGAACATATCAGGGCAAAAATTAAGGGCCGAAGCCTGTCGTTTTTGTCCTTTCGGGTTCCTCCGAACTGGACTATAAAACTATAAGGGCAGACCCCCGGATTATCCAAAATCGGCCCTTCCCGCCGATACAAAGCCGGGCCAAGATGGGGGCGGGACCGGGCAGAGTGGGTGCAAGATGTACTGATGGATGCCGTTGATGCCCTCAATGAGATTGCGTTCTGGCTCGAACGCGGGCTCGCCCCCACCTTCAAGATCCAGGCGTTCCGCAAGGCAGCCGGGATTATCGGCGCCCTGGACCCGGAGGAGGTCGCAGCGCGGGCACGCAACGGCAGGCTCAAGAGCATGAAGGGGATCGGCGACAGAACGTTCGAGGTCATCCGGCAGGCGGTCGACGGCGGCGTGCCCGACTATCTTGAGGATCTGCGCCAACGCGGGCAGCAACCCCTCGCGACCGGCGGCGCCGAACTGCGCTCGGCCCTCCGCGGGGACCTGCACAGCCACAGCGACTGGTCCGACGGCGGGTCCCCGATCGGATTGATGGCTGACGCCGCCCGGACGCTGGGCCGGGATTACCTCGCCCTGACGGACCACTCCCCCAACCTCAAGATTGCCAACGGCCTGAGCGCCGAACGCCTTCGGGAACAGCTGGACATTGTTGCGGACATCAACGCGGACGGCGGGGACTTCCGCCTCCTGGCCGGGATCGAGGTGGACATCCTGGAGGACGGCACCCTGGACCAGTCCCCGGAGATGCTGGACCGGCTGGACATCGTGGTGGCGAGCGTCCATTCGAAGCTCCGCTCCGACCGGCGCACCATGACCGAGCGGATGCTGGGCGCCATCAATGATCCGCACACGAACGTCCTCGGCCACTGCACCGGCCGGCTGCTGCAGGGGTCGAGGGGAACCCGCCCGCAGTCCGAGTTCGACTCCGCGCGCGTGTTCGCGGCGTGCGCCGGCAATAATGTGGCCGTCGAAATCAATTCCCGCCCCGAACGGCAGGATCCGCCGGACGAACTGATCCGGCTGGCCCTCGACGCCGGCTGTCTGTTCAGCATCGACAGCGACGCCCATGCGCCGGGCCAGCTGGATTTCCTGCAGTACGGCGCCGAGCGCGCGGCCTCGAACGGGGTACCCGCCGAGCGGATCGTCACCACCTGGCCGCTGGACCGGCTGCTGGAGTGGGCCGGAAGCGGCAAATAGCGGCCGGACAGCTGCCCTGGGCCAGGCCCCAGTGCTACCCAGGCCCAGGGCTACCCCAGCCGCCCAATGCCCTGCTGCCCGCCGATGCCTAGGGCCGGGACGGCTCCGGCGCTACGGGCCGCCACGGCGTGGGCCTGGGCAGCCAGCGCGGGACATTGCTGCGGTACTGCTCGTACGCCGCACCGAACTTCCGGGCCAGTGTGGGCTCCTCGTACTGCCGGACGAAACCCACCACCGGGATGGCGCCGATGCCCAGAGCCAGGAAGAGCTTCGGCTGGCCCAGCAGGAGCCCCTGCCCCGCGACGGCCGCGGCAATGGACACGTACATCGGATTCCGCACGTACCGGTAAAGGCCGCCAACCACCAGTTGCCTGGGCGGGGCAAATGGCGCGGGGGTCCCGATGCCCTCGACGGCGAAATGCACAAAGGAGTTCGCGATGACGGCAGCGCCCGCACCGATCATCATGGCGCCCGCGATCTGCGCGGGCACCCCGCCGGGGACCGGGGACTCCACTTTCCAGCGGGTCAGCAGCCACGGCACCACGCCGGCGGCGGTTGCGGGGGCGACCGCGAAGACGGCTGTGCCGATTGCTGCACGCCGTCGTTCGCTGGCCGAAGCTGGGGATGCTGTCATACCAGCAATCGTGACCCCGCCATGTTGAACGGACAAGGGCCCACCGGCCCAACCCCGGGGACGGAGGGATCAGCCTGAGCTTTCCCGACACTTTGCGTGGGCGCGCGATGGGCGGCGCGCGGCGGGGCGGAGCGGCGGGCGGGCGCGTGTCAGGCCAGCAGCAGCACGGCAAGGGTGACCATCACGACGGCGATTCCGGCGTCGAGCACGCGCCAGGCCGTCCGGCGCCGGAACAGGGATGTCAGGAACCGCGCCCCCGCGCCGAGGGCGGTGAACCAGGCAATGCTTCCCAGGCCGGCCCCGGCGGCGAACCACCAGCGCCCGGCTTCGCCCTGGGCGGCAGCGAGGGACCCGAGCAGCAGCACCGTGTCCAGGTAGACGTGCGGGTTCAGCCAGGTGAAGGCCAGGCAGGTGCCAAGGACGGCGGCCCGGCCGGCGGCGGGCTTGTTGCCGGGATTCTCCATCTGCTCCCCGCGGACCGCACGCCGGGCCGCGAGCGCCCCGTAGGCAAGGAGGAACGCGGCCCCGGCCCACCGGATCACGACGAGGGCAGCGGGCGCCCGGTCCAGGAGGATGCCGATGCCCGCGACGCCCAGCAGGATCAGCACGAGGTCCGAGACCGCGCAGACTGCCACCACCATGACGACGTGCGAGCGCTGGATGCCCTGCCGGAGGACAAAAGCGTTCTGCGCGCCGATGGCAACGATGAGGGACAGGCCGGCGGATAGACCGGAAAACAGGGGAAGGATCACCACTCCACGGTAGGCGCCCGCCGAAGATGAAACCAGTTAAAGATTCTGCTGATACGTAAGATGGGCTAATGATGGAGATCACCCCCGAACAGGCCCGGACGCTGGCCGCGATTCTGACGCACGGGAGCTTCGACGCCGCGGCCGCGCACCTGTCCGTGACGCCCTCGGCGATCAGCCAGCGGGTCCGGGCCCTCGAGACCGCCGTCGGCCGGCCCGTCCTGACCCGGGCGCGGCCGCCCGGACTCACGGAGTCCGGCGAGGCCGTGGTGCGCTTCGCCCGGCAGCTGGAAATGCTCTCCGCGGACCTGGCCGAGGAACTGCAGCCGGAGCACCCCCGCGGAGGGACGCGCCTGACGCTGGTGATCAACAGCGATTCCTTGCACACCTGGGCGTTGGCCGGCCTCGCGGCGGCCAGTGACAACGTCCAGCTCGAGATCCTGCGAGAAGACCAGGAGCACTCGTTGGACCTGCTGCGCGCCGGAGCCGCCGCTGCCGCCATCACGGAAACAGCCCAGCCCATGCCCGGCTGCTCATCGAGCAAGCTGGGCACCATGCGCTATTTGCCGGTGTGCGCTCCGGACTTCGCCCGCCGCTGGTTTGGGGCGGGTGCGACCGGCGCGACCCTCGCCGCCGCTCCCGTTGTGGTCTTCGACCGCAAGGACGACCTGCAGGACCGCTGGCTGCGCCGGGTCAGCCGGGCCTCCCTGCAGCCGCCGCGCCACTATGTCCCGGCCGCCCAGGAGTTTGGCGGTGCCATCCGCTGGGGCATGGGCTGGGGCATGATGCCCGAGATCGAAATCGGCGAGGACCTGCTGGCCGGCAGGCTCGAGGCCCTCGCCCCGCGAGCGCACGTGGACGTTGCCCTCTACTGGCAGCAGTGGCGGCGCGGCTCGGCGGCGCTGAACGACGTCGCGGCCGCTGTCCGGACGGCGGCGCGCGTCCTGCGCTGAGGCCATTCGGGATGTTGGCAGGATCTCGACTAGACGTGACCGATTCCCGCCAGCCGGGAGGAGCCGGGAACGGCTACATTGGCAGCATGGCAACAACCGCCGCATCCGGCCCCACTCCGTCCGCAGGCCCCCACGAAGGGTCTCCGCACGCTGCCCCCGCACCCGCCCCACAACCCGCGCCGCCCCCTCCCGGGCAGCCGGCCACGATCAGCAGGCTCGGCATCGCCGCCGTCGTCGTCACCGTGGTCCTGTGGGCCTCCGCCTTCGTGGGCATCCGCGCCGTGGGCCCGAGCTTCTCCCCTGGCTCCCTGACGCTCGGCCGGCTGGCCGTTGCCGCCGTCGTGCTGGGCCTGCTGGTGGTGCCCAAGCTCAGGGGCCTGCCCCGGGGCCGCGAGTGGTGGCCCATCCTGGCCTATGGCGTCATGTGGTTCGGAGGCTACAACGTGGCCCTGAACGCCGCCGAACACATGCTCGACGCGGGCACGGCCGCCCTTCTGATTAACGTCAACCCCATCCTGGTGGCCGTCATGGCCGGTGTGATCCTGAAGGAAGGGTTCCCGCGCTGGCTCATCATCGGCAGCCTCATCGCGTTCGGCGGCGTGGCCGTGATTGCGCTTGGTTCCGGCCAGCGGTCGACGGCGGACGTGGCCGGCGTCCTGCTCTGCCTGCTTGCGGCCGCGCTGGCCGCCGTGAGCGTAATCGTCCAAAAACCGGTGCTCCGCAAGTTCCCGGCCGCCCAGGCCACCTGGTTCGGCATCATGGTGGGCGCCCTGTGCTGCCTGCCCTTCAGCGGCCAGTTGGTCACCGAGTTGCAGGCCGCTCCCCTGCCGGCCACCCTCGGCCTGGTTTACCTGGGCATCTTCCCCACTGCGATCGCATTCACCACCTGGGCCTATGCGCTCTCGATGATTGATGCGGGACGCCTCGCGGCCACCACCTACCTGGTCCCGGGCACCACAATCCTGATCTCCTGGCTGGTCCTGGGCGAGATTCCGACCATCTGGGGCCTGGTGGGCGGCGCGATCTGCCTTGTGGGCGTGGGGCTGACCCGGCGCCGGTCCCGCTAGGGTTTGCCTATGCCCTCCTCCCTCCCGCCCGGCCTGCCGATCGTTCCGAACGGCGGGGACGGTGGTGACAGCCCCTTCCCGATGTCCGAGGCCGATTTCGAGGCCGCCGTGAGTGATGCCCTCGGCCGGATCCCGCCGGATCTGGCAAAGACCATGAGCAATGTCGCGATCTTCATCGAGGACGACTACACCCCGCAGCCCGGCGAGGATCCGGACACCGTGCTGCTGGGGCTCTATGAGGGGGTGCCCCTGACCGAGCGGGACTCCTGGTGGGACGCCGGCTCGCTGCCGGACCGGATCACCATCTTCCGCCAACCCATCCTGGACATCTGCACCTCCCGGGAGGACGTGATCGAGGAAGTCACCGTCACCGTGGTGCACGAGATCGCCCACCACTTCGGCATCAGCGACGAGCGCCTGCACGAGCTCGGCTGGGGATAGCCTTGTAGGCATGGGACACGACCACAGCCACTCGCACGGCATCACTGCCACCGGCAAGCACCGCAAGCGCCTGGTCGCCGTCCTGGCCATCACGCTCGCCGTGGTGCTCGTGCAGACGATCGGTGCGGTGGTCTCCGGATCCCTGGCCCTGCTCGCCGATGCCGGACACATGCTCTCGGACGCCGCCGGCGTCTTCATCGCCCTGCTGGCCGCATGGATCGCCACCCGGCCCGCCAGCGATCTGCGCACCTACGGTTACCAGCGCGCCGAAGTTCTGGCGGCGCTGGCAAACGCACTGGTCCTGATCGTCATCTCGGTGGTCATCTTCACCGAGGCCATCCGCAGGCTCGGCACCACCCCCGAGGTCCACACCGACGTCATGCTCGCCGCGGCGGTCCTCGGCGCCGTCGCCAACCTGGTCTCCCTGCTGATCCTGCGCGGCGCCCAGAAGGAAAGCCTGAACGTCCGCGGCGCCTACCTCGAAGTCCTGGGGGATCTGCTGGGGTCCTTTGCCGTCATCGCGGCGGCGGTGGTCATCATGGTCACCGGGTTCCAGGCGGCCGACACCATTGCCTCGATCCTCATCGCCCTCATGATCCTGCCCCGGGCCTGGCACCTGCTGCGCGACGTCGTCGACGTGCTCCTCGAGGCCACGCCCAAGGGCGTGGACGTTCAGATGATCCGCGACCACATCCTTGCGGTGGACGGCGTGGTATCCGTCCACGACATCCACATCTGGACCATTACCTCCGGTGTCCCCGTCTTCTCCGCCCACGTGGTGGTGGAAGACGCAGCGCTCGGCGCCAAGGGCGCCGACCGGGTTCTGGACAAACTCACCAGCTGCCTTGGCTCCCATTTCGACACCGAACACTGCACGTTCCAGCTCGAGCCCACCACGCATTCAGAGCACGAGGCCCACCAGCACGCCTGACCGTCGGCAGGACACACCCGTCACGGACGTGGCCAAATGACACTCGTGTTGTTTATGTTATTCATGTGACTCGTGTTGCCAAAGTAGCCTTTGGCACGTAGCCTCATGCCTGCTGGGTGATCCGCAGAGGGCTTTCACGCGCCAAATCCGACCTCGCTCACTCCAGCCTGAGGCTTCAGCGAGGTTGCCCATGAGTTGGATCCGATCCGGCCGCAAGACGGCTGTGCTCTGCACCGCCGTCGTCCTCCTCGGAACGCTCGCGCTCCCGGCCCAGGCCGCGCCGCTGATTTCTTCGCAGATTTCTGCGCAGGGGCGCCCGCCGCAGGAGACTGCCGGCCGGGTTCCGGCGTCGCCGGAGATCCCCTCACCGGAAGAGATCGCTGCCGCCAAGTCCAGTGCGAGCTCGACGGCGGCAGAGGTCACCAGGATCGACGGGCTTCTGGCCGACGCGTCGGCCGGCCAGGAAACCAGCCTCGCCGCATCCCTGCAAGCAAACAACGCGTACGGCGAGGCCCTCGTGGAGCTGGCCACACGCCGTGACGCGGCGGCTGTGGCGGCCGCCAGGGCTGCCGCCGCCGGGGCAGAACAGGCCAAAACCCGCAAACAGCTGGGCCAGCTGGCCGGTGACCTGTACCGCAACGGCGGGCTGAACCCGGCCCTCAGCAGCTTTGTCAGCGGCTCCGGGCGGGCCCTGGAGGATGCCGCCACGCTGGAGGCTGTAACGGCCGGACGCGCGCGGGCCTTCGAGTCCGCGGAAAACGCGGCCACGGCCGCGCAGTCCCTGACCGAAGCCGCAGCGGACGCCAACCGCGCCGCCGACGAGGCCGCCGCGACTGCTGCGGACCGCAAGGCCGACGCCGGCCGCGCCGACGCCGCCCAGCGCCAGGTCGTGGCCGATGCCAAAGCGCAGCGCAGCGCGCTCGTGGACCAGCTGGCAAGCCTGAGAAACACCACCGCGGCGCTGGAATCGGCCCGGGTGGACGCCCTCGACCGCCAGCGCCAGCAGGCTCGGCTCGCAGCACTGACCGCGGCGGCAGGTCCCGCGCCGCAGCCTGGCACGGGTTCACAGCCGGCACCGGCAGCACCTGGACGGGACGATTCAGCCGCAGGACAGCCAGCCGCTCCCGCTCCCGCCGACGTGCCGGCCCCCGCTGCAGCGCCCGCACCGGCGCCCGCACCCGCACCGGCGCCCGCACCCGCACCGGCCTCCGCTCCGGCTCCGGCGTCCGCGCCGGATCCCGCGCCGGTACCTGCTCCGGTCCCCGCACCGATTCCTGCCCCGGTCCCGGCGCCAGTACCCGTTCCGGTTCCGGCGCCGATTTCCGGCGGGTCAAACCAGACCGCGATTTCGGTGGCGCTCGGCAAGACCGGATCGCCGTTCTTCTACCAGTACGGCGGAACCGGGAGCTATGGGTTTGACTGCTCGGGCCTGGTGCAGAATGCGTTCGCCGCGGCAGGGAAGTACCTGCCCCGCACGGCCTCCCAGCAGTTCGCCCAGGCCCCCGTCCATGTCCCGCTCTCCCAGGCGCGTCCGGGCGATCTGTTCGTCTGGGGTTCGGCCCCGGGCTTCTACCACGTGGCCATCTACCTCGGCGGCGGCCGCGTGGTCCAGGCGCTGAACCCCGACGCCGGCATTACCGTGACCGATGTTGCCGCCATGTCCGGGATGCAGCTGTACGGCTACGCGGCCCGTTACTGAGACTGGCGGCTAGGAGAGCACGTCCTTGGTGATGAACCTGCCGTAGGCCAGCGCGCCGAAGACGGCGACGTAACCGCCCTGGAGCAGGGCATTGGCGGCAAAGGAATCCCAGGAAACCGGCTGCCGGAGCAGATCGCCAAAGTCCAGCCAGTAGTGGCTGAAAAGCCAGGGATGCAGCCACTCGAGTTGCGGCAGCGCGTCCAGGACCTGCGCGACGACAGAGAGCACCACGGTGGCCGCCATGGCCCCCACCGGAACATCGGTCAGGGTGGAGATGAACAGCCCGATCGCCGACAACCCCAGCAGCGAAACCGCCAGATAGGCGGCGATCAGCAGGAGCCGGACCAGGGCCTCGCCGGTGCCGATCGTGTCGCCGGAGAGCAGGGTCACCGGCCCCACGGGGAAGAGCGCCGCGCCGATTCCGGCCCCGGTCAGGGCCACCACGAGCGGGGCAACGATCACGAACACGGCCGCCCCGGCATATTTGACGATCAGCAGGCGGATCCGCCCGGCGGGAGCCACCAGCAGGTACCTCAGGGTCCCCTGTCCGGCCTCTCCGGCGATCGTGTCTCCGGCCACGACGCCGACGGTAAGGGGCAGGAACAGCGGAACGGAGACCACCATTGCCGTGACGCCCACGAACAGGCCGTTCTGGGCGATCCGGTCCAGGAAGGCCGGCCCGCGGCCTGCCGGCACGGCCGCGGAGACCCGCACCGCCACCGCGATCAGGATCGGGATGGCCGCCAGCGCGCACAACATGGCCCACGTCCTGCGGCGGCGGAACAGCACCCCGAGCTCGGACGCCAGCAGGTCACCGGTCAGGGACCCGTGCCGGACCGGCGCAGCGCCCGCCCCGCCGTCCCCGCCAGCGCCTGCGGCCGCTTCGCTGGGGCCCGGCGCCGGGGCAACTGACGGGCCGGCTGCCGGATCGCCCGCGGATGAGCTGTTACTGGACAACGTCGAACCCCTCCCCCGTCAATGCCACAAACCGGTCCTCAAGGCTGGCCTGTTCGGTCGCGAAGCCGCGGACCCGGACCCCCGCCGCCACGAGGGCCGCCACCACGGCCTCCGGCTGCACGGCCGCCCGCTCCACGGACCGGGACGATCCTCCGTCTTCCCTGGCAGCCGGAGCCCCAGGCAGGGACGCGAACAGGGCCGCGTCGGTCCCGGAGCCGGCGGCACCGGAAGCAGCGCCACCGGGAGTACGGCCGTCGGTGCCCAGGGTCGCGGTCAGGCCGAGGCCGGCCAGCACCTGCGCCGCAGTACCCGGATCCGGGGTCAACACGCGGATCCTTGCCTGGCCGGCCCCGCGCAGTTCCGTCAGGGTTCCCTGCGCCACAAGCCGGCCAGCGCTCATGATGGCCGCATGGGTGCAGATCTGCTCGACCTCGGCCAGCAGGTGGCTGGAGACGAACACCGTGGCGCCGTCGGCCGCGAGCGATCGCACCAGGCTCCGCACCTCACGGGTGCCCTGCGGATCCAGCCCGTTGGTGGGCTCGTCCAGCACCAGCAGTTCCCGCGGGGCGAGCAGGGCGTTGGCGATCCCCAGCCGCTGCTTCATCCCCAGCGAATAGGCCCGGACCAGCTTGTCCGCGGCGTGCGTCAAACCCACCCGTTCCAGGGCTGACTGGACGCGGGCACGCCGAGTGGCGCCCGAACCATAGGGGTCCGCGGCGTCCATGCGGCGCAGATTCGCGGCGCCGGAGAGGAAAGGGTAGAACGCCGGTCCTTCCACCAGCGCCCCGACCCGGGGCAGCACGTCATTGAGTTTGCCGGGCATCTCCTCGCCCAGCACGCGCATGGAACCTCCGGTGGCCGTGGCCAGGCCGAGCAGGAGCCTGATGGTGGTGGTCTTCCCCGAACCGTTCGGGCCCAGGAAACCAAAGACCGCGCCTTTCGGCACGGCCAGGTCGACGCCGTCGACAGCCATCTGCTGGCCGAACCGTTTGGTCAGGCCCGTGGTCTCAATGCTCAGCTCGGCCGCCGGCCCGGCGGCGCTCACGCGGCCGTCACCGGATGGTCAGGGAGCAACCGTCGGCCACCGGATACCGCACCGGACATCACTTCTGTGCGGCAGCGGCCTGGAGCCGCTCCAGTGGCACGGAGCCGGCGACGACCCGGCCGTCGTCGAGCACCAACACGTTCACCAGCGCGGTGGACAAGAGCCGGCCGCCCTGGACCGGGACGGTGGCCTGTTCGAGCAGGGCCGTGGCGTCCGACGCCGGGCCGGCCGTTCCCGCCGGGAACTCAACAACCGAGTCCCAGCCAGAGCCGGTGACGGCCGGCTTGCCGGCGCGGTCCTTGGCCGCCGGCGCTGTGGCGTTCCCGGCGTCGTTTCCGTGTTTGTGCTCCTTTACCGGAATCTCCTCGACCGTGGCGCCCGGCGGCGGGGTGAACGTGAAGACCGACGCGTCGGGGGCCCCGAGGGTCAGGCTGGTGTAGGCGACGCGGAAGGCGGGATCCGACTGTCCGCGCGCCTTCACCTCGACGCCCAGCGGCAGCCCGGTCTGGCCGTCAACGGCTACTGCGATGGACCCGACCAGCGTCGCATCGGACTTTGGTGTCAGCACCAGGTTGTAGGCGGGCCGGCCGGCTACCTGGACATCGGCGCCCACCGCCACGTCGGTGCCCGGTTCGATCTTGGCCAGAAGCATCGCGGCGAGCTGGTCGGGGGTGGCGGTGACGTCGGTGCCGGCGCTGTGACGGCCTGTGTCACCGGCGTCGCCGGCCGGGAGCTGGGCATGGGCGGCCGTGTTGTCCTTGGAGTTGTAGAACCACACGTCGTTGCCGTGGCGGATGGCGTTGCGTTCGGCCAGCCGGTCCATCACCTGGACGCGGGCGTTGTCCGGGCCGTCGCGATAAACCCGCGCGGTGTGCGGCCCCGTCAGCAGTTCGAGCCATGCCGTCCCTGACGCGTCCGGGCCGGCACCGGTCTTGGGCAGCTCAGGAAGCCCGAGCGCAGAGGACTGTTCCAGGGTTCCGGAGAGAGCGGGCTGGCGGTGCTGGGCAATCAACTGCAGCACCTGCTCCGGCGTCTTGGGCGGCAGGGGATCCCCGGCGCTGGCGGGCAGGGATCCGGCCAGCGCGCCGGCGGCAATAACGGCAGGAACGGCGGCAGCGGGCAGCCAGCGCAGCCACGTGCGCGTCATCGTGACCGCGCTCCGGAAAGAGATGTTCCAACTATCCGCGCCTGGGGAATGCGCGCTTCAGTGCAGCTCATAGGTCAACAGTACGCCTGGCCCCGGCGGCCCGGTTATCCTACTTCAGCACATTAATGGTCAGTTCCACGGCGCCCAGCAGGAACGCGAGCACGGAGGTGCCCAGGCCCGCCACGAGCAGCAGGCCGGGATGGGCCAGGCCCACCACCACCCGCCTCAGCCGCGGCCTGTCCCGCAGGAACTTCTTGGGCACGGCGCCCGGTTCCGGCGTTTGTTTCCAGCCCCGGAGCCGCCGCAGGAACCAGGCGCAGCGAATGATGAAGGCCAGCCACAGTACTGAGACCACCAGCGGGATCGCGGCCAGCAGGAGGTTGAAGCCCACCGCGGTGACCTCGCGTTCGGACGCCCCGACGAGTGACTGGAGGGTGGTTGAGATCGAGGCGCTCATGACCACGGACACGCCCCACACGAGGAAGGCTGCGATCAGGGCCAGGAAGCGGACGAAGAAGTGGCCCAGGACGGAGTCCCGGCGCGGCTTCAGGTAGCGGCGCGGGGTGGCGTGCAGAAGGGCGATGCTTGCCAGCAGCGTCGGCAGGGCGGCGAGGCCAACCAGCACGTACCAGGACCAGCCGGCCAGATCCAGGAACTCGTCGGCCACGATCAGCACCGCCCAGAACCCGGCCCACGCCCAGCCGGCCGTGAGCGGACGCCCCACGAACCACTCCGGCAGCCACGCGTCCGGGTCCRCGGGCGCGGGGGGCGCATMAGTCGCGGGCGCGGGGGCTGCGGGCGCGGGGGCGTCAGTCGCGGGCTCGGGGGCTCCGGGCGCGGGGCTTGCGGGCGGGCGGGTGTCAGGCGCCGGTATGCCCGCCGCGGGAACTCCGGCGCTCCCGGGCTCCCGGCCCTCGGAGCCGCGCACTTCGCTCATGGCCCCACTGTAGCGAGCCGGCCGACACCATGGTGCGGAGCCCGCCGCCGCGGGCGGCCCGGCACGAATTGGCCGGCGTCAGAGTGACGGCGTCAGGGTGCCGGCGACGTTGACGGAGTCACGGTGCCGGCGGCGCCGTCGACTGTAATGCTGTGGCCCGTGGCGATCCTCGACGTCGCGTCGGGGACCCCCACCACTGCGGGGATCCCGTATTCCCGGGCGACGACGGCGCCGTGGGAGTTGGGGCCGCCCATTTCCATCACGAGGCCGCCGGCCGTCAGGAACAAAGGCGTCCAGCCCGGATCGGTGGACGGCGCCACGAGGATCTCGCCCGGTTCCAGGTGCGCGCCCTGGGGGTCCAGGATCACCCGGGCCCGGGCCGTGATGGTGCCGGCCGAAGCCGGCGTGCCGGAGAGCCGCCCCGCGCCGCCGTCAGAACCCGCCGGCCCCCTTCCGCCGGCAGTGGTCTGCACCGCCTCGGGCTCGGTGCCGTCCGAGAGCAGCACGCGGGGAATGTGCCGGCGGCCCAGTTCGGCCGCGTAAGCCTCCCGGCGCCGTGCCACGAGCCCCTGCAGCGCGGCGCCGCCGAGCCCCCGGTGCGCGTCAGCCAGGTCGAGGAAGAAGATATCGTCCGCCGCATCGATGGCCCCGGCCGCGGCGAGTTCGGCCCCGACGGCTGCGAGCTGCTGCCGGACGGCGCCGAGCGCTTCCACGAGGTGGTACTTGGGCAGCTCACGCAGCCCGGCGAACATCCGGGTCCGCCGCAGCGCGGCCCGCGCGAGTGCACCGCGAAGGCGGCTGCGCTGCCCCGCCGCTGCCACCAGCCGGGCCACCTGCGCCTCCGCCTCGCGGGCCGCCTTGCCGAACTGCCGGTCCGGGGCGAGCGCAGGATCATCCATGCGCAGATAGTTGGCCAGAACCCCGAGGATGTGGGTCGGGTCATCAGACCAGCGGGGCATGCCGACGTCGATCTCCGCCACGGCGCGGTGGCCGTACCGGCCCAGGAAGTCCCGCAGCCCGGATTGCACGACGCCGGGCAGGTCCGCCGCCCGGTAACGCCGGGCTATCTCGGGCAATGCGGCTTCCCCGAACACCGCCGCCGACGCCGGGTCGTTGCGGATGGCAGTAGCCAGCGACCACAGGTCCAGGTCCATTTCGGTGGTCACGTTGTTGGGCAGCCCCCGCAGGACTTCCTGCAGCGCCCCGTTCCCGGGTTTCCCGGCGAGTTTTCCGGCCACGGCCAGCAAGGCGAACCCCAGGGCGGGCAGCGGCAGGATCGCGGGAACCACGGCAAAGACATGCTGGCCAAGGATCCGCTCGACGTGGTCCAGACGCTCCGTGGCGGTGGCGCCGGCGGGCACCGCGAGTGCCGCGCGGAGCTGTTCGCCCACACGGTCTGCCCGGCGCAGTGCCGCCTCGGGCCGGATGAGGCCGCGGATCAAGGTCTCCGGGACCTTCGCCCGCGCCGCCACCGGAGCGACGTGGCGCAGGAGTGGCCACGGACTTGTTGTGGTCACGGAGAACCGGGGATCTGCGAAGAGGTTGCGCAGCACGGTGGCCGAACGCGCCTCCATGACGTCAAACACGCGGGGGACAATGGCGCGCCCGGTCTGGCTCCGGAGAACCGGCGTGAGATCGAAGAAAATGCGCTGGCCTGCCTCGGCGTACGGCGCGGGCCCGTCACGGGGCACCGGCACCGGGAAATGCGCGGCCCCCGCAACCGAGGACGCAATCAGCCGGATGCCGGCGAGTCCCATCGGGGTGAGGGGCCGGGTCAGCCCCTGGGCCAGGCTGAAGCACAAATACACGCGCGGCGTCGGCCCGGAGGGAGGCCGGTCCGGCATCGGATAGAGCGTGGTGATGGGCCTGGACTGCGTCAGCCACACGGCACCGTCCCGGCCGATGGCCCATTCGAGGTCCTGCGGCGAGCCGAAGTGCACCTCCGCGCGGCGGCCCAGGAGCTCCAGTGCCGCCAGTTGGGCGTCGTCCAGGCTGGGCGCCAGCCCGGCGTCAGGTTGCGCCACCCGCTCGGTGCCGCCGCCGGGCAGGGGACGAATGATGATGCCCTTGTCCCCAATTCGTCGCTCGAGGATCCGTCCCGTGGTGCCGTCGAGCACGAAGTGGTCAGGGTTGACCGCCCCGGACACCACGGCCTCCCCCAGCCCCGGGCTGGCGTCGATGACGGCCTCGTGCCGCCGGCCGGTCACGGGATTGGCTGTGAACAGCACCCCGGCCACGGCCGCGTCCACCATGCGCTGGACCACCACGGCGAGGGACACCGCCGAGGGCTCAATCCCCTGCACCGCGCGGTAGGTCACCGCGCGGTCTGTCCACAGCGAGGCCCAGCACCGGCGGACGGCAGCCAGCACGGCATCCGCGCCCACCACGTTCAGGAAAGTGTCCTGCTGGCCGGCGAAGCTGGCAAACGGCAGGTCTTCGGCGGTCGCGGAGGACCGCACGGCGACCGCCGTGTCGGTGCCCAGCGCCGCGTAGGCGGCGCGCACGGCGGCGTCGATGTCGGCGGGGACATCGGCGTCGAGCACCAGCGCGCGGGCCTTCGCCGCAAGCGCAGCCAGCCCCGCCAGGTCGTCGGGGGCTGTTGCGGCGAGGGCGCGGTGCACGTCCGCCAGCGCCGGGGATGCCGTGGCGTCCAGATACGCACTGGTGGTCAGGCAGAAGCCGGCGGGCACCGGCAGGCCGGCGCGTGCCAGTCCGCCCAGGTTCGCCGCCTTCCCGCCGACGGTGGCGAGCATGTCCGGGCCAAGGCGTTCTAGGGCCAGGACCGGCCCGCCCTCGGCAGGGTCCGGCGTCCCGGGGTGCTCCATCCGTTAACCGTCCTTCCGACGCCGGGCCCGTCGCCTCGGGATTCTAGGAGTCGCCGAGCATCGGGCCGAAGCTGGCTCTGTCCGCCAGCCGCGGGTCGTCGCGGTCCGGCACCACCATGACCGGCCCCTTGGCGTGGTGGAGGACGCCGTCGGACGTGGAGCCCAGCAGCATTCCGGTGAATCCGCCGCGCCCTCGGGTGCCGACCACCACGAGCTCCACGTGCCGGCTGGCGTCGACGAGGATGTCGACGGGTGAGCCGTCCACGAGCTGCGTCTCCACCTGCAGGGCGGGGAAGTGGCTCCGCAGCCAGGCCACGCCGGCGTCGAGCTGGACCTTGATGTCGGCGAACAGTGCGTCGCGGTCCATCGGGGTGGGCACCCATGCCAGCGAGCCGGTGTACTGCGGCACCGCGCACACCACGCGTAGCCGGGCGGAGAGCCGCTCGGCCTGCGCTGCGGCCTCCAGCACGGCGACGCGGGCCTGCTCGGAACCGTCGACACCGACGACCACGACGTTCTCCACCGGCTGGCTGCCCGACTTGGCCCGTTCGGCGAGGACGTGCTTGTCGTCTGTGGTTTCGCCCAGGCGGTCCGCGCAGATCAGCGGCACAGTCACGGTGGGGCACTTCGAGTGGGCGGGCAGCGCGCTGCTGACGGAGCCGAGCAGCCGGCCCACGAAGCCACCGCGGCCGCGGGTACCGAAGACCAGAAGCTCCGCGGTCTCGCTGATTTCCAGCAGCACGCCGGACGCGTCCCCGTTTTCGACGGACGCGTCGACGTCAATGTTGTAGAACGCGATCTTGTCCAAGGCGTGCTTGAGGATAGCTTCGGCGCCCTCGCGGATCACGGAGTCGTCCACTGTGGCGTAGCCGCCGTCGAGCCCGGAAGCGGCGAAGATCGGAACGGAATAGGCGGTCACGATGTGCAGCGGGCGGCGGCGGCGCTCCGCCTCACGGGCCGCCCACACCAAGGCGCAGTGGCTGTGGTCCGAGCCGTCCACTCCCACGACGATTCCGCGGGGCGGCGCCGGCTCGCCACCGGTCTCCCATGCCGGGTCCGGATGCACCTGTTCACGGCCCATAGGGTCCGCCTCCTCGCGATTCTTGCCTGATGTTGCGGCTATTCTGCCAGAAGTACTGCCGCCCGGCGTCCACCGGCGAGGCGACCCGGAATCTGCGTGCAGGAACCCCTGATTTTCCTCACTATTCTCGGTTAACTGCGAACATTCAAGACGGCGGCAAGGCGCCCCCGGCCGCCCGCGGCGGAAGGATTTACGCAGAATTAACACGCCGTTTCCTGACCCGGAAATTCAGGCTTTTGAGACGGTTTCCACTGGAGCGGGAGCACGGAAACCGCCGGAATCCGGCACCACAGCCAATGTCCTACCTCCCCTATCCACGGGCGGGAATCTTAGGTATCCTTCGAGGCATTGCTGAACCGAGACTGGTGTTCCAGAAAGCAGCCGCTGGGGCTGTGGAACCAGGCACGGGTTGGCGTCCGGGGTTTCCCCCGTGACTCGCACCATTTCAAGGAGGTACCCTGCAGTGTCGAGCATGCCTTTGTACGGCGGGATTGAGCGGACCACCGCCGTAGTCATCGGGACGGGGCTCTCCGGCCTGGCTGTGGCCAGCGAGCTCCAGCGCCGGGGCGTTGCGTCCATCATTGTGGACGGGCTCGACCTCCTGGGTGCCGGCCATCCGGCCAACACCTCCTCGCTCCAACGCTGCGACGCGGCGGACGCCGCCAGCCTGAGGGAGCGCAACGAAATCCTGCGGCACCTGCGCAACTACGCCGCAAGCCACAAGCTCGACGTGCGGAACAACATCCGGGCCCTGCAGCTGGACCTCCTGGAGGCCGGCACGGACGGCTCACCCACGGAGAAGTGGGCCGTCCAGACCCCGGGCGGCGTCCTGCTGGCCGACCACCTTGTCCTGACCCGCTGCGCCCACAGCCAGCTGCGCCGGATGCTCTCGGAACTTGGCATGGCAGCCGGGCAGAACCTCATGGCGGCGATGCATGCCCTGGGTATGTACCTCGTGGGGGTGGGCGAGCTCATTACCCCGACGCCCAAGGAAGTCCTGCGCCAGGCCAAAGTGGTGGGACAGGCAATCTCGGCCAAGGTCCACCCGAACGGGATCCCCGCGCTGCTGCCCGGCGGCTTTGCCCTGGCCGCCCCCGCCTAGCAGCGCTTTGGCCGCGTTGCCGGAGTTGCATTGGCTTGTTTCAGCCTTCGGTGTCGCCGCCCTCGTCCGGTGTGAGGCGGCGTTTCGCCATCAGGCCCAGGGCCACCAGGATGCCGACCCCGACGGCGACGAAGACCATGACGCTCCAGGGAAACTGCTGCGACCCGGCCGGCGCAGGGGCAGGCGCGGGCGTGGTCCCCGGCTGGGCGGTGCCCATCGTGGGGACCGCGGCAGCCGCCGTCGTGCCTGCCGCAGCCGCCGTCGCTGTGAAGGTGAAGCTGCCCTCGATCGGGTGGCCGTCGGAACTGGCCACCCGCCAGTGCACGGTGTACGGCCCCTTAGGGGCACCCGACTTCAGCTTCTGCGCAGCGACGTTGTCCACGATTTCCACGGGACCGTCCGACCAGTTGGCGCCGGTGGCATCATTGACCACGATCTGCGACCCCAGGGCAAGCGGATTGTGGTTGAACGTGACCGAGACCTGCTCCGGCGGTGCCGCGACGGTTGCTCCGGCAGCCGGGCTGGTGGACTCCGCGGTATCGTGCGCCGACGCCGGGCTCACTGCTCCCAGCAGGACGGCCACAAGGACGACGGCGCCCAGCAGGGCACTGCGAAGCTGGCGGATACGGCGCATGGGCAGGCTACTCCTAGTGTTGGCTTCCTTACAGACTAGGCGAAAACGCAGGGTTGGCCCTCGGGCGCCAAATAAGATATATGCAACACCCATCACTCCCGGAGGACTAATGCAAGACCTAATGCTCAAGCAGGGCTCGGCACTCGACCGGTATTTCAAAATATCCGAGCGGGGGTCGAACGTCTCGCGCGAGATCCGCGGAGGGTTCGCCACGTTCTTCGCCATGAGCTACATCGTGGTGCTGAATCCGCTGATCCTCTCCGGGCCGGACTCCTCGGGCGCCACGCTGGGCTTCCCCGCCGTCGCCGCCGTCACCGCGTTCGTGGCCGGCATCCTGACCATCCTCATGGGCGCGTGGGCCAAGCATCCCTTCGCCCTGGCCACCGGGCTCGGCGTCAACGCGTTCGTCGCCGTCACGGTGGCCACGAACCCCGGCCTGACCTGGCCGGACATGATGGGCCTGGTGATGCTCTCGGGCATCACCATGCTGATCCTGGTCCTCACGGGCTTCCGGACGGCCGTGTTCAAGGCCGTACCCGAGGGGCTGAAGACCGCGATCGTGGTGGGCATCGGCCTGTTCATCGCCCTGATCGGTCTCGTCAATGCGGGCTTCGTGCGCCGCGTCCCCGATGTCGCCGGCACCACCGTCCCGGTCGGCCTGGGCTTCGACGGCAAGCTCCTGGGCTGGCCGACGTTCGTGTTCGTCTTCGGCCTGATCCTCACCATCGCGCTGGTGGTCCGCAAGGTCAAGGGCGCCATCCTGATCGGCATCGTGGCCTCGACCATCCTGTCCGTGATCCTGGAATCCATCCTGCACATCGGGCCCAGCTTTGACGGCAAGAACCACAACCCGCAGGGCTGGTCCCTCGTGGCACCGCAGTTCTCCGAGTGGGCGGCCCCGGACCTGTCCCTGATCGGCAAGGCCAACCCCTTCGGCGCCTTTGAACACCTCGGCTTCGTCGCGGCGACCCTGCTGGCGTTCGTGATCCTGCTCAGCATCTTCTTCGATGCCATGGGCACGATGGTTGGCCTGGCCACCGAGGCCGGCACCATCGACAAGGACGGCAACATCCCCGACGTCGACCGCGTGCTGCAGGTGGACGCCCTGGGCGCGATCATCGGCGGCGGCGCCTCCGTCTCCTCGAACCAGATCTACGTCGAGTCCGGTGCCGGCATCGGCGAAGGCGCACGCACCGGCCTGGCCTCGGTCGTCACCGGCCTGCTGTTCCTTGTGGCGATGTTCTTCACCCCGCTGATCAACCTCGTGCCGTTCGAGGCCGTGGCCCCCGCCCTCGTGGTGGTCGGCTTCATGATGGTCTCCCAGGTGGGCAAGATCGACTGGCAGGACTGGGGCATCGCCATCCCGGCCTTCCTGACCTTCACCCTCATGCCGTTCACGTACTCGATCGCCAACGGCCTGGGCGCGGGCTTCATCAGCTTCGTGCTGATCCGCCTGTTCGAGGGCCGGGCCCGCGAGGTGCACCCGCTCATGTGGGCCGTGGCGTCCGCGTTCCTGCTCTTCTTCGCGATCGGCCCGATCGAGGCCGTCCTGGGGATCCACTAACGCAGCCCCGCCCGCGGTCACGCCGCCGGGTGGGCCACGCCCACCCGGGCGTGGCCCACCCGGCGCTGCTTAACCGTTGTTAAGCTCAGTTTCCGGGATTCCGGACAGTCCGACGGCGGCCCGGCTGGTTTTCCGGCCCGGGCTGCGGTGAGCTAGGGGCATGGTTTCTCCCGCGCTCCCCGTTGATGTCCCGCCCCAGCCCTGGACCGGCAGGTTCGACGGCGACGGCGACGAGCACCGGCGCTGGTGGCAGGGGGTGACCCCCTACGCTCCCGGCACGGTTCCGGCGGGTGTCCCTGCTGCGCGCCCCGCCGTCATCCTCGGCTTCGGCAGCGACGCCGGGGTGCGGCGCAACAAGGGCCGGACCGGCGCCGCGGCCGCCCCCGCCGCCATCCGGGCCGCGCTCGGCCCGCTCGCGTTCCACCTGACGCGGGCCGTGCACGACGCCGGCGACGTCACCGTGGCCGGGGACGCGCTAGAGGCAGGACAGGCACGCGCCGGGCTCGCGATCACCAGTCTGCTCGACGCCGGCGGGCTTCCCGTGGTGCTCGGCGGCGGGCACGAGACCGCCTTTGCCAGCTATCTCGGCGTGGCCGGGTCGGCGGCCGTGCGCGAGGGCCTGAGCGTCGGCGTGCTGAATCTCGATGCGCACTTCGACCTCCGCGATGAGCCGGTGCCCAGCTCCGGCACGCCCTTCCTCCAGATGGCCCGCGCCGAAGCAGCCGCCGGCCGGGAGCTGCGCTACGCCGTCGTCGGGATTTCCGAGCCGAACAACACCCGGACGCTGTTCCGGACGGCAGACGAGCTCGGCGTGGACTATCTGCTGGACGAGGACTGCTCGGCGGACGCCGCGTACGCGTTTGTGGCAGCCTTCCTGGCACAGGTGGACGCTGTGTACCTGACCATCGACCTGGACGTGCTGCCGGCCTCCGTGGCCCCCGGGGTGAGCGCTCCCGCGGCCTTTGGTGTGCCGCTGCCGGTGATCAGCGCCGTGTGCCGCCAGGTGGCCGCGAGCGGGAAGCTCCTGCATCTGGATATCGCCGAGCTGAACCCGGAGTTCGACATCGACGGCCGCACCGCCAAAGTGGCGGCCCGGCTGGTCAATACGCTGCTGGGATAGGCGGCGGCCCGGACGTCAGGGTCTGTGCGAGCAGGGCCTGGGCGGACCAACGCATCGACGCCACAGCCTGTTCCTGCGTAAGACCGCCGATGTCCGTCAGCCAGACGAGGGCCTCAATCCCGATGGCACTGCGGATGGCCAGCGCTAGCGCCCGGATTTCAGGTCCGGACAGCTTCCGCTGGAGCGGCGCGAGTGCTTCCTCAAGCCAGGCGATCGCGCGCCCCTGCCGCAGCGGCAAGTCCGACTTTCCGCGGTCACGTTCCAGGGACAGCCTGAGCATGGTCCGCTGCTGCGCCTCGGTGGAGAGGATCAGCCGTGTGAACTCCAGCACGACGGCGTCGAGCCGCTCCGCTGGATCCTCGGGGGCATCCGCCGGCAGCAGGGACTGCCGGGCCGTTTCCGGGTGGGCTGCGGCGAGCAATTCCCGCTGGCTCGGGAAGTAGCGGTAGGCCGTGCTCCGGGCAATCCCGGCCGCTGCCGCGGTGCCGTCAACGGTGGGGGCGACCCCGTCCGCGACGGCCTCGCGGGCTGCAGCCAACAGGACCTCAAAAGTGCGGCGCTTCTGCCCCGTCCGGCCGGCGTCCTGATAGGGGGTTGACATGGATCTCATGGTACCCGAGTCTTGTCATGGGACACGCGTCCCATGTAGTCCTCGGCGAAGGGGCGATCTTATGGAAACGGCCAGCAACCCGGCAGCCATCATCCGCGCGGAAGACCAGGGCGAGCGCCGATGGTTTTTCGGCGGCGGAGTCCACACCTGGAAGGCCAGGGCGGAAGAGACCGCCGGGGCCTTCCTGCTGTTCGAGGACCAGATGTCCGGCGGGAAAATGACACCGCTGCACAGCCACCCCGATTCGGATGAAACCATGTACATCCTGGACGGCGAGATCCTCGTGCATATGGACGGGAGAGAGCACCGGATCGGCCCCGGCGGACTGGCCGTGGCCCCGCGGGGCGTTCCACACGCCTTCATGGTGGTCTCCGACTCCGCCCGGATGCTTTGCCTGCACACCCCCGGATGCTGCGAGGCCTTTTACTGGGACGCGAGCATACCCCTCTCCCCCGGCAACGATGCCGGGGACCCTGCCGGCGAATCCGTCGCGCCGGGCCTGGTTGACTTTGGCAGAGTCCAGGAGTCGGCACGTAAAAACGGCGGGATCGTGCTGCTGGGTCCGCCGCCGTTCACTGGGCACTGACAGCACCGCGCCCACATCTGGGCCCTGGGCCCCGAAACGCAGAAAGTCCCCGCCGTGGCGGGGACTTTCTGGTGAAAACGCTCAGCCTAGCTGCGGCGGACCTGCACGCCGTCGGACTGCAGGAAAAGCTGCGTTTCGGACGGCCCCGCGGGGACCAGCCAGAGCACATTCCCGCTTACCGAGACCTCTTCGACCTCACCGGCCGCAATGACCTGTGCGTGCTTGACAATTTCGACGCGTTCGCCGACCCGAAGGCCGCTCCAGTCGGAAACCGTAGCTGCGGATGCAAGGCGCCTGGACAGTACCGTGCCGCGTGCTTTCATAGAACTTCTACCCCTTTGTATGTGTTCTTTGCCACAACTTCGTTGGTGTGGACTCTCCATTTGTACTACAGTTCCCGGGCCCCCGCCGTCCGTGTCGCCAAAGATTTCGGGGGCGCCGGGAATTGTTCAGCTGCCCTGCATTTTGTTTCTTCTCAGGCGAGATTTCCGACGGCGGATTCGGCCGCCGCCCGGACCTTGCCCGAGGCCACGAGGACATCCGCCGCTTCGAGCTCCGGTGACAGGAACCTGTCGGTGCCCGGACCGTCGACGACGTCGCGCAGCGCGGCGATCACGGCCGCGCCCGCAGGTCCCGGCGTGAGTTCGCCGCCGGAGAGCTGGGTGCGGATGTCCAGCGCCCGGGCCGAGGTCACCAGTTCGATCGCCAGGACCCGGCGCAGGTTCTCCACCGAGCGGCGGAGCTTGCGGGCCGCGTGCCAGCCCATGGAGACGTGGTCCTCCTGCATCGCCGAGCTCGGGATCGAGTCCACCGACGCCGGGACGGCCAGCCGCTTGTTGTCCGAGACCAGGCCGGCCTGCGTGTACTGGGCGATCATGAGGCCCGAGTCGACGCCGGGGTCCGAGGCCAGGAAGGCGGGCAGCCCGTGCGAGCGGGCCGGGTCCAGCATCCGGTCGGTCCGGCGCTCGGCGATGGAGCTCAGGTCCGCGACGGCGATCGCCAGGAAGTCCAGCACGTAGGCCACCGGGGCGCCGTGGAAGTTGCCGTTGGAGCTGACCCGGCCGTCGGGCAGGACCACCGGGTTGTCGATCGCGGCGGCCAGTTCGCGGGAGGCGACCAGGGCGGCATGGTCCACGGTGTCGCGGACGGCGCCGGCCACCTGGGGTGCGCAGCGCAGCGAGTAGGCGTCCTGGACCTTGGTGTCGTTGATCCGGTGCGAGGCCACGATCGGGGAGTTGGACAGCACACGGAGCATGTTGTCCGCGGCGGCGGCCTGGCCTGGGTGCGGGCGCAGCGCCGCGTGCAGCTCCGGCAGGAACACCTGGTCGGTGCCGAGCAGCGCCTCGACGCTGAGCGCGGCGGTGATGTCCGCCGTCGTAAGCAGCTGGCGGATGTCCGCGATGGCCATCAGCAGCATGCCGAGCATGCCCTCGGTGCCGTTGACGAGGGCCAGGCCCTCCTTTTCGGCCAGCGTGACGGGTTCGATGCCGTGCGCGGCGAGGAGCTCAGCGACCGGGCGGGCATCCTTGCTCCCGTACAGTGTGCCGTCGGGGCCGGTCGCCTCGCCTTCGCCCATCAGGACCAGGGCGCAGTGGGACAGCGGCGCGAGGTCGCCCGAGCAGCCAAGGGAGCCGAATTCGCGGACCACCGGGGTGATGCCGGCGTTGAGCACGTCCACCATGGTCTGCAGCACCACCGGGCGGACGCCGGTGCGGCCGGAGGCCAGGGTTTTGGCGCGCAGGAACATGATGCCGCGGACCACTTCGCGTTCCACGGCCGGGCCCATGCCGGCGGCGTGGCTGCGGATCAGGGATTTCTGCAGCTGGGTGCGCAGCTCGTTGGGGATGTGCCGGTTGGCCAGCGCCCCGAAGCCGGTGGAGATCCCGTAGGCCGGGACCTCGCTGTGGGCGAGGTCGTCGATGTGGGCACGGACCTTGGCGACGGCGTCCAGGGCGTCCTGGGCGATGGTGACGTGGGCGTCGTGGCGGGCGACGGCGACGACGTCTTCGGGGGTGACACCGCTGGAGCCGAGGGTGACGGTGAGCGGTGAATGCGTGGTGATAGTCATGGTGAAGTCCTACTTCGTTTCGTTCATCGGGATGCGGACGCCGCGTTCCTTGGCGACTTCGACGGCGCGGTCGTAGCCGGCGTCGGCGTGGCGGATGACGCCCATGCCGGGATCGTTGGTCAGGAGGCGCGCGAGCTTTTCCGCGGCGAGGTCGGTGCCGTCGGCGACGGAGACCTGGCCGGCGTGGATGGAGCGGCCGATGCCGACCCCGCCGCCGTGGTGGATGGAAACCCAGGTGGCGCCGGAGGCCGTGTTGAGAAGGGCGTTGAGCAGCGGCCAGTCGGCGATCGCGTCGGAGCCGTCGGCCATGGCCTCGGTCTCGCGGTACGGGGAGGCGACGGAGCCGGAGTCGAGGTGGTCGCGGCCGATCACGATGGGCGCCTTGACCTTGCCCTCCTTGACGAGCTGGTTGAACAGCAGGCCGGCCTTGGCGCGTTCGCCATAGCCGAGCCAGCAGATGCGGGCCGGCAGGCCTTCGAACTCGACCCGTTCGGCGGCGGCATCGAGCCAGCGGTGCAGGTGCTTGTTCTCGGGGAAGAGCTCTTTGATGGCCTTGTCCGTGACTGCGATGTCCTCGGGGTCGCCGGAGAGGGCCACCCAGCGGAACGGGCCGAGGCCCTCGCAGAACAGCGGCCGGATGTAGGCCGGGACGAAGCCGGGGAATTCGAAGGCGCGGTTGTAGCCGCCCTTGCGGGCCTCGTCGCGGATGGAGTTGCCGTAGTCGAAGACCTCGGCGCCGGCGTCCTGGAACTCGACCATCGCCTGGACGTGCTTGGCCATCGAGGCCTGGGCCTTCTTGGTGAAGCCCTCGGGATCTGCCGCAGCCTCGCTGTGCCATTCCTCCACCGTGATGCCCTCGGGCAGGTAGCTCAGGGGGTCGTGCGCGGAGGTCTGGTCCGTGACGATGTCGACGGTGAGCTCGCCGGCGTTGTGGCGGCGCAGGATCTCGGGGAAGACCTCGGCGGCGTTGCCGACGTAGCCCACGGACCAGCCGCGGCGTTCTTCCTTGGCCTTCAGGACCTTGGCGATCGCGGCGTCGAGATCAGTTTCGACCTCGTCGAGGTAGCGCTTCCCGGCCCGGCGGCGCAGGCGGGTCTCGTCGACGTCGACAATCAGGCAGGCGCCGTCGTTCAGGGTGACGGCGAGCGGCTGGGCGCCGCCCATGCCGCCGCAGCCGCCGGTGAGGGTCAGGGTGCCGGCGAGCGTGCCGTTCTCGTCCCCGGTGAGCTTACGGGCGATCGCGGCGAAGGTCTCGAAGGTGCCCTGCAGGATGCCCTGGGTGCCGATATAGATCCAGGACCCGGCGGTCATCTGGCCGTACATCATCAGGCCCTCGGCCTCGAGCCGGCGGAACTCGGGCCAGTTCGCCCAGTCGCCGACGAGGTTGGAGTTTGCCAGCAGCACGCGCGGTGCCCATTCGTTGGTGCGGAAGACGCCAACCGGCTTGCCGGACTGGACCAGCAGGGTCTCGTCCTTTTCCATGGTTTCCAGGGTGCGGGTGATGGCGTCGAACGCGGCCCAGGACCGGACGGCGCGGCCGGTGCCGCCGTAGACCACCAGGTCATCGGGGCGCTCGGCGACCTCGGGATCGAGGTTGTTCATGAGCATGCGCAGCGGGGCTTCCGTCTGCCAGCTCTTGGCGGTGAGCTCGGTGCCGCGGGCTGCTTTGACCGGGCGGGCACCGGTGGTGAAATCGGCGGGTGCCATGAGGGTCTCCTTTGTCGCTGGATATGTGGCCGGATGATGTCTGTTCGGACTGGTGTCCTGGTGTATCCGGAGGAATGAGGTTCTGTATCAACTAAAGCCCCTTCGCGGCCGCGGAAACAGGCCTGCCGGAGGGGTGCTGTCCGGGATTCCAGACCCTTCCCCTCCCCCGTTGCGCTATCACTTCCGGTTGCCAAAAAGGGCGAATGGGAGCCCTAAGTGACAGCGCAACCGGGGGTGGGGTGGGATGGGGCAACCGGTCAGGCGGGACGGCCGTGGATCCGGACCGAGAGCTCGTTGGCGACCTTCTGGACCCGGGCGGCCAGGACCGGCCACTGATCCGCGGGCAGCTTGTCCTCCAGGAACGTCACGGCGACGGCGGCGGTGGGCCACCCCACGTGGTCGGTCACGGCGGCGGCGATCGAACCGAATCCGGGCGTGACCTCGCCGTGTTCGGTGGCGTAGCCGCGCTGGCGGACCTGGTCCAGATGCGAAGACAGCGCGGAGTACTTCATGATGGGCGATTCGGTTTCGTGCCGGGCCGTGAAGGCGGCAGCGTTCGGGTACAGCGCCCGCACCTGCGACTTCGGCAGCGCGGCGAGGATGGCCCGCCCGCTGGCCGTGAGATGGCTGGGCAGCCGGACGCCGACGTCGGTCACCAGGGACGGCCGGTTCTTGGCCCGCTCCTCCACGATGTAGAGCACGTCGCGGCCGTGCAGCACCGCCAGGTGCGCGCTTTCGCCGATCACGTCCACGAGCGAGGCGAGCATCGGCCGGCCCAGCCGGGACAGCGGCTCCTGCCGGGAGTAGGCCGAGCTGAGTTCGAATGCGCTGATGCCCAGGCCGTAGCGCTGCTCCTCGTGCAGGTGCAGCACGAAGCCGTTCGCCTCCATCACCCCGAGCAGGTGGTAGACGCTGGAGCGCGGCAGTCCCAGCGCGGTGGCAATGTTCGACGCCGCCATCGGCCCGCGCCGGGAGGCCAGCAGCTTGAGGATGCGCAGCGTGTTCTCGGCGGCCGGCACCTTCGACGCCGCCTTGGTTCCGGCGGCCCGGTGGACGGCCTTGGGCGCGGGTGTGTCAGGCGCTGCGGACAAAGTCGCGGCGGACTGCGCCGGAGTCGCGTCGGTCGCAGCCGACAAAGTCTCGGCGGCGGGGCTCACGGCAGTACTGGTGGGTGGCATGGATCCTCTTCAGGGTCGGTGGTGTCCGGTATCCCGTACTTAAGCATGCGCCCGGCGACGGTCAACCGACAGCCTCGCACAGGAACGGCTGTCTGGAATGCCGGACAAAGGCCACATACCTGCGGCGGGCCTTCCGCCCCTAGCCCGGCCAGCCCCCCGGTGTTCCGATGAATGTGGGCGCCGGCTTCCCCGTGGTATGCCCGGTCATTGGAACCAGCCCGTCGCCGGCTGAGCCCCATGCGGGATGGTTCCGGAGGGAAGGCACAGACGTGGATGCAGCGCTGTCGGGCAGGGTCGCCCTGGTTGCCGGGGCCACGCGCGGCGCCGGCCGCGGCACCGCCGTCGCCCTCGGCGAGGCAGGAGCGGTGGTGTACTGCACCGGCCGCACGACCTCCCGCCACCGTTCGGACTACAACCGGCCCGAGACGATCGAGGAGACGTCCGGGCTTGTCAGCACCGCTGGCGGCACTGGAATCGCCATCGAGGTCGATCACCGCCAGGCTGCGGAGGTGGAAGCCCTCGTGCAGCGGATCGACGCCGAGCAGGGCCGCCTGGACATCCTTGTCAACGACATCTGGGGCGGCGAGGACTTCATCGAATGGAACACCCCGCTCTGGGCCCACGATCTGAATGCCGGACTGCAGATGCTCCACCTCGGTCTGGACACCCACCTCATCACAAGCCACTTCGCGCTGCCGCTGCTCACCCGCCGCCCCGGCGGCCTGGTGGTGGAGATGACCGACGGCACCCGCGAGTACAACGCACAGCACTACCGGGTCTCCGTCTTTTACGACCTCGTCAAGACCGCGGTGCTCCGCCTGGCGTTCAGCCAGGCGGAGGAGCTGAGATCCTCCGGCTGCGCGGCGGTGGCGCTGACGCCCGGCTGGATGCGTTCGGAGATGATGCTCGAACACTTTGGCGTCACCGAGGCAAACTGGCGGGAGGCCGCCGGGACGCAGCCGCACTTTGCCGCGATCTCGGAAAGCCCGCTGTTCGTCGGGCGTGCGGTCGCGGCCCTGGCGGCGGACCCCCACGTGCTCAGCCGCACGGGCGGCTCGTATTCGTCCGGCGCGCTGGCCCGCGAGTACGGCTTCACCGACACCGACGGCTCGCAGCCGGACTGCTGGAGGTACCTCGTTGAGGTCCAGGAAGCAGGACTCGACGCCGACGCCTCCGGATACCGCTGACATCCGGCCGTTCCGTGTCACGGACAACCGGCGGCGGGAAAGACTACGATCGGGTTCATGAAGCACACGTGGGAAACTTCCGCGGACGGCATCATGGCTCTTCCGTCCGGCCGGCTCATTCGTGGGCGCGGCCTGCACTATCCGCTTCCGGCCGGGCCGTTTCCCGAGTTCGGCGTGTACCTGCTGGGCAAGCAGCCGCCGCCCGTGGGGTGGGAGTCCCGATGGGTGCCCTGGCCCGACCTTCGGCTGCCGGTCGACCAGCCGGATGCCCTCGAGGCGTTCCGGGAGGCCTGGCGCCGGGCCGAGACCGAACGGGTTGAAGTGGCCTGCTGGCGCGGGATCGGCAGGACCGGCACCGCACTGGCCTGCATCGCGATCCTGGACGGAGTCCCGCCCGGCCAGGCAGTGTCCTACGTCCGCCGCCAGTACCGGCGCCGGACAGTGGAAACTCCCTGGCAGCGGCAGTACGTGACCCGCTTCCGGACCGGAACGCCCTAGGCGGCTCCGCCCAAAACCGTGACGCCCGGCCAACCGGCAAGCGGGCTCAAATGATGACGACGGCCTGCCCGCGGAGGTGCCCATCACGCAGGTCCCGGATTGCCGCCGGCGCGTCCGCCAGGGCGTAGCTCTTGCCGATGACCGGGGTCACCGCGCCCGCCCCGATGAGCCCGGTCAGGAACCGGAGGTCCTCCGCCCGCTCTGCAGCCATGACGCCTCTGAGCCGCTGGCCGACAAACACGGAGAGCAGCCCGGCGCCGAGTGAGCGTTGAAATCCGCCCGCCAGCCGCCCTCCGCCTTCCCCACCGACGATCGCGAGCGTGCCCTTAGGCTTGAGCGCCCGCCGCAGGACGGTGAGCGGGCGGTTGCCGGCGGTGTCCACAATGAGGTCGAATTGCCGGGATCCGTCCGCGAAATCGTCATGTGTGTAGTCGATGACGTGGTCCGCGCCGATGGAGCGGACCAGATCGGTTTTCGCGGTGCTGCACACCCCCGTCACCTGCGCCCCGAACGCCTTGGCGAGCTGTACGGCGTACGCGCCGACACCGCCGGCCGCGCCGATGACGAGGACCTCCTGCCCGGCCTGGATCCTGCCGGCGTTCCGGAGCGCCTGCAGGGCCGTGACGGCCGAGATCGGGACGGCGGCGGCCTGTTCGAAGCTGAGGTTTTTCGGCTTCAGCGCGAGCCGGCCTTCTTTTGCGCACGCGTATTCGGCGAAGGATCCCTCGCAGGTGCCGTACACCTCATCCCCGGTCCGGAAGCCGACGATATTCCGGCCGACAGCCTCCACCCGGCCGGCCACGGCCCGGCCCCGGATCCGGGTCTTCGGTTTCCTGAGCCCGTAGCCGACCACGCGGGTCAGGTACGGAAGGCCCGTCATGAGGTGCCAGACGCCCTGGTCGACGCCGGCGGCCCGGACCCGGATCAGCACGTCGTCGTCGCCGGGCACGGGGGCGTCGACGTCGCGCAGTTCCAGCACCTCAACGGAACCGTAAACATCCTGGACGATCGCTTTCATGGTGCTTCTCCTCTGGGTCAGCTCGCCATTCCGTAACCGCAGGCGCCGGGCGACACCTTGAATGTGAAGAAATCCTGACATGTTGTCAAGCTCTTTCGCCGCTCCCCCGCCGGTTGGGGTTCGACGGCGGCGGCGGCCGGCTCCGCGCGCGGGGGCGCCGCACAGTCTGAAATCAAAGACACGAAGTTCCCGTGAGACTCCTCACAGCAAGGCCGGACATGGTCTGCTGGATGGCGATCCCCCTCCCAATGACGAGAAGGTATTCGCATGCAACAAGCCCAAACCGCTACGAAGGCGGCTCCTGCCGAGGCCGGCACCGGCAGCGCTGCCACCGCCGTCGGCGCAGCCGTCGACTCCGTACTCAGCCGGGGACTCAACGTCCGCCACATCCGCTTCATGGCGCTGGGCTCGGCGATCGGCACGGGGCTGTTCTACGGCTCCGCCTCCGCCATCCAGAAGGCCGGGCCCGCCGTCTTGTTGGCCTACATGATCGGCGGCGCCGCGGTCTTCATGGTGATGCGCGCCCTCGGCGAGATGGCGGTGCGGCATCCGGTGTCCGGGTCCTTCGGCCAGTACGCGAGCCGCTACTTGGGACCGCTGGCCGGGTTTGTGACCGGTTGGACTTACGTCTTTGAGATGGCGATCGTGGCCATCGCGGATGTCACGGCGTTCAGCATCTACATGGGATTCTGGTTCCCCGGCGTGGAGCGCTGGGTCTGGATTCTGGCCATCATCTTCTTCCTGGCTGCCCTGAACCTGCTCAGCGTCAAGGTGTTCGGCGAGCTGGAATTCTGGTTCTCCCTGATCAAGGTGGCGGCCATCATCGCCATGATCGCGGGCGGGGCGGCGATCATCGTCTTCGGTTTCCAGGCCGGCGGCGCCACCGTGGCACCAGGGCTCGGCAACCTCGTGGACCACGGAGGCCTGTTCCCGAACGGATTCGAAGGACTCCTTGCCTCCTTCGCCGTGGTGATGTTCGCGTTTGGCGGCGTGGAGACCCTCGGCATCACCGCCGGTGAGGCCGCCGATCCGAAAAAGGTCATCCCCAAGGCCGTCAACACCGTGCCCGTCCGGGTCCTGCTGTTCTATGTGCTGACCCTCGGCGTGCTGATGAGCCTGTTCCCGTGGGACGAAATTGGCAGCAACGGCAGCCCTTTCGTGCAGATCTTCAGCGGCCTGGGCATCCCCGCCGCACCCCACATCCTCAACGCCGTGGTGATCACGGCGGCGCTCTCGGCAGTCAACAGCGACATCTTCGGCGCCGGCCGGATCCTCTTCGGCTTGGCCCGGCAGGGCCACGCACCGGCGAGCTTCGGCAAGGTTTCCCGTCACGGGGTGCCGTGGATGACCGTGGTAATGATGACCGGCATCCTGCTGGTGGGGGTGGTGCTGAACGCCGTGATCCCGGAAGACGTCTTCCTGCTGATCGCCTCGATCGCCACCTTCGCGACCGTCTGGGTCTGGGCCATGATCCTGGCCTCCCATGTCGCCATGAAACGCGAGATCGCCCGCAAGTGCCTGCCGGCGTCGGAGTTCCCGTCGCCGTGGTGGCCCGCCGCCTCCATACTGACGATCGCGTTCATGGCCCTGGTGATCGTGATTCTGGGTGCCTTCGAGGACACCCGGGTGGCGCTGTACGTGGGCGCCGCCTGGCTGGGCGTCCTGGTGCTCGCTTACCGCCTCTGGGTCCGCGGCCACGGCCGGGCGCGGGCGGAACTGGTCGACGAAACCGCCCAGCTCCCGCAGGTTCCCGCCGGGCGGTGATGGTGCCTCGCCCCCAAGGGATTAAGACGCTCCCGGGCGGGCCCTCACGGGGTTAGGATCAGGCATGGTCCCCGCCACCAACCTCTTGGCCTTTGCCCTTGCCGCCCTCGTGCTCATCGCCATCCCGGGGCCCAGCGTGCTGTTCGTGATCGGACGGACGTTGGCCCTGGGACGCAGGGGCGGGCTGTTGAGCGTTCTGGGAAACGCGGCCGGAGAGGTGGTGCAGATCGCCGCCGTGGCCCTGGGCGTCGGCGTGGTGCTGGCGCAGTCCCTGCTGCTGTTCAGCGTAGTGAAATTCGCCGGCGCCGCCTATCTGGTCTACCTCGGGATCCAGGCGATCCGGCACCGCGGCGGCGGCGCGGCGACGGCGTCGACCTCGAACCCGGCCTCGACCGCCCGCGTGCTCCGGGAGGGCTTCATCGTCGGCGCGACCAACCCCAAGTCGATTGTGTTCTTCGTGGCCGTGCTTCCCCAGTTCGTGGACTACTCGGCCGGAGCGATTCCTGTGCAGCTCGCCACCTTGGGTGCGGTCTTCCTGCTCATTGCCCTGGTCTCGGACAGCACGTGGTCCCTCGCGGCCGGGACGGCCCGGCACTGGTTTGCCCGCTCCCCCCGGCGGATCGCCGCTCTCAGCACCACCGGCGGCGTGATGATGATCGGGCTGGGCGGCACGCTGGCCCTGACAGGCACCAAGGACTAGCGCGCTGCTCCAGCCGCTCAACTCCAGCAGCACAACGCGGGGTCAATTAGCGCCCATTAATGCCCTCTGAATGGGCCGTAGCTGACCCCGCGTTGGTTTGAGCGGCGACGGGCTACCGCGCGGACCAGCCGCCGTCCATCGTGTAGCTGGCGCCGGTGACCATGCCGGCGTCGTCGGATGCCAGCCACGCCACCAGGGACGCCACTTCCTCGGGCTCCACGAGCCGCTTGACCGCTGATTCGGTCAGCATGATCTTGGCGAGCACCTCGGACTCCGGGATGCCGTGCACCTTGGCCTGGTCCGCGATCTGCGATTCAACCAGGGGCGTGCGGACGTAGCCGGGGTTGATGCAGTTGGAGGTGACGCCGTGCGCCCCACCTTCGAGGGCCGTCACCTTGCTCAGGCCCTCGAGCCCGTGCTTGGCCGAGACGTAGGCGCTCTTGAACGGCGAGGCCCGGAGCCCGTGCACGGAGGACAGGTTGATGATGCGGCCGAAGTTGTTGGCGTACATGTGCGGCAACGCGGCCCGGATCAGCAGGAACGGGGCCTCCAGCATGAGGGTGATGATGCGGCGGAAGTCGGCCGGATCGAACTCCTCGATGGGGCTGATGCGCTGGATTCCGGCGTTGTTCACCAGGATGTCGCAGTCCAGGCTGAGCGTCTGGAGGGATTCGACGTCGAGCAGGTTGACGGCCCACGCGGTGCCGCCGATTTCGTCGGCGAGCGCGGCGGCGGCGGCCTCGTCCCTATCCGCGATCACCACTTTGGCCCCGCGTGCCGCCAGGGCCCGGACGCTCGCCGCGCCGATCCCGCCGGCGCCGCCGGTGACCAGGGCCTTGCGTCCGTTCAGCGTGTTTTCCATAACTCAGCCTTCCGTGTCAAAAATTCGATGAGGCGGCCGGCTCCAGCGTGGCTGGAGCCGGCCCAAAACTCAAGCAGCTCAGCGGGTGGCTGCTACGGGCAGGCCTTCGCGTTCGGCGTCGGCCCGGTCCACGTCCTCCAACGCGATGCCCTTGGTTTCCTTCAGGCTCAGCACTGCGACGGTGGTGATGGCGCAGGCGACCAGGAGGTAGATCGCGGTGGGCAGCCAGGAGCCGGTGTCCTTGAGCCACTGGGTGGCCAGGAGCGGCGCCAGCGAACCGGCGAAGATCGAGGTGACCTGCGAGCCAAGGGAGACCCCGGCGTAGCGCATCCGGGTCGGGAACAGCTCCGACATGAGGGCCGGCTGGCCGGCATACATGAAGGCGTGCAGGCACAGGCCGATCGTGACGGCCAGGACGATGATCACCGGGTTGCGGGTATCGAACATAGGGAAGGCGAAGAACGGCCAGGTGGCACCGGTGACGGCACCGATGAGGTAGACCGGCTTCCGGCCCCAGCTGTCCACGAGGCGCCCGACCTGCGGGATGACCAGGAAGTGGACGACGTGGGCGATCAGCAGGGCCAGCAGCAGCGAGGAGGTGTCGTACTTGTGCACGGACTTCAGGTAGACGATCGCGAAGCTGACCACGAGGTAGTACATGATGTTTTCCGCGAACCGGAGCCCCATGGCCTGCAGGATGCCCTTGGGGTATTTGCGGATGACTTCGCGGACGCCGTAGCTGGCGGACTGATCCTCTTCCAGCTGGGCTTTGGCCTCGAGGAAGATGGGCGATTCGGAGACGTGGGTGCGGATGTAGTAACCGACGAACACGATCACGGCGGAAAGCCAGAACGCCACCCGCCAGCCCCAGCTGAGGAAGTCGGCGGAGCTGAGCACGTTGGACATGATGAACAGGACCAGGGTGGCCAGCAGGTTGCCGACGGGAACGGCGGCCTGGGGCCAGCTGGACCAGAAGCCACGGGACTTGTTGGGGCTGTGCTCGGCGACGAGCAGGACTGCGCCGCCCCATTCGCCGCCGAGGGCGAAGCCCTGGATGAAGCGCAGGAGGACCAGCAGCGCCGGCGCCAGGTAGCCGAGGGTGGCGAAGCCCGGGAGGCAGCCCATCAGGAAGGTGGAGACACCGATGATGATGATGGTGAGCTGCAGGGTGGGCTTGCGGCCGAGCTTGTCGCCGATCTGGCCGAAGACAATGCCGCCCAGGGGGCGGGCCACGAAACCGACGGCGTAGGTCAGGAACGCCTGGATGATGCCGTCCAGTTCGTTGCCCGTGGCGGGGAAGAAGTACTTGCCGAACACCAGGGTGGCGGCGGTGGCGTAGAGGAAGAATTCGTACCACTCGACGACGGTTCCCACCATCGATGCGGCGACGATTTTCTTGAGCCCGGAACCCTTGGATGCGGGTGCTGCGGCGGTTGTTGCAGAGCGTTCGTTTACGCTCATCTGGTTCTCCTTAGTGTCCACGGTGACACGCGCTGTGACGCACAGCACTGAAATGGCTTCATTGAGTATTGCCGCACATCCACGGCGATTCAATGGCCAAACCAGCACCCGCTATGTGCAGAATTGCAGATATGAACGCCAATCCCGATGACCTGCTGGTCCTGCTCGCGGTCTCCCGTTCGGCGAAATTCACGACGGCGGCACAGACGCTCGGACTGAACCACACCACCGTTTCCCGCCGGATCGCGGCGCTGGAGAAGGCGCTGGGTGGCCGCGTGCTCTCCCGCGCCTCGGGAGGCTGGGAGCTCACCGAGCTCGGTGCCGAGGCCGTTCGGGTGGCCGAGCAGGTCGAGAGCGCCGTGCGCACCCTGGAGCAGCCCGGGCACACCCCGGACCCCATCACCGGCGTCGTACGGATGACCGCGACGGATGGATTCAGCGCCTACATCGCCGCCCCGGCCGTGGCCCGGCTCCGCCGCGACCATCCCGGCCTCAGCGTCGAGATCATCACCGTGACGCGCCGGGCGCTCCAGCAGCGGTCCGGCCTGGACATCGAGGTGGTGGTCGGCGAGCCGCAGGTGCACCGGGCAGAGGCCGCGCGGCTCGGCGAGTACATGCTGGGAATGTACGCCTCCCGCGGCTACCTCGCCGAGTACGGCACCCCGGCCACCGTGGAGGAACTGACGGCCCACTCGCTGGTCTACTTCGTCGATTCGATGCTGCAGGTGGACGATCTGGACGCCCCGCGGCGGCTGGTGCCCACCATGCGGGACGGGCTGAGCTCCACCAACGTTTTCGTCCACGTGGAGGCCACCCGGGCCGGCGCCGGGATTGGGTTCCTGCCCTGTTTCGCGGCCGACCTGCATCCGGACCTCGTCCGGCTCCTGCCGGATGAATTCGCGGAGCTGCTGCCCTACTGGATGGTGCTCCGGCCCGATTCGATGCGCCGGCCGGCGGTGGCCGCGCTCGTGCAGGCGCTGCGGGAGCAGACCGCGGCGCACCGCGATGCCCTGCTGGGCCGGGGAGCAGCCCCATCGATTGCTCCGTAGCCGCCTCTATAGTGCCGCAAATATAGTGCCGCAAAAGGGCTGCTACGGAGCAGTCGGCGTCCCTGCGCGGGGCCCAGCCGGCGGCTCGGCGGGCGGCTGAGCGAGAACGGGCGGTTCCGCGGCCGGCTCAGCGGGAACGGGCGACTTCGGGTCATGCCGGACGACGGCGCCGGCCGCGAACGCCCGCACCTTTTCGTCGTTCCAGATGTGGGCCGGCACCGCACCGCCGAGCAGGCGCCGCGCGAGGCCGGGGTCGTCGTCGAACGGGACATCGCTGCCGGCCATGACCATGTTGCCGTAGCGCCGGCCCTTCAGCATGGCCGGATCCGCGATGATCACGGTGTAGGCAAAGGCGTCGGCGATGGTCGCGGCGTCCTCGCGGGCATTCTTGAGGTCCGGGGCGTCGCCGGAGTTGACCACATATATCCCGCCGGGGGCCAGGACGCGCTTGGCGTGCTCGATGAATTCCCGGGTGGTCAGCGGCCGCGGGGTCAGCGAGCCGGCGAAGACGTCGCGGATGATCAGGTCCCGGGTCTGCGGGGTCAGGCTCTCGGTGACTTCCCGGGCCTCTCCCACGCGCAGGCGCAGCAACGGCGCCTTGGGCAGGTCGAACCAGCCCCGGACGTAGTCGGCGAGCTTGCCGTCCAGCTCCACCACCACCTGGCGGGCGTCCGGGTAGGCGGCGTGGAAATAGCGCGCCAGTGAGCACGCTCCCCCGCCAAGGTGCAGGGCGCGCAGCTTGGGCCCAGGCTCCCGCGGCCAGCGCGACTCCACCAGGGCTGCCATCCAGCGCATGTACTCGAAGTCGAGGAACAACGGGTCCGCGAGGTCAATGTGCGAGCTCATGACGCCGTTGATGCGCAGGAGCCAGCCGGTGGAATTGTCCTGGTCCGGGATCAGCTCGCAGTCCCCGGTATCGATGTAGTACACCCCGGCCAAAGGACCGGCCGGGCGGGAACCCTTGGGCACTTCCACCACTCCCGGCCCGGCGGTTTGGGCGCCCCGCCCTTTGCCCCGCTTGGCCATCAGCTATCCCCCGCATTGTGCATGTTTCAACCCTAGTTCACCGGCGGCCCCGGAGGCGGCCCCGGGCGCGGCCAGACCGCGGGACCAAAGCCCCTACACATTCCCGGGCCGCAGGGTTCTACTGGGGCTGCACATAGTGCCGGGCGAAGGGGTGCGTCCGACGAGCCGGGAGGAATAATGTCGGCACCCACAGGGCAGCAGGGCGGCACCGTGGCGGTCGGTTACGGCGGGTCCGGGGCCGCCCAACTCGCCGTTCGCTGGGCGGCCGAATACGCGGCCGCGGCCGGGCTGGACCTCCTGGTGATCCATGCCTGGGTGTGGCCGGTTTTCACCAAGAACCTGGGCCCTGTCAAGGGCGTGGCCGGCAGCGGGCTGCGGCATTCCGCGGAAGCCGTCCTCGCCGAGGGCATCGAGCTGGCACGCGGCGCCGCCCGCGAAGCGGCCGGCGGCGCACCGCTGGGGGCCGAGCGCGCCATTACCGGGCAGGAGCCGGAACGTCCGGGCCCCGCCGTCGACGGCGTCATGGAGGCCGGGCTCCCGGCACCCGTGCTGCGCGACGCCTCCCGGGACGCACGGCTGCTGGTAGTGGGCAGCCGGGGCCTCGGCGCCGTCCTTGGCCAGGTGGCCGGCTCGGTCTGCATCGATCTGGCCGGCTCGGCACCCTGCCCGGTGATGATAATCCGGCGCCCGCGCCGGCGGGCCCACCCCGTCGTGGTGGGAGTCGATGCCTCACCCCGCAGCCCCGCCACGGTGGCCGAGGCCATCCGGTTGGCCAAAGTCCTCGGCGCCCCGCTGCACCTCGTCCACGTCGATCCATTGCGCGGCGGGGCACGGGAAGAGCACGGCCGCCATGCCCTGCTCCACGGCCAGGAGCTGCTCGACCGCGCCATCGACGAGGCCCGCGGGATGGCGCCCGGGCTGGAGGTTACCGGCGCCCTGCGTGAGGGCCATGGGGCCCGGGAGCTCCTCGACGCCGCGGACGACGCCGACGTCCTGGTGCTCGGGACCCACAACCCTGCGGCCGGAGCCGGCAACACGGTCTCCGCCGTGCTGCATAAGGCGCGCTGCAACGTGCTGGTCACCCGCTAGCCGCCGCGAGCGCAACCGATTCGGACCTGCAGACGCTGCAAAGAAGGAGGCCGCGGTGCGAGCATGGCAAGTTGGACTTCCGGGGCCCATGTCCAGCGGCCCCCTCGTGGCCACCGACCGCCCGGATCCTGTGCCGGGACGCGGTGAAGTCCTGCTGAAAGTGCGGGTCTGCGGTGTGTGCCGCACGGACTTGCACCTGGCCGAGGGCGACCTCACGCCGCGGCACACCGGGGTCATCCCGGGCCACGAGGTAGTGGGTGAGGTGATCGGGCAGGGACCGGGGGCCGCCAGGTTCGGCATCGGCGAACGGGTGGGCGTGGCCTGGCTGGGCGGCACCTGCGGCGCCTGCCGGTTCTGCCTGCGCGGCCAGGAAAACCTCTGTCTGTCCCCCACGTTTACCGGCTGGGACCGCGACGGCGGGTACGCCGAGCTCATCACCGTGGCGGAGAACTTCGCCTACCGGATCCCGGAGACGTTCAGCGATGAGGAGGCTGCGCCGCTCCTGTGTGCAGGCATCATCGGCTACCGGGCCCTGACCCGGGCCGAACTGCCGATCGGCGGACGGCTGGGCATCTATGGGTTCGGCGGCTCCGCGCATCTGGCGGCCCAAATCGCCCTCTACCGGGGTGCCCGCGTGTACGTCATGACCCGGTCCGCGCAGGCTCGCGCGCTGGCCCTGGACCTCGGCGCGACGTTCGCGGGCGGGGCCGAGGAACAACCGCCCGATCCCCTGGATGCCGCGATCCTCTTCGCCCCCGCGGGCGGCCTGGTGCCGGTTGCGCTCCGGGCCCTGGACCGCGGCGGGACGCTCGCCGTCGCGGGCATCCACCTGAGCGATATTCCGCCGCTGCACTACGCCGACGAGCTCTTCGAAGAGCGCCAGCTGCGCAGTGTCACAGCCAACACCAGGGCCGACGGCGAGGAGTTCTTCCGGATCGCCGCCGAGATCCCGCTCCGCCCGACCACTGTGGCCTACCCGTTCGAGGCCGCGGACCGGGCCCTGCGGGACCTGGCGGAGGACCGGATCACCGGAGCGGCCGTGCTGCACATGGACACGACATAGCCCGGAACCATCGCAAGCAAGTCACCACGACAACGCCGGGGACACGCTTCGGCGCGTCAGCCGGGCGTCCCGGCGTCCCGGCGGAACTCGTGCTCCTGGCCCGCCCGGAGCAGCACCTTCTCGACGCCCACCCGCACCAGCACCGGAGCCGCGTCCCCCGGGGCGGCGGACACCCGCAGCAGGTCCGGCCCGAGGTGCACGGACAGCAACTGGTCACGGTAGCGGACCTGGAACTCCACCCGGGACAGCTCGGCCGGCAGCCGCGGGGTGAAGTCCAAGGCGTCCCGGGTGATCCGTAGCCCGGCGAAGCTGCGCTGGACCACGTCGATCGAGCCTGCCATGGCGCCCAAATGGATGCCCGCGCGCGTGGTGCCGCCCTGGGTATCGTCCAGGTCCGTGTCCAAGGCTTCCCGGAATGTCGCCCACGCCCGCTCCGGATCGTGCTGCGCCAGCACCGAGGCATGGGTGACCCGGCTAAGGGTGGAGCCGTGCGCGGTCCGGGCCAGGTAAAAGTCCACGGTGGCCGCGATCTGCGCCGGCTCGACGTCGTAGCCCATCCGGCGCAGGAACCCCAGGAGCTGGTCCTCGCCAAGAACATACAGGAGCATCAGGACGTCCGCCTGTTTGGCCAGCCGATAGTGGTTGGTGCTGTCCCCTTCGGCTTCGAGAATCAGGTCCAGCCGTTCGATGTTGCGGTAGGCGCGGCGGTAGTGATTCCAGTCGAGTTCCCGCAGGGCGCCGTAACCGTCGAACTGGCTGATGATTCCGCCGTCGTGGAAGGGAACGAACATGCGCCGGCTCAGGTGCGCCCAGGCGTCGATTTCCGTGCCCGTGATCCCCAGCCGTGCCCGGAGTTCCTCCATGTCGAAACCCTGTACTGAATGCATGATCCAGACCGCCTGGTCAAATACCCAGGCCGCCATGATGTTGGTGTAGGCGTTATCGTCCAGGCCGCCGCCGGGGTTGCCCGGGTGGCCGGTGTGGTATTCATCCGGGCCCATGACGCCCTTGATGTGGAACCGGCCCTGGGCGGCGTCGTGCTCCGCCAGGGAGACGAACAGCCTGGCGACGTCCACCACAATCTCGGCGCCGTGCCGGGTCAGCCAGCCCCGGTCCTGGGTTGCTTCGAAGTACTGCCAGGCGTTGTAGGCGACCGCCAGTCCGACATGCCGCTGCAGGCGTGAGTAGTCCGGCATCCAGTGCCCGGAGAGCTTGTTGAACAGGAACTTGGGTGTCTGCTCGGTGCCGTCGCTGCCGCTCTGCCACGGAAAAAGCGCGCCGCGCAGCCCGGCCTTCCGGGCCGCGTCCCGCGCGGTTCCCAGCCGCCGCCAGCGGTAGTCAATCAGCTCGCGGGCCACCGCGGGCAGCCGGGAGTTCAGGACCGGCAAGACGAACAGTTCATCCCAGAAGATGTGCCCCCGGTAGCCTTCACCGTGGAGCCCCCGGGCCGGGACCCCGGCATCGAGCTCGGCTGTGTGGGTGGTGAGTGTCTGCAGCAGATGGAAAACGTGAAGGTTCAGTATCAGCTGGGCCTGGGACGTGGCATCGGATTCGATGATGAACGGTGCCAGCAGCAGGCGCCATGCCGCGTCGTGGTCCGCCAGCAGCGCGTCGAACTCCTGGGGTGCGCGCGACAGCACCGCGAGCGCCCCCGAGAGCGGCGAGGCGACGGCGTGGTCCCGGGAGGTGGCGACGGCCGCTGCCTTGGTGACCGTGACGGGGATACCGTCAGTGACCTGCAGCTCGAAGCGGTGGCTGTACATCCCTCCTGCCACCTCGGGAATTGCGCCGGCCCCGACGGGCACCCCGCCGCCGGAAATCCGGGTCCGCAGTGCCAGGGCGATCCCGATCCTGCTCCCGGACGTCTGCACCTGAACCGTCAGCTCAGCAGCGTCCGAACCGTCCTCCGACGAAGACTCCGACGAGGACACCGCCACCCCTGTCAGGTGCCGGTTGGCCAGTTGGGCGTCCTCGGGCACGTTGGAGTTGGTGACGCCGGTGTCGCACCCGCTGCGGATGCTGATGGACCCGCTCCACCCGACGGCGGTCAGCGTGGTTTCCAGTGCGGCCAAGTGGGGCTCGGCCATGGACACGAGCCGGCGCTGGAGTACCTGAAGCTGCCGTCCGGCGCCGTCCGCCACGAGTGCTTCCCGGCTCAGCAGGGCCCGCTTGAGGTCCAGGGTGCGCCGCTCGCTGCGGAGCGTCAGGCCGCCGGACCACCACGCACCGTCGCCCACCCGGACATCCAGCGGCAGCCAGTCCGGGATGTTAACCATGTGCTCATCCACGGTTTCTACGCCCTGGACGACGCTCGCGACGCTGTTGTAGACGCCCGCAAGGTAGCTGCCGGGATAATGGGCGTCCCCCGCGCGGTGTTCCGGGGCGGCGCCGCCGGTGGCGAGGTAGCCGTTGCCGAGCGTGGTCAGCGCCTCCCGGTGCCCTTCGTGGGCGGGATCGAAACCCTCGTACACCAGCAGCCACGGGTGCGTAATGACCAGCCCGATGTCCAGTTCGCTGACGTCTTCAACCACGACGTCGGCGCCCGCGGCTTCCAGCGCAGCCCGCCGCCCGGCCCGGTCGAGGCCGACCACGAGCCCGAATCCCCCACGTCGCCCGGCTTCCACGCCGGCTGCGGCGTCGGCGATCACCATGGCCCGGGCGGGGGTGATCTCCAGCCGGCGCACGGCTTCGAGGACCAAAGCCGGCGCCGGCATTCCGGCGACATCGTGGTCCAGGGCCGTCTGGCCATCCACGATGTGGTCAAAGACCTCGCCAAGGCCCGCGGCGGCCACGATCGCGGCGGCGTTCCGGCTGGAGGTGGCGAGGACCACGGGGATCCGCCCGGCCCGGAGCCGCTCGAGCAGCGCCACGGTGCCGGGGAAAACGGGCACGGGCCGGCCCGCGAGCATGGCTTCGAAAATTCCGTTCTGGCGCTGCGCGAGTCCGAACGCCGTCCACTCGTCCGGGCCGTCCGCGGGCGAGCCGCGGGGAATGGGGACCCCGCGCGAGGCCAGGAATGCGGCTACGCCGTCCTCCCAGGTCCGGCCCTCGATCCAGCGTGCGAAGTCATCGTCCGTGAAGGGCGCGCGCCTCGCGTCCGCGGGAAGCCGGGGGTCCGTCATGACGTCGTCAAAGAGTTGTTTCCAGGCTGCCGCGCGGAGCTCGCCGGTATCGGTCACGACGCCGTCGAGGTCAAAGATCACGGCATCGACGGGAGCCAGCGCGGCGGCAACTGTGGGCGACTCCGTCATGGCCCTGTCCTATCAGCGATCGGTGCGCCGCGACAGTGGCGTTGGGCCCGCCCTTAGCCCAGGAGTGCGTCGAGGGTGGTGAAGCCATAGCCCGCCTGGCGGATGCGGCTGATCAGCTGGGGCAGGGCAGCGGCGTCCAGCGTGGTGCCGTCGTCGGGGTTGGAGCCGATGTGCATCAGGACAATTTCCCCCGGCTGCAGGGCCGCCAGGACGCGGTCCGCGACGAGCTGCGCCGTCGCTCCGCCGCTGGTGCCTTTCCAGCCCAGGGTGTCGACGCTCCAGCGCACCGGAAGGTAGCCGAGGTTGTTGACGGTGGCGATGGTCCTGGCGTCGCGGTCACCGAAGGGAAACCGGAAGAGCGGCCGCGGGTCAGCCCCGGCCGCCCGGATGGCTTGTTCGGCCGATCGGACCTGGTCCTTGATGCCGGCGTCGGGCAGCCCGGTGAAGGCCGGATGGGTCATGGAATGGTTGCCCACCCGGTGCCCGCCGGCGACGATCGCCGCCACGCCTCCGGGGTTCGCGGCGGCCCAGCGGCCGGTAAGGAAGAACGTGGCCCGCACGTCCGCGGCGGCGAGACTCTGCAGGATGCTCGGCAGTCCGGCAGCGTTGGCGCCGGCGTCGAAGGTCAGGGCCACTACGGTTCCGGCGCCCGGGATGCTCTCGACGTCGTGGCCGGCGAGCGCGGCGGGGAACCGCGCCGCGGGGGGCACGGGAGCGGGAGCCGTCGGTGCCCGGGTCGGCGGGGGGACGGGAACCGGCTCGACCGGAACTGGCCCGCTGGTGTCCGGGGCCGGCGATGCCGAGGTCGGTTCAGGGGACGGGGAGGCAGGGGGCGCGGTCCCGGAGGCACTTGCGCTGACGGGTCCGGATACCGGTGCGGTGACGGGCGCAGATGGGGGCGGTGACGCCGTCGGCGCCCCCTGAAGCAGCACGACCGCGGCACCGGCGGCCAGAAGCAGCGCAACCACCACGGCCGCGATCACCAACAACCGGCGGCGGCCCGCGGTCATGGACCCCATGTTTCACCTTGGCACCACGCACTACGGCAGGCTAGGGCTCAAAGGCCCCGCCCGTGCCGCAGCCTAGGAGGCCGCCGGAATCAGGCCGTCCGCACGGTACCGGTCGAACAACTGCAGGAAGGCGTCTTCCGTGCGGCGGTACCCGGTGAAACCGGCAAGCCGGCTCTTGCTCATGTCCGTGACCACCTCGAGGTTCCGGCCCAGGTCGCCGTCCGTGTGCCACCAGGAGGCGACCTGCGCGAGGTCGGGTTCGGCCAGCCCATGGCGGGCGGCGATGGCCGACCACACGCCTTCCATGCCGCGCATTTGCTGCTCCAACGGCCGCGGTTCGTTGCTGTAACCTACCGGCTCGACMCCGAAGTAGTCGGCCACCGCAGGCCACATGCGCCGCCAGCGGAAGACATCGCCGTTGACGATGTTGTAGGCCTGGTCGCCAACGTTGTCCGCTGTGGCCGCCCAGATCATGTGGTCCGCCAGCAGTCCGCTGTCGGTCATGTCCGTGAGGCTGTTCCACTGCGTCTCGGAGCCCGGGAAGATGAACGGTTGGCCCAGTTCCTTACAGATGGATGCCTGAACGGCGAGGGTGAGCCCCATGTTCATGGCGTTCCCGACCGCATGCCCGATCACCGTATGCGCCCGGTGCACGGACCAGCCAAACCCCTGCTTCGCGGCCGCAGCCCACAACTCGTCTTCCTGGGCGTAGTAGAAGTTCGGCGTCGGCAGCCTCGGCTCGCTCTCCCGAAAGGGAGTGTCCGGCATTTCCCCGGCCGCATACGCCTCAAACGGGCCCAGATAGTGCTTCAGCCCGGTCATGAGGGCGACGTGCTTCACAGGCTTGCCGTTGAGGCTGGCGAGGACGTTCCGCAGCATGCCCGCGTTTGTGTCGATGTTCTCTTGTTCGGTCTTCCGCCTGGACCAGGCGGTGTAGAACACATGGGTGGGCGAAACACCTGCCAGGGCCTCGCGCAGGTTCTCCACGGATGTCAGGTCCGCGCTCACATGGCGCACGTCACGGCGGCGAAGGGGACTGCGGGAGAGCCCCACCACGTCCCAGCCCTCCTCGGCGAGCCTGTCCACCAGGGCGGATCCGGCAATTCCGCTTGCCCCCACCACCAGGGCGGTCCGGGTGTCGACGGTCTCTGAGCTGCTTCGCACGTCATTCCTCCTGGCATCGCTTGTGCTGCGCCGCGCCCATTGCATGTATCGGGTCCCTGCGCGCCGGCCCGCTTGATCGGGACGGATGCTCTTCCAGCCTCTCATGCCGAAGTCCGGGGACGGTCCGGCGGGCCGTCCCGGCAAGCCGGTCGCGGCCGCGCAGTAGGATTCAGGGAGACGCCAAAACTGATACGAAGCTAAGGCGGAACATCCGTGAAATTCGTACTCCGGTATCCGCTCGTGGCCGGGACCCTCGTCGTCCTGCTGGCGGTGCTGGTCTTGCTGTTCTCCGGGCAGGAAGGCATAGCCCGGGCCGCTGCGAGCGTTTATGCCCTGGCCGTGGCGGCCTACCTCGCCGTCGGGATGGCGCGCCGGCTCGCAGGCGGCCAGTTCGGCATCGACATCCTGGCCGTCACCGCAATCGTCAGCACCGTGCTGGTGGGCGAGTACGTCGCCTCGATGATCGTCGTACTCATGCTCGCGGGCGGCACTGCCCTTGAGGACTACGCCGCCGGCAGGGCCAAGGGCGAACTCACCGCATTGCTCGAACGCGTCCCGCAGACGGCCCACCGCGAGCGCAACGGCTCCCCCGCCGCCGGAACCAACACAGCCGGAACCAACACCGCCGGAACGCACACAGCCGGAACCCCAACGGAGAGCCAACACGAGGACGTGGCGGCCGCCGACGTCGAGATCGGGGACGTCCTGCTGGTCAGGCCCGGCGAGGTGGTCCCGCTGGACGGCGTCCTGCTCTCCGAGTCAGGCTCTTTCGATGAGTCCTCGCTCACCGGGGAGAGCCTGCCGGTGGAGCGGTCCGCCGGGGACGGGCTCATGAGCGGTTCGCTGAACGGTGAGGCCGCGGTCCGGATGCGGGTCACGGCGCGCATGGAGGATTCGCAGTACAGCCGGATCGTCGCCCTCGTGCAGGAGGCGGCGGACAGCAAGGCGCCCATGGTCCGGCTCGCGGACCGCTATGCCGTGCCGTTCACGGCCCTCGCCTACGTGCTCGGCGCCGTGGGCTGGATCATCAGCGGCAGCCCGGAACGCTTCGCGGAGGTCCTGGTGGTGGCCACGCCGTGCCCCCTGCTGATCGCAGCGCCGGTGGCGTTCCTCGGTGGCATGAGCCGCGCCGCGCACTCCGGTGTCATCGTCAAGTACGCCGGGGTGCTGGAACAGCTGAGCCGGATCAAGACGGCCGCCTTCGACAAGACGGGAACCCTCACGTACGGCCGCCCGTCCCTGCTGCGTATCCGGACCGCCGGGCCCCTCGCAGAGGACGAGGTCCTGCAGTTGGCGGCGTCCGCGGAACAGTATTCCTCACATGTCCTGGCCGCCTCGGTGATGGAGGCCGCCCGGAACCGGGCCCTGCCCTTCGCGGCCGCCACCGAAGCCACCGAATTCGCCACCCACGGGGTCCGCGCCAGGTTCGACGGCCAGGACGTGGTGGTGGGCAAGCCCGCGTTCGTCGCAGAGTGGGCGTCCGGCGTGGTGGAGGCGGGGCTGGCCAGCGGCGAGCTCGCCATCTACGTCGGTGCCGGCGGAAAATTCGTGGGCGCCCTGGTGATGAGCGATCCCATCCGCAAGGAGACCCGCCGCACCCTCGCCGACCTCAAGGCCCTGGGCGTACGCCGAACGGTCATGCTGACCGGTGACGCGCTCGCCACGGCCCGGCACATCGCGGACGAGGCAGGGCTCACTGACGTCCGCGCCGAGTGCCTGCCGCGGGACAAAGTCGAGGCCATCAGGTCGCTGCCGGACCGTCCGGTCATGATGGTCGGCGACGGCGTCAACGATGCCCCCGTCCTGGCGGTCGCCGACGTCGGAATCGCCATGGGCGCCCGCGGCTCGACGGCGGCCGGCGAGTCGGCCGACGTCGTGATCATCCTCGATGATCTCTCCAAGGTGGGGACCGCTGTCCGGATCGGGCAACGCACCGTGCAGGTGGCCTTGCAGAGCATCTGGATCGGCATCGGCCTGAGCGTGGCCCTCATGCTGGCCGCGGCCGCGGGCTACGTGCCGGCCATCGCCGGCGCCCTGTCCCAGGAACTGGTGGACCTCGCCACGATCCTCAATGCCCTGCGTTCACTCGGCCCCGGCCGCCACGGCGCCGCCAGCCCGGTGCGGTCCCGGGAAAGCGCGCGGCAGGCCCCGCTACCGGGATGACTATTTCCTGGCTGACTCTGTCTCCGCTGCCGCGACGGCTGACTCAGTCTCCGCTTCCGCGATCCGCGGCACGGTCTTGAGGTAGCTGTCCGGGTTCAGGGAGATCGAGTCGATCCCTTCGCGCACCAGGAACGCGGCGAACTCCGGGTGGTTGCTCGGTCCCTGCCCGCAAATGCCGATCTTGATCCCGGCGGCGTGGGCCTTGCGGATGGCCTCGCTGATCATCGCCATCACGGCCTCGTCCCGCTCATCGAAGAGCGCCGCGAGCTGGCCGGAGTCACGGTCCACGCCCAGGACCAGCTGGGTGAGGTCGTTGGAGCCGATCGAGAACCCGTCGAACCGCGTCGCGAACTTCTCGGCCAGGACCACGTTGGATGGGATTTCGCACATCATGTAGACCTGCAGCCCGTTGCTGCCGCGGACCAAACCGTGCTCGGCCATCACGGCCAGGACTTTGTCCGCCTCCTGCGGCGTGCGGCAAAACGGCACCATGACAATCACGTTGGTGAACCCGAGCTTCTCGCGGACCCGTTTGAGCGCGGCGCATTCGAGCGCGAACCCCTCACGGTAACGGGGGTCGTAGTAGCGCGAGGCGCCGCGGAACCCGAGCATGGGATTCTCTTCCGGTTCCTCGAAGGCGCCACCGCCGAGCAGGTGGGCGTATTCGTTGGTCTTGAAGTCGCTGAGCCGGACAATCACGGGGCGCGGATAATACGGCGCGGCGATCTTGGCGATCCCCAGCGACAGGGCGTCCACGAAGTACTCGGCCGGGTCCGCATAGGCCTGCGCCAGCTCCCGGATCTGGTGCGCCTCGGCGGGATCCGTGACCCGTTCCGGGTGGACAAGCGCCATGGGATGGACGCGGATCAGGCTGCTGATGATGAATTCCATCCGGGCAAGCCCGACGCCGTCCGCCGGCAGCCGCCACCACTGGAAGGCCGCGGCCGGGCTGGCGATGTTGACCATGACGGCCGTGCGCGTCGCAGGCAGCGCGCCGAGGTCCACATCTTCGGTTTCGAACGCCAGGGTGCCGTCGTAGACCCGGCCCAGATCACCTTCGGCGCAGGAGATCGTCACGGACCGGCCCTCGGCCAGGACGGCCGTGGCGTTGCCGGTTCCGACGACGGCGGGGACACCCAGCTCGCGGCTGACGATCGCCGCGTGGCTCGTGGGGCCGCCATGGTCCGTGACGATGCCGGCTGCCCGTTTCATGATGGGCACCCAGTCCGGGTCGGTCATTTCGGTCACGAGGATGGCGCCGTCGCGGAACGTCGCGATGTCCGCCGCGGTCCGGATGACGCAGGCCGTGCCGTGCGCAATCGAGTCGCCGATGGCCGATCCGGTGGCGAGCACGGGCCCCTGTTCCAGCAGGTGGTGGATGGTGAACTGCGGCCCGGTCCGGCGTGACTGGACCGTCTCGGGCCGGGCCTGGACCATGAAGAGTTCCCCGGTCTCGCCGTCCCGGGCCCATTCCATGTCCATGGGCCGGCCATAGTGGTTTTCGACCGTGACGGCCCAGCGGGCGAGGGCGAGGATCTCGGCGTCGCCCAGCACGAAGGCCCGGCGCTCGGCCTCCGAGGTGTCCACCATCCGGGTGCGGGCGCTCCCGCCGCGGCTGTAGACCATCTTCCGGGCCTTGGAGCCGAGGGATTTCTCGATGATCGGGGTGATGCCCTCCGCGGCCGCGGACTCTGTCAGGAGCGGCTTGAAGACCAGGTACTTGTCCGGATTGATGGTGCCCTGGACAACTGTTTCGCCGAGGCCCCAGGCCGCGCTGATGACGGCGGCGCGGGGAAAGCCCGAGTCGGTATCGATGGAGAACATCACCCCGGATGCCCCGACGTCGGAGCGCACCATCCGCTGGACGCCGATCGAGAGGGCGACGTCCATGTGGTCGAAGCCCTTGACCTCGCGGTAGCTGATGGCCCGGTCCGTGAAGAGTGAGGCGTAACAGCGGCGGCAGGCGTCCAGCAGTTCCCGCTCACCCGCAATGTTCAGGAAGGTCTCCTGCTGCCCGGCGAAGCTCGCGTCCGGGAGATCCTCCGCCGTCGCGCTGCTGCGCACCGCCACGGCGAGCCGGTCCAGGCCGGCCCGGTCCCCCAGGCTCCGGTAGTGGGCGCGGATGGCTTCGGCGATGTCGCCGGGGAACTCGCTGGCCAGGAACAGGTCCCGGATGGCCTCGCCGGTGGCGCGCAGCGTGGCGTCCCCGGCCCGGTAGGCGGCAATACGCGATCGCATGGCGGCGTCGATCCCGTTAGCCACGACGAACGAGCGGTACGCGGCGGCTGTGGTGGCGAACCCGTCGGGAACCCGTATCCCCTCGCTCTGGAGGGTCCGGATGAGCTCGCCGAGCGAGGCGTTCTTCCCGCCGACCCGCGGGACGTCGGCCATGCCGATCTCGTCAAACCACATCACGGGCGATTCAGCCATGTCAGTACTCCTGCGGATTGTCGGTGGACCCATACTGCGCGGGACCGGTGTCCCGGGGTCAGGGGCTTTGGACCCGCGCGCCGCCGCCGGCTACTGTGCCGCCTGGGGGAAAGCCTCCTGTTCCCGCGCCGGGCCGGGCGCCGCCGGCGGAACCAGCCCGGCGGCGGCGGACGATCTTGTACAGCCAGTCGGCGAGCAGGACGGCAGGGACGGCGGCCAGCGCCACCGCCAGGCCTCCCGGCGTCGGCGGAGCGTGGCCCAGCAGCGCCGCCAACGGCCCGAGGAACAGGAACACGCACAGCAGCCCCAGCTCGGCCAGCACGGCCCACAGCAGCAGCCTGTTGGTGAACCAGCCCAGCCGCCAGGGCGGGACGGTGGCGCTGCGGCAGGCGAAGGCGTTCGCCAGCTGGGCCAGGACAACCGTGGTGAAGGCCGCGCCGGACGCCGCCAGGAGCACGTCGCTAGCCGGCAGCTCGGCGCCGGGCCGCCACCCCGCACCGAGCAGAACCACCGTAAACGCCGTCATCTCCATCAGCGCCTCGACCGGTCCCAGCAGCCCAAACACCCGAAACATGAGGGCGCGGTCCATCAGGTGCCGGCGCTCGGGCGGCCGCTTCAGCGTCCCCTTGCTTGGCGCCTCGCTGCCCAGGGCCAGGGCGGGCAGCAGGTCGGTGCCGATGTCCAGGGCGAGGATCTGCAGCACGCCCAGCGCCAGTGGGAAGTGGCCGCCGGACAAGGCCCAGATAACGAAGGGCGTGAGCTCGGCGACGTTGTCCGTCAGGTGGTACGTCAGGAAGCGCCGGATGTTCGCGTAGGTGGCACGGCCCTGCTCCACCGCGGCCATGATCGTGGCGAAGTCGTCGTCCAGCAGCACGAGGTCGGCGGCCTCACGGGCGACGTCGGTGCCGCTGCGTCCCATCGCGACCCCGATGTCGGCCTGCTGGAGCGCCGGGCCGTCGTTGACGCCGTCGCCGGTCATGGCCAGGACATGCCCGCGGCCCTGCAGGAGCCGGGCCACGCGGAGCTTCTGTTCCGGCGTCACCCGGCTGACCACTACTCCGTCGCAGTCCAGCAGTGCGGCCAGGACGGCGTCATCGCCGGGCAGGTCCCCTCCCTGCAGCACGGTTTCCGTGGGGCCGAGCAGCCCCGTCTCCCGGGCGATGGCGGCGGCGGTGAAGGCGTGGTCGCCTGTCACCATCGCCACTTTGATTCCTGCGTCGCGGGCCGCTTGGAGTGCCACTTTCACCTCGGTCCGGGGAGGATCGTGCAGACCCATCAGGCCCAGCAGCGTCAGCCCGGCCTCGACGTCCTCCAGCTTGAACGCGGCGCCGGGCGGCCCGGGCAGGCTGCGCTGGGCGACGGCGAGTACCCGCAGGCCACGGGCGGCCATCTCGTCAACCATGTCCATTGCGCGGTTCGAGCCGGGATCCGAAGCCCCGCCGCCGGTGGCCAGACACAGCGGAATCACGGACTCCGGGGCCCCCTTCACGAAGAGGGCGGTGCCGACGATTGCCGACTCCCGCAGCCGGCGGGAGTCGAACGCGAACCGGTGCGACGGCGTCGGCCATTCCGGCTGCTCACCCGGAAGGGCGAGGCGGACGGCGAGCGCGTCGATGGCCGCCTCCATCGGGTCCCCCTCGGCTATCCAGCGGTCTTCGTGGAGGACGGCGCGCCCCACCGAGGCGGCGCGGGCAGCGACGCTGAGCCGCCGGGCTTCTTGAAGGCCGCCGCCCGTCATCTCGGCTTCGGGGCCGTAGCCCTGTCCATTGATGGTCAGCAGCCCGGCCGGGGTCCAGACCTCGACGACGTTCATCCGGTTCTGCGTCAGGGTTCCGGTCTTGTCGGTGCAGATGAAGGTCGTGGAGCCGAGGGTCTCCACGGCTTGGAGGTTGCGCACGAGGGCGTTGCGCTTGGACATGCGCTGCGCGCCGACGGCCAGGGAGAGCGTGACGGTCGGCAGCAGGCCCTCGGGGACCAGCGCGACGGCCACCCCGATGGCGAACAGGAAGGCGTCGCGCCAGGAAATGCCGATCACGAGCGAGAGGACGAAGAACAGGGCGCCGATGCCCAGGGCCATGGTGGCGGTGATGCGGACGATTCTTTGCAGTTCCAGCGACAGCGGGCTGGTGGGGGCTTCGACTTTACCTGTCAGGGATGCGATCTCCGCGAGCCGGGTCTGGCCGCCCGTCACCGAGACCACGCCTTCGGCGTGCCCGTTGACCAGGAAGGTCCCGCCGAAGGCGGTGTCGCCGGGGGTTTTGGCGACTGCCTCGCTTTCGCCCGTGAGCATGGACTCGTCCACCTCGCAGCCGGTGGCCAGGGCCAGCCGGAGGTCCGCCGGAACGCGGTCGCCGGCCACCAGCACCACGACGTCGTCCGGCACCAGTTCGGTGGAGTGGACCTTGATGACGCGGCCGTCCCGGCGGACTGACACCATGGCCGGGAGCAGTTCGCGGAGCTTGGCGGCGGCATGCTGGGCCCGCTCCTGCTGGATGTAGGCGAACACCCCGTTGACCAGGATCACCGCCACGATGGCGATGCCCAGTTCCGGCATGCCGGCAATGATCGCGAAGACGGCCGCCACCCAGAGCATGATCGCGAAGAAATGGGTCAGCTCAGCCAAGAGCCTTCGCCAGCCGGGGACCGGACGGGGCTCGGGCAGTTTGTTGGCACCGAATTGCTTCAACCGCCGGGCAGCTTCGTCGGCGCTGAGTCCGGCGACGGCTGACAGCGAGTCCTGCCCCGGCCCGGGATTCACCCCCGCGCTCCGCCCCTCACGGGCACTGCAGACCGCCGGCCGCCGCCGTCGAAATCGTCGGACAGCTGCGGGATCGCCGGAACTTTCCGGCGGTGTGGCGCGGATCCGGCGAACTCGCGGCTAGGGGGTGGCGTCACGTGCGTTAGTCTTCGGCGGCGCTGATCCCGAACTCGCTCTTGAGCCGCACGCGGGCGCCGCGCTCAACCAGTGTGGGTATGTAGGTCCGGATCCGGCCTGCGTTCAGGGCATCGAATTCCTCGCCGACGATCCCGGCGATGTGCCTCCGCGGCACGTGCGGAAACCTGGCAGCCAGACGCTCGACAACCTGATCAATGCTGGGTTCTTTCGCATCGTCCGTCACTTCTTCAGTGTGGAGCGGCCGGGTCCCGGCGTCAATGAATCTTCAGCTGGCAGGCGGCAGCAGGTGGCCCAGGCTCCGCAGGTAGGTGCCAAAGCCGTGGGGCGCCCGGGCATGGGTCCGGCCGGAGGTCATGACCCTGATGCTGTCCGTTGCGGTGACCGTGAAGGCGCGGCTGCGGAGGCTGTGCACCAGGGTCCGGTCTTCTTCGGACGTGACCCGGGCGAACCCTCCGGCGGCAAGATAGGCGGAAGCCCGGACCCCGAAATTCGCGCCATAGATATGCGGGTGGTCCTCGCGGAAGGGGTGGCGTTCGTGCCAGCGCCGGAGCAGTTCAGGGTCCATCCCGGCGGGGTCGGGTTCCACGGAACCCAGCACGGCGTCGGCCCCGGCCTCGGCGAACTCCAGCTGGCGCACCAGCCAGTTCTCCGGCACCCGGGAATCGGCGTCGGTGTTGGCCAGCCAGGTCCGGCCGGCCCAGGGCGGCGGCGTCCAGCGCTGGCCGGGCGGCCGCCGCCGGGTCACGCCGATGCCGGAGGCCCGGACGCCAGCGGCCCGGCTGGCGCCGGCGCTGCGGTAGCTGACCGCCAGTGCGCTGAAACGCGGGTCCGAGGCTGCGAAGCCGGCCATGACGGCGGCGGAGCCGTCCGTGCAGCTGTCCAGTACCACCGTCACCCGGGTCTCGACGTCGGACCGGACCCTGTGCAGGGCGTCCGCGGACCGCTGGACGGCCTCCAACGCCAGTTCCAGGTGGTCTTCTTCGTTGTTTGCGGGCATGACGACGGCGACCCGGTCGATGCGGTGCCCGCGCGGCAACGGCAACGCCGTCATCGGGGTCACCGCATCCGTTCCGGGCCGCCCAGGCCCGGCACGGCACCCGGTACAGCGTCCGGGGCAAGGAACACCTCGAGCACAAAGTCGCGCTCCTGGTAGGTCCCGCCGCCGGCCCAGCCCAGGTGCCGCCGGGCCGCGGCGTGGACCGCGTCGCCGTCGAGTTCCCAGCCGGAAATGGGGTGCCGCCAGTGGCACAGCGCGAGGGTCCCGCCAGGCATGAGCGAGCCTTGAATCCGGTCGAACAGTCCGGCGAGCTCTGCCGGTGAGAGGTAGTAGCCCACCTCTGAAACCACGATCAGGTCGAACGATCCGTCCGGCCACTCGTTCGGGACGGTCAGGTGTCGCGTCGTCGCCGCGGGCAGGTGCGCGAGCCGCCTGGCGGCACGGTCCAGCGCGGTGCCGCTGGCATCGACGGCGAGGAAGCTTCCGCACCGCGGCGCGAGTTCCACGCTCAGGGTCCCGATGGAGCAGCCGATCTCCAACCCGGACGTGTAGCTGCTGCCGGGCAGCGCGGCGAGCGTGAGGGTGCGTTTGCGCTGCTCGTACCAGCTCGAGGTGTACTGCCAGGGGTCCTCCTCCCGGGCGTGGACGGCATCGAACACGCGCTCCGCGTCGCCCGCGGCGAGGGGCCGCCGGGACCCGCCATCCGCCCCGCCATCGCCCGGGCCGTCGCCCGGTCCATCGCCCGGGCCATCCGCCGGGACGACCGCGGGGTGCCAGGCAAACGTCTCCCAGGTCCGCTCAAAGTGTGTCAGGAAGGCCGGGGGCAGGAGCACCTCGTCGCCCGGCAGCCCGGAGAGCGGGCGCACCTGGGACACATGTGCCGCCATCGCGGCGGCCTTGGCCTCAAGCTCTGCCGGGCGCAGCGGCAGCCGGAACCAGCCGCGCCATGCCCCGCCGTCCGGGTCGCCGGGTCCGGTCAGGCCGGCCGCCCCGGCCGGGCCGCCGCCGGCGTCCGGCGCGCCTGGTGCCGCCCATAACCAGTACCAGATGGGGTATTCGAGGAGGGCGTGGCCCGCCGCGGCGCTGAGCCCGGCGGCAACGGATCCGAGGACGTCGTGGTCGGTGTGTCCATCGGAGCGGTAGGGCGCCACGAGAACCACTTCGTCGGCGGCGCGACCGCACACGGCCGCCGCCTCCCGGACCGCGTCCCGGACCGCGGCCCGGATCTCTTCCCGGTGCCCGGCGAGGTGACCGTCGGGCAGGCCCAGGCACTGCCACGCCACGTTCCCGGCCCCGTTCCCGGCTCCGGAAAGGCGTTTCAGGGCGTCGCCGAACTCCTGCAGCCGGACCGCGGCGAGCTGTTCCGGCGTCGTCGTTGGCGAGCCAGGGTGGGATCCTTCCCCCGCCGTGCACAGCAGCACGCGGACCGTGGCGCCGACGGCGTGCAGCCGGGCCAGCAGCCCGCCAGCCCCGAGCGATTCGTCGTCCGGGTGCGCGGCCAGGACAATGAAGGCCCGGCCGGCGAGCGCCGCGTCATCCAGCGGCAGGTCCGGCAGCCTGGCGGCGGGGCTGCCGGCCCAGGCGGCCTCGGACGTCCCGGCGTCGTTGTGTGTGAAAGTCACCATGGGTTGCTTTCGGCCAGTGCCAGGGCGCCCAGCTGCGCGTCGTCGCGCATCGCGTGGTGCTGGCGGATGTACAGGGCGAGATCGGCCATCCGTTTTCCGTAGCGCTCGTCAAAGGCGAGGGGGGCCGGACCGAGATTTTGGCTCACGAGCGTCTGGACGCGTTCGACGGCGGCGGCCACGCTGCCGCGCACACGCAGGGCTTCCTGCCACGCACCGCGGTCCGAGAGTTCGCCGGCGTCAATCCTTGCGGCCGTGCCGGCCAGGTAGGCGGTGAGGGCGGCCAGCGTTCGGTCAATCTCGCCGAGGTGGGCCAGCGCAATCTGGTCCGGTTCCCGTCCGCCGTCGGCGGCGTGCCGCAGGGAGTCGGCGAAGCTGCGCGCCACGGCGACGGCGCCGCCGAGCCAGCAGGCGGCCACGCCCATGCCGCCCCACGCGAAACCCGGGCGCTGGTAATACCAGCCGGCGCCGCCGAGGGGCACGGCGGGAACGGCCTCGAAGTGCACTGTGCCGCTGGGAATCTCGCGCAGTCCCCGGCTGGTCCACTCCGGATTCGCGAAGCCCACGCCGTTCGCGTGGAGGTCGACGGCGAAGGCGGCCCGGCCTCCGGCCTCCAGGTGGGCCGTCAGCACGGCATGGTCCAGTTGGGCGGCGAGCGAGCACCAGGGCTTGGATCCCTGCAGGATCCAGCCGTCTGCGGATTCCTTGGCTTCAAGCCGCAGGCCGGGCGCCTCGGCGGCGAACACACCCCAGGCCCCCTCGAAGTTGGCATCGTCGGGGTCCGGGCAGTCCCGGCCGTGCCGTGCCGCCTCGTCGCCGGCCTGGGCCAGGATCGCCACGGCATCCAGGTGTGGTTCCAGCACCCGTCCGGCGGCGACATCGACGGCGGTTACGGAGGCCAGAATCTCCCACAGGAACGCGGTCCGGCCGTCCCCGGGTTTGGGCGCCGCCGCCGCGGCCGCCTTGGCCAGCTCCAGCAGCCCCGGGACATCGCGGACGGCGTCCTGCGCCTCGGACAGCAGGGGGCTGATCGTCTCCAGGTCTGCGGCCGCGGAGCTGATCCGGACGGGTAGGGGGTGGTCGGAGATGGGGATCCCGTTCATTTCGGCTGCCTGTGTTCCTTCGGGCTGGGCGGATTCGGGCTGGGCGGATTCGGGCTGGGCCCGGCCACGTGGCTGAAGTCCTGCGCGTCCGCGGCCGCGCCGCCATCACTGGCGCCGTCGACAAGTAATCTAAGCATACTTAGCACTTGGGGGTGGCCGGGGCTTCACGGGGTCGGCTGCCACCGGCGCGTTCGCCCCGGCGGACAGTCTCTTGCGCCTAGCGGACGATCGCGAGGGCGAAGCCGTCCCAGCCTTTCGAACCCACGGTCTGGATCACGGTGCCGTCCAGCCGCGGGTCATCGCCCATCATCTGGAGGGTGCTGATGATTCCGGGGGCGTTGACCGGGTCCATCGACGCGTCCAGCACCGCACCCTCCCACACGACGTTGTCCACCACGATGGTGGTGCCGGGCCGGCTAAGCCGGATGGCCCAGTCCAGGTAGTGCGGGTTGTTTTCCTTGTCGGCATCGATGAACACGAAATCGAAGGGCGGCCCGGCCTCGCTTTCCAGCTCGGGCAGGGTGTCCAGCGCCGCGCCGACCCGGATGTCCACCTTGTGGCCCAGGCCGGCGTCGTCAACGTTGGTCCGCGCGACGCGGGCGTGCAGGGGGAGGTATTCGCAGGTGACCAGCCGGCCGTCGTCGGGCAGTCCCTGGGCCATCCAGATGGTGCTGAAGCCGGCCAGCGTGCCGATCTCCAGGACGCGGCGGGCACCGGCGAGCTGGACCAGCAGTTTCAGGAGTTTGCCGGCGTTGGGGGCCACTTCGATGGCCGGCATGCCTGCCTCAAGTGCGCTGGTCACGGCGCGCTTCAGTGAACGGTCCGGGCGGACCACCGCGTCGGAGAGGAAGTTCTCGACGGCGACCCAGCCGGGGGCGGACTGATGCTCGATCATGCCCCCAGTGTTCCAGCCGTCCGCGCCCGGCGGTACCCCCGCGGGCGCGCTTTTCCCGCCCGGATTTCGGCGTGCGGCCCGACTCAGTCCACCTAGTTTCCCGGCCGGGTTGGAATCTGCGGGCCGGTCCCGCCGGCGCCCTGCCCGTCGATGGCGTTTTCCAGCCGTTCCACCTTGCCGGTCAGCTCGCCGCTGTAGCCCGGCCGGATGTCCGCCTTGAGGACCAGCGAGACGCGCGAACCGTAGGCGCCCACCGCGTCCGTGGCCCGCTTGACGACGTCCATGACCTGGTCCCACTCGCCCTCGATCTCGGTGAACATGGAACTCGTCCGGTTGGGCAGGCCCGACTCCCGGACGATCCGCACCGCGGCCGCGACGGCGTCGTGGACCGACGCGTCGCCGGGCGCTTGCCCGTTGGCGGGGTCACCGGAGGGTGCTACGGAGAATGCGACCAGCATGTGGTGGTTCCCTTCACTCAGTCAGGACACCGGGGGCGAAAACTTCCGGGCTGTCCGGCACCAGTCTTTCACGCGATTCCAGCCCGGCAGCGGCCGGGCGCACCTCCGCCACCGTCATATAAGTCACTACCCGCCGGTAACAGGTTCGCGCACCCTTCGCGTTGCTACCCTAGGCAAATGAACCGGGCAGTAGACCGCAGGCCGCTCCGCGCAGATGCCGCGCGCAACGTGGACAAAATCATCGCCGCGGCCCGCCAGTGCTTCCGCGAGCACGGCCCCGAGGTGCCGCTGCAGACCATTGCCGTCACCGCCGGAGTGGGTCCCGCCACCCTTTTCCGGAATTTCGCCGACAAGGAAGAGCTGGTGCTCGCTGCCCTGAACCAGCAGCTCCGGCTGCAGGTGGACCCGGCCATCGATGAGGCCCTGGCCGATCCTGACGCCGCCGCAGGGCTCTTTCGGGTCATCGATGCCACGATGCATGTCGCCAGCGAAGAGGCCAACCTGCTGGGAGCTGTCGCGGGCCGGCGCGGGCTGCTGACCGGGATTACGGGTGGCCTGATTGAATCCATCGCCGTGCTGCTGGGCCGGGGCCAGGGGCAGGGCACCCTGCGCAGCGATATTTCCATGACGGACATGATCCGCCTGCTGGCCATGCTGATCGGCGTCGTGGACACCATGGAGCCGGGCTCCGACGCGTGGCGCCGGCCCGTGGCGCTGGTTGAGGACGCCATCCGGACGGAACGGCCGGACCGGGCGTTGCCGCCGCAGGCCCCGCTGACGGGCACCGCGTTCGACGCCGTTCTCGGCTAGCACCCATAAGCGCCGGATCCTGCAGGTGCCCCGACAGTCCGGTGCCCGGCGCTAGTCTTCGGCCGGCTTTTCCTTGGCTTCGAGAAGGTGTTGCTGAAGCTTCTCTTCGGCTTCCCGACGGCGGCGGGACATTTCGCGCATTTCCCGGGTGGACTCAGCCCCGCCGGAAACATACGGCTCGTGCTGCTTGGTGCGCTGATCCTTGCGCGGCTCGGCGGCCTGCTGCTCCGCGGCCTGCTCGTCGGCAGCCTCCCGGCCGGCAGCCTCCCGGCCGGCAGCCGGCAGCTCGCCGTCGTGTTCAGTCATGTTCGAATGCTCCCATGCGATCCCGGCACCAAGTAGGGACTAAAGACCGTTCCGGCGGCACCCACAGCCCATCCGCGCTCCAGCGCGGTCAGGCGTTCCACTGGCGGGTCAGTCCCAGCCGAGCAGCCGGAGCCCAGCGGCCGCGGCCGCGCCGGCGATCACCACCACCAGGAACGGCGCGCGCAACCACAAGGCGATGCCCGCCGCCGCCAATGCGCCCAGCCGGGCGTCCAGGACGAGCGACTGGCCGGAGGCGACAGCATTGACCACCGTCAGGGACGCCAGCAGCCCGATTGTCATGGTCCCGGCAATCCTGGACATCCGCGGGTTGCGGAGCAGGCTGGCCGGCACCAGGTAACCGAGCAGCTTCCAGGCGTAGGCGAGCAGGCAGGAGAGCAGCAGCCACATCCAAAGATTCATGCGTCGTCTCCGGGGCGGTCACCGCGGGATTCGCGGGCCGGGTCGTGGTGGTGGTGCACGTGGTCCTCCGCGTACGGATCGACGTCCGGTTCCAGGCCCTCGTCGCTGCGGCCGTGGCTGAACCAGCCGATCCCTGCCGCGACCACGGCGGCGACGAGGATCGGCACTCCCGGGGGCACGAACGGCACGGCCAGCACGGTGGCCAGCGCGCAGACCACCGCGATGGCCACAGGTTCCCTGCCTTTCAGCCGCGGCCAGAGCAGGCCCAGGAAGGCCGCCACGGCGGCGCCGTCCAGTCCCCACTGTTTGGGATCCCCGAGCGCCCCGCCGGCCAGTGCGCCGAGGGCGGTGAACAGGTTCCAGAGGACAAAGACGCCGATTCCGGCGGTCCAGAAGCCGCGTTTCTGCTCGTCGGGGTCCGTCTGCCCTGTGCTGGTGGCGGTGGACTCGTCGATGGTCAGCTGGGCCGCGGCAAACTTCCGCCACCCGCGCGGCTGCAGGAGGGCATTGATCTGCATGCCGTAGATGCCGTTGCGCATGCCCAGCAGCGTCGCGGCGCCCATCGCTGCGACGCCGGACCCGCCTCCGGCCACCACACCGATGAAGGCGAACTGCGAGCCGCCGCTGAACAGCAGCAGGCTCAGTGCCATGGTCTGCCAGAAATCCAGGCCCGAGGTTACGGACAGCGCGCCGAAGGAGACGCCGTAGAGACCGGTGGCGATGCTGATCGACAAACCGATCCGCACCGCCGGTGACTGCAGGATTTTCACGGGCGCCGGTTCCGCCGCGTCAAAGTCCAGGCCCATGCGATGAGGGGCGCCTGGAGCGGGAGCCGCAGGGTGTGCATGCGTCGCCGGCGCGGCGAGCCCTCCGGCCCGTAGGCTTTGCGCAGGGCATCCACGTGGCCGGCGAGGAAGGCGGCGAACATCGCCGTGACGCAGCCCGCGGCGGCCCTCCGGGTGGCCGGGACCAGGAGCCCGACGGCGGCGGCGGCTTCCAGCAGCCCGCTCACTGCCACCCATTCCTCACGGGACAGGACGGCCAGGGGCCCGTTCGGCTGCTCGCCGGAGTCGTCCCGGCACAGGAAGTCAGGTACCACCGGGTGGAAAAATTCAGGCTCGCGGAAGTGCTTGGCGGCACTGGTGAGCAGCAGCGCGCTCATCGCTGCCGCGGACAGCGTCTGGAGGTCCGGGACGGGCCGGCGAAATGGCATGCAACAACTCAACCACAGCGGCCACGCCGGCCGTAATCCGCCCGGGACGCGGGGGATGTGAAGATGTCAGCCCGGGATCCGTGGTGCGGCCAGGCGGCTACCGTGGGGGCCGGCTGTCCGCCATGAGCTGGGAGAGGACCTGGGCGGGCCAGTTGGTGGTGATCTCCTGGATCCCGAGTTTCCGGCACCGTTCGACGTCGTCCTCGGTGTCGACCGTCCACACCCGGCACCGCAGCCCCGAGGCGAGCCAGCGCTGAACGGCCGGGGCGTGCGTGCGGACGTACCCGATGCCGGGGCCGGCAATGCCGGCCTCGGCCGCCGCCAGGATCCGTTCCCCCTCAGCCTGGGCGGCCTTCATCACGTTGGCCAGCGCCCCGCCGGTCAGGGCACCGAGGCCCAGTTCCTCCCGGATGTCCGCCACATTGACGTCATCCACGAGCTGGCAGACGGCCGCGGCCGGTACGGACTCCAGGAGGTGTTTTACGGAGTCGGGGCTAAAGCTCATGAAGGAAACCGTGATGTTCTCCAGCATCGACGTCCGCGGATCCCAGCCCTGGGCCCTCAGGACCTCGAGGGCCCGGTCCTCGAGTCTGAGCTGGTACGGGCTCGGGTGTTTGAACTCGATCGCCAGCCCGATCCCGCGGCCGGCCGCACGCAGGATGTCGAGCAGGTCCGGCAGGGTCAGGAACTGCCCGGACTTGGCGCCGTAGGCCTCCGGGATCCGGGCTCCCTTCCAGGAGGAGAAGTCCAGTTCCTGGAGTTCTTGCAGGGTCCGGTCGGCCACCTGGCCGGTGCCGTCCGAGGTGCGGTCCAGGGTGGCATCGTGCAGGAGCACCACGTGCTGGTCCCGGGTCAGGTGGACATCGCATTCGACGCCGTCGGCGCCGTCGGCGATTGCCTGCAGGTACGCGGCCCGGGTGTGCTCGGCGAATGTTCCGCTGGCGCCGCGGTGGGCATAGACCAAAGGCCGGGCGGCGGCAGGCTCATCAGTGGTCATGGTGCCACGTTAGCGGACCGTCCGTTTCCGTGGCGGGCTAGGCTGGGCTCATGCAGGTGAATACTGAGTCAACCTCCCTGACCGGCGCCGCGGGACGTCCGGGCGGCGCCCGGCCGGACGGTCCCCCCGGGCAGCGTTCCGCTGCCTCCAGCGACGTCGAGAAGGCCGCGGCGCTGCGCCGGATGAAGCTCCTCGCCCTCTCGCTGCTGGCCGTCATGGCGGTGATCTTCATCGTCGCGTTCGCCCTGCAGAAGCAGTATCCGGGGCTCGAATACGTCCGCGCCGCGGCCGAGGGCGGCATGGTCGGGGCCCTCGCGGACTGGTTCGCCGTCACGGCCCTGTTCAAGTACCCCATGGGCATCAAGATCCCGCACACCGCGATCATCCCCCGCCGCAAGGACCAGATCGGCGCCTCGCTGGGCGAATTCGTGGAAACCAATTTCCTCTCCGAACAGGTGGTCCAGGAGAAGCTGGCGTCCGCAGACATTGCGCGCAAGGCCGGCGCCTGGCTGTCCAGCCCCGGCGGCCCGGACCGGGTCGCCAAGGAGGGTGCCGCCGTCATCCGCGGCGCGTTCAAGGTCCTCAACGACGACGACGTCCAGGCCGTGATCGAGTCCATGGTCCGCAAGCACCTGCTCACCCCGCCGTGGGGGCCGCCGGTGGGCCGCCTCGCCGAGCGGATTTTCGACGACGGGCACCACCATGCGCTGGTGGACCTAATGGTGGACCGCACCGTGGACTGGGTGCGGGACAACCAGGAGACGGTCAACAGGCTGGTCACCGACCGGTCCCCGACGTGGGTGCCCTCGTTCGTGGACGGGCTGGTGGGCGACAAGGTGTACGTGGAGATCCTCAAGTTCACCCGCGCCGTGCAGTCCGACCCGCAGCACCAGGTCCGCCTCTCGATCGACAAGTACCTCAAGGAACTCGCGCAGGACCTGCAGCATGATCCTGTCATGATCGCCCGCGCCGAGGGCATCAAGGCCCAAGTGCTCGGCGACCCGGAGGTCCGCGAGCTCGCCTCCCGCACCTGGGAGACCATCAAGACGGCCCTGCTCACCGCCGTCGATGACCCGCACAGCGAACTGACCGTCAAGTTCAAGGCGGCCGTGCATGACTTCGGCACCCGGCTGCTGGTCGATCCCGAGCTCGCCGGCAAGGTGAACGCCTGGATCGGCGACGCGGCCGGCTACCTCGTGAAGACCTACCGCTCGGACATCGCGGGGGTCATCACGGACACCGTGGCCCGCTGGGATGCCGAAGAGACGTCGCAGAAGATCGAACTGCAGGTCGGCAGGGACCTGCAGTTCATCCGGATCAACGGCACGGTGGTGGGCGCACTGGCCGGGCTGGCCATCTTTACGCTGGCCACCCTGCTGTTCGGCTAGCTGGGCCCCGCTCCGCGGCACCGGCTAGGCGGCCGCGACCTTGGCCTTGGTCCTGCCGTGCATGGCGAAGATGGTGAAGACAAGCGCCGCGAGCGCTGTGGCGACGAGCAGCAGCAGCCCGATCGCGTAGCTGTGCGCCGCGGCGTCATAGGTTGCGCCCATGATCAGCGGCGGGAAGTAGCCGCCCAGACCGCCGGCCGCGCTGACCACCCCGCTGATGCTGCCGACCTTGCCCTCCGGCGCGAGGACCCCCACCCAGGCGAATACCCCGCCCGTGCCCAGGCCCAGCGCCGCCGCCATGGCGACGAACGTCAGGCCGGCGGGGACGTCGCCGTCGGGTTGCAGGTTCACCACCCAGGCAAGGACGGCGACGCCGGCGAGGGCAGCGATCACCACTGGCTTGGGACCGATCTTGTCGGCGAGTACGCCGCCCACCGGCCGCGCCAGCACGGCGGCGAGCGCAAACCCCGCGGTGCGGGCGCCGGCCGCGCTGGGATCGAAGCTGTAGACATCCCGGAGGTACGTGGGCAGATACGTGGCGAAGGAAACGAAGCCACCGAAGAGGACTGCGTAGAGGAAGCACAGCTTCCACGTGACCGGGGTCTTCGCGGCGTCGATCAGCTTGGGCATCACGGGCGCGTTGCTGCGGGTCCAGCCCGGCGCCTCCTTCAATCGGAACCAGATGATGGCGGCCATGACCGCCAGCATCGCGGCGATCAGCAGGTGGGTGGGAACGTAGCCGATGGCGGCGACAAGCCGGGGGTTCAGGAAAGCGGCCAGGGCCGTTCCGCCCATGCCCGCGCCGAAGACGCCGGTGGCGAAACCCCGCCGGGCGGGCTCGTACCAAGCGCTGACGAACGGGATTCCGACGGCGAAGACGGTTCCGGCGACCCCCAGCAGCACGCCGGCAGCCAGCACCAGGGCGAAGGAGTCGAGGCTGCCGCCGACGGCCACCAGCAGGATCGGGACGATGGAGGCCAGCAGGACAAAAGTGAACATGGCGCGGCCGCCGTACTTGTCCGTCAAGGCGCCGACGACGATCCGCCCCAGCGAGCCGACGAAGACGGGCATGGCCACGAGCACACCGGTGGTGGCCGGATTGAGGTGCAGATGCTGGGTGTAGAACGCGCTCAGCGTGGCGATGGAGTTCCAGGCCCAGAAGCACACCACGGAGGTCGAGGTGGCGAGCGTCAGATTGAGCGCCCGGCCCGCAGGGGCGGCGACGGGCGGGGACACTGCTCCGGCCACGGCGGTCTCCTTCCTGGTTCAGCAAAGCGGTTCATCAAAGCGGGGCCGCAAAGCAGCTTCAGCGATGGCACCGGGTTACCGGTTCCTGGTGTCCCGGTCCCGGGTTCCGACGGCGGACCAGCCCCGCCGCGCGCCGGCCGTGGAGCTCCGGGCGCCGGCAGCGCCGGCTGTGCCTTTGGCCCCGGCCCCACCGGAGTCCCGATCCCGGGAGCGGTAAACGATGTAGGGGCGGAAGAGGTAGTGGAACGGGGCCGTGAAGGCGTGGACCAGGCGCGTGAACGGCCAGATCACGAACAGCGCCATGCCTACCAGGGTGTGCAGGTGGAAGGAGAACGGCGCCGCGGCCATCGCCGCGATGTCGGGCTGGAAGATGAACAGCGAGCGGAACCACGGGGCCACGGTCTCGCGGTAATTGTGCCCGTGCTCGCCCTCGAAGACACTCGCCAAGGTGGTCCACAGCCCGAACACGATGGCCGCGGTGAGCACCACGTACATGGTCTTGTCATTGCCGGTGGTGGCCATGAAGACCGGCCCGGTGGTCCGGCGGCGGTAGATCAGCAGGAGGATCCCGCCCAGCGTTCCGACCCCGGCGATCCCGCCGACCAGCAGGGCGTTGAAATGGTAGAACTCCTGGCTCATCCCGGCCGCCTGGGTCCACGCCATCGGAATGACCAGGCCGAAGAAGTGACCGGCGATCACGGCGAGCAGGCCAAAGTGAAACAACGGGGACGCAATCCTCAACAGCCTGGACTCATAGAGCTGGGAAGACCTCGTGGTCCAGCCGAACTGGTCGTACTTGTAGCGCCAGAGAAGTCCGCCGACCAAAACCACCACCATGACGTACGGCAGCACGCCCCACAGCACGATGTCCAGTGCGGTGAGTCCGACGGCGGATCCGGGTTCCGCTTCGAATGCCAGCATGCTCAGGCCCCCTTCACGGGCAGCAGGCGCGGATCGTACGGGTCCAGGCCCACGGCCTCCGTGGGCGGGCCGTAGCCGGCCATCCGCATGACGGCCTGCTCGTCCGCCGGGGATTTCCCGGGCAGCGTGGCGCAGACGGCCTGCAGGATCCGGGCGTGCGGCAGCTGGTCCCGGAGCAGCCCGAAGCGGAGCATCTCCAGGCTCGCCCGGAAGCGCGTCAGCAGCTCGCGGCCGGCCTCGAGGTCCACCAGCGCGGCGTATTCGAGGACCATCGGGAGGTAGTCGGGCAGTTCGCCGTGGGTGTCCACCAGGGTGTCGCTTTGCCGGTAGGTCTTCTTGAAGTTGCCCAGAACTTCGCCGCGGCGCCGGGTGTCCCCGTCAGTCCAGTAGGACAGGTGCAGGGCGTGGCGCTTTCCGAGGTCGAACTCGCGCACGTATTGGGACTGGAGCTGGATCGGCGGCGTGGACTCCAGGTGGTCCAGGACCGCAACGAAGTCCGCCGTGGCGCCGGGGAACTCGGCCAGCGCGGCCCGCATCAGCGGGACCCGGCCGGTCAGTTCCTCGTCAGGGTAGGACAGGCACCAGGCCGCGGCGAGGTAGAGGACCTGCTGGCGGCGGGTCATGGCTGCTCCCCCGCCGGAGGGGATTCCGCGGGGCCCGCCAGTTTCGGCGGCGGTTCCGCCGGAGGCGGTTTTTCCGGAAGCAACGCCTTTTCCGGAAAAAGCCCGGAGGGCGCTCCGGTGCCGTCCCAGTTCAGCAGGTTCACCCTGCCGCGCAGGGTGGTTTCCCCGGGCGCGGAGCCGGAGGTCTGCCGGTCCCGGAGGGCGTTGAAGGTTTCCACCGCCACGGGGACGGGCCGGCCGCTGGCTTCGCCGAAGTGGGCGGTATCCTGCATGCCCGGGCCGCCCTCGAAGTCGAGCGAGCAGCCCATTTCCTCGAGGTCGTGGGCCTGCTCCACGTGGGCCTTCGGGATAACGTAGCGCTCCTCGTATTTCGCGATCGCCATCAGCCGGTACATCTCGTACATGCTCTGGCTGTCCATCCCCACGGCCTCCGGGATGGCGTCGTCCGGGTCGTCGCCGAGGCTGATGCCGCGCATGAAGGAGCGCATGGCGGCGAGCTTCTTCAGCACCGCGGTCACCCGGTCCGCGTCGCCGGCGGTGAAGAGTTCAGCGAGGTATTCCACCGGGATGCGCAGCGCGTCGATGGCGCCGAAAAGGTTGCCGGTGTCCTCGCCGTCGTGGCCCTGGTCGCGCAGCAGGTCCACCACGGGTGAGAGCGGCGGCACGTACCAGACCATCGGCATGGTCCGGTATTCCGGGTGCAGCGGCAGCGCCACCTTGTAGACCTTGGCGAGGGCGTAGACCGGCGAGCGCCCGGCGGCGTCGATCCAGTCTTCGGGGATGCCCTGGGCCCGGGCCTCGGCCTGGACGGCGGGGTCGTTCGGGTCCAGCAGCACGTCCATCTGGGCGTCGTAGAGTTCCCGGGGGTCCGTGACGGAGGCCGCCGCGGTGACGGCGTCGGCGTCGTACAGGAACAGCCCCAGGTACCGCAACCGGCCCACGCAGGTCTCGGAGCAGACTGTCGGGAGCCCCACCTCCACCCGCGGGTAGCAGAAGGTGCACTTCTCGGCCTTGCCGGTCTTGTGGTTGAAGTAGATCTTCTTGTAGGGGCAACCGGTGACGCACTGGCGCCAGCCGCGGCATTTGTCCTGGTCCACCAGCACAATCCCGTCCTCGACCCGCTTGTAGATCGCCCCGGAGGGGCAGGAGGCCATGCAGGACGGGTTCAGGCAGTGTTCGCAGATCCGCGGCAGGTAGAACATGAAGGTTTGTTCGTACGCGAACTTGATCTTGTCCTCGGATTCCCGCCGGACCTTCTCCACGATCGGGTCCAGGTGGCCGTTCTCGGCGGAGCCGCCGAGGTCATCGTCCCAGTTCGCGGACCAGGTGATCTTGGTGTCCTCCCCGGTGATCAGGGACTTGGGCCGGGCCACCGGGAAGTCGTCGCCCAGCGGCGCGTCAACGAGGGTCTTGTAGTCGTAGGTCCATGGCTCGTAGTAGTCCTTGAGCTCGGGCTGGACCGGGCTGGCGAAGATCCCGAAGAGCTTCTTCACCCGGCCGCCCGCCTTGAGCACCAGCTTCCCGCGCTTGTTCAGCGCCCAGCCGCCGTGCCACTTCTCCTGGTCCTCGTAGCGGCGCGGATAGCCCTGCCCGGGCCGGGTTTCGACGTTGTTGAACCAGACGTATTCGGTGCCGGCACGGTTGGTCCACGCCTGCTTGCAGGTTACGGAACAGGTGTGGCAGCCGATGCATTTGTCCAGGTTCATGACCATGCCCATTTGGGCCATGACACGCATCAGTACTGCACCTCCTGGGAACGACGCCGGACGGTGGCCACCATGTCACGCTGGTTTCCGGTGGGGCCAAGGTAGTTGAACGCGTAGGCGAGCTGGGCGTAGCCGCCGATCAGGTGCGAGGGCTTGACCAGCAGCCGGGTCACGGAGTTGTGGATGCCGCCGCGCCGCCCGGTGGCCTCGGACTTCGGCACGTCGATGGTGCGTTCCTGCGCGTGGTGGACGTAGACCACACCGGCCGGCATCCGGTGGCTGACGATCGCCCGGGCCACCAGGACGCCGTTGATGTTCAGGCACTCCACCCAGTCGTTGTCCTTGACCTCGATGGCCGCCGCGTCGGCGGGGCTCATCCAGACCGTGGGCCCGCCGCGGGAGAGCGAGAGCATCAGCAGGTTGTCCTGGTATTCGGAGTGGATGGACCATTTGGAATGTGGCGTCAGGTAGCGGACCACCACCTCCATGGACCCGTCCTGGCCGAGCCTGGGTTCGCCGAAGAGCCGGTGCATGTCCAGCGGCGGCCGGTAGATCGGCAGCGCCTCGCCGATGTCCCGGATCCAGTCGTGGTCCAGGAAGAAGTGCATCCGGCCGGTCAGGGTGTGGAAGGGCTTGAGCCGCTCGACGTTGATCGTGAAGGGTGCATAGCGCCGGCCGCCTGTCTCTGAGCCGGACCATTCCGGCGAGGTGATCACCGGAACCGGGCCGGCCTGGGTCTGGGCGAAGGTGATGTATTTTTCTTCGGAGCCCTCGGCCAGGTCCGCCAGTTTCCTCCCGGTGCGGATTTCCAGGTCCTTGAAGCCCTGCACGGCCAGCGCCCCGTTGGTGGTGCCGGAGAACGCCAGGATGGCCTCGGCCATCTTCGCGTCCGTATCGATCGCGGGACGGCCGTCCGCGGCGCCGCCAAGCATCACCCCGTTGGAACGGCTGAGCCGGTCCAACGGGCCGGCAAGTTTGTACGTGACGTTCTTGACCGTGAAGCCCAGTTTGTCCGCCAGCGGCCCGACGGCGGCGAGCTTGTCCGCGATGGCGGTGTAGTCCCGCTCGACGACGGAAAAAATGGGCATGTTCTGACCCGGGACCGCGCGGACGGACATGTCCCGCCAGTCCCGCACAATCCCGCCGGGCTGGGCCAGCTGGCCGGGCGTGTCGTGCTGCAGCGGCACGCTCACCAGGTCCCGGCGGACGCCGAGGTGGGTTTTGGCCTGCCGGGAGAACTCCTGGGCCAGCAGGTGGAAGGTGTCGAAGTCCGTCTTGGTCTCCCACGGCGGGTCAATCGCGGGGGTGAAGGCGTGCACGAACGGATGCATGTCGGTGGAGGACAGGTCGTGTTTTTCGTACCAGGTGGCGGCCGGGAACACGACGTCGGACAGCAGGGTGGTGGAGGTCATCCGGAAGTCCGCGGAAACCAGCAGGTCGAGCTTTCCTTCGGGCGCCTGCTCATGCCATTTCACCTCCTTGGGCTTGAGCCCCTCGGCATGGTCCTGGCCCAGGACATTGTTGTGGGTTCCCAGCAGGTTCCGCAGGAAGTACTCGTTGCCCTTGGCCGATGAGCCGAACAGGTTGGAGCGCCACAGCACGAGGGTCCGAGGCCAGTTTTCCGGGGCGTCCACGTCCTCGATCGCCGGGTTCAGGGTGCGGCTCTTCAAGGCATCGGCGATGTAGCCGGCGGCGTCCGTAGCGGTGCCGGCGGCGACGGCCGCCCCGGCTTCGTCCGCGAGGTCCAGCGGGTTCCGGTCGAACTGCGGGTAAAACGGCATCCAGCCGAGCCGGGCGGACTGGGCGAGGGCATCCGCGGTGTGCATGCCGTCCAGGGCCCCGGTGGAGAGCGGGGACTTCAGCGCATCCGCGCAGTAGCCGTCCTGCCGCCACTGGTCCGTGTGCATGTACCAGTAGCCGGTGCCGATCATGGTCCGCGGCGGCCGGGACCAGTCAAGGGCGTTGGCCAGCGACAGCCAGCCGGTGACCGGCCGGGTCTTTTCCTGGCCGACGTAGTGCGCCCAGCCGCCGCCGTTGCGGCCCATGCAGCCGGTCAGCATCACCAGGGCCAGCACCGCCCGGTAGGTGGTGTCGCCGTGGAACCACTGGCAGATCCCGGCGCCCATGATGATCATGGACCGGCCCTTGGACTGTTCGGCGTTGCGGGCGAATTCGCGGGCCACCCGGATGCAGGCCTGCGCCGGGACGGAGGTGATCTCCTCCTGCCAGGCCGGCGTGTAGGGCGTCGCGGCGTCCTCATAGCCGGCGGCCCACTCCCCCGGGAGCCCGTCGCGGCCGACCCCGTACTGGGCCAGCATGAGGTCGAAGACGGTGGTGACCAGCTGGCCTTCCAGCTCCAGGACGGGAACACCGCGCCGGAGCACACTACCGTCCCCGCCGGCGTCCTCGAAGCACGGCAGCAGGATCTCGGCGCTTTCCGTTGAGACTTCCCGGAGGGACAGCGCCGGTTCGATCGCTTCGAGGTCCAGGTTCCACTTGCCCTCGCCGCTCTCTGAGTAGCGGAAGCCCATCGAGCCATTGGGGACCGCCGGCAGCCCGGTCTTCTTGTCGAACAGGACGGTGCGGAACGCCGCGTCCTCGGTCAGCGACTCGGCGGGAAGGTCCTTGGCGCTGAGGAACTTGGCCGGGGTGAGGGAGCCGTCGTCGCGCCGTTCGAGACGGACCAGGAACGGCAGGTCGGTGTACTGGCGGACGTAGTCGGCGAAGAACGGCACCTCACGGTCGACGAAGAATTCCTTGAGCATGACGTGCCCCATCGCCATGGCCAGCGCGGCGTCGGTTCCGGCCTGTGCGGGGAGCCATTCGTCGGCGAACTTCGTGTTGTCCGCATAGTCCGGGCTGACCGTGACCACCTTGGTGCCGCGGTACCGCACCTCGGCCATCCAGTGCGCGTCCGGGGTGCGGGTGACGGGGACGTTGGATCCCCACATCATCAAATACCGGGCGTCCCACCAGTCCCCCGATTCCGGGACGTCGGTCTGGTCCCCGAACACCTGCGGGCTGGCCACGGGGAGGTCGGCGTACCAGTCGTAGAAGGACGTCATCACCCCGCCGATCAGCTGGATGAAGCGGGTCCCCACGGCGTGCGAGACCATGGACATCGCCGGGATGGGCGAGAAGCCGGCGCAGCGGTCCGGGCCGTAGGCCTTGATGGTGTTCACGTGCGCGGCGGCGGCGATTTCGATCGCCTCCTGCCAGGAGACCCGCACCAGGCCTCCCTTGCCGCGGGCGCGCTGGTAGCGGCGGCGCCGCTCGGGGTCGCCCACGACGTCGGCAAAGGCCAGCACCGGGTCACCCAGCCGGGCCTTGGCCTCGCGGTACATCTCGACGAGGACGCCCCGCGCATACGGAAAACGCACCCGGGTGGGTGAATAGGTGTACCAGGAGAAGGCCGCGCCGCGCGGGCAGCCCCGCGGCTCGTATTCCGGGCTGTCCGGGCCCACGGAGGGGTAGTCGGTCTGCTGGGATTCCCAGGTGATGATGCCGTCCTTGACGTACACCTTCCAGGAGCAGGAGCCGGTGCAGTTCACCCCGTGCGTGGACCGGACCACCTTGTCGTGGCTCCAGCGGTCCCGGTAAAAGATGTCGCCCTTGCGGCCACCCTCGCGGAACACCGCCCTGCCGTCGTCGGTCTGGTCCCATTTCGTAAAGAATCGGCCCAGCTTCAACATTGCATCCGAGGCGGGCCCGTCCAGCCCCGCCGCGTCTCCGGCAGTCATTCCTTCAAGCTAGGGTGCCCCTTCTGGCCGGAACAGGGCCTTAGGACACTGTGGCGGGCCCGGGTCCGGGCGGCCCGGGAGCTGCCCGGCCGGCCCCGCGGGTCGGGGCTCGCGGTTCAGGCGAAGCTCTCCAGCTCGACGCCGGCAGCCTCCAGCGCCGCACGGATCGCGGCCGCCGCGGCAACGGAGCCGGCGGTGTCGCCGTGGAGGCACAGCGACTGCGGCTCGATCCGGAGCACGGTGCCGTCGACGGCCTCGATTTCGCCCTTCGTGGCGAGCCTGACCGCCCGCTCGGCAACCTGTCCGGCGTCGAGCATCATTGCTCCCACCTCGGTGCGCGGCACGAGGGTGCCGTCGGGGAAGTAGGCGCGGTCGGCGAAGGCCTCGGAGAAGACGGGGTGCCCGGCTTCCTTGGCGATTTCCAGCAGGGCTGAGCCGGGGAAGCCGAGGACGGGCAGTCCGGGATCGTAGGCCTGGATGGCGGCGATCACGGCGGAGGCCTGCTCGCCGTCGTGCACGGTGCGGTCGTAGAGCGCCCCGTGCAGCTTGACGTAGTCCACCGAGGCGCCCACGGCATGGGCCACGCCGTCGAGCGCCCCGAGCTGGTAAAGGACCGCGCCGAAGAGATCGTCAAAGGTCATGTCCAGCGAGCGCAGGCCAAAGCCGGCCAGGTCCGGGTAGCCGATGTGGGCACCGACGTTGACGTCGAGCTCGTACGCCGCCCGGCAGGTGTCCAGCATGGTCACGGGGTCCCCGGCGTGCATCCCGCAGGCCACGCTGGCGCTCGTGACCAGCGGAAACATCGCGGCGTCGGCGCCCTTGGTCCAGGTCCCGAAGGACTCCCCCAGGTCAGTGTTCAGATCCAAAACGTGCCGCCGTCCTTCGTTAAAGTCTTCGGGGCGCCGCTGCCCTGAGTGCCGCTGCCCTGAGTGCCGCCGCCCTGGGTGCCGCCGCCCGGGGCGCCGCCGTCCGGCTGCGCGTCCAGGGAAGTTTCGTAGAGCGCTGCCGGGCCGGTGGTTTCCGCAAGGGCTTGCAGTTCTCCCGGAATCGTGTCCGGGATGGGCCCGAATGCTTCCCTGGCGTTCGCCACGACCGCATGGCCCATCACCCGGTTGCCCACTCCGCCTACGACGGCGCCGATACCGAAGGGCAGGGCACGGCCCAGCCAGGCTGTGCCCTGGGTCTTGAGCAGGGAGCGCAGGAACATCGTCTGGATCTTGGCCCGCACTGTACCGAAGCCGGCGAGGGGGACGCGGCGGGTGAAGGCCGCGGTCCAGGCCTGGGTGGGCCCCTTGCCCCGGCCCGCCGCCTGTCCGCTCAGCGAGCTCAGCAGCTGGGTGCCTTCCTCGCCCAGCATGACCGCCATGACCAGGGTGCTGGCTCTGTCCGGGTCCACCATCCGGATGCCGTGCAGTTCAGCAAGAGCCGTGGAATACAGTGCGGTGGCTTCGAGGAACCCGACTGCTGCGGCGGCCGAGAGACCGAGTGCGGCCGCAGTTCCGACGCCCGGAATCACGGCAGCCCCGCCGACCAGCGCACCGCCGCCGGTGACGGCCAGCAGGTAGTCGCGCTCCAGGATGGCGGCGAGCTGCGCCGCGGTGGCCTGCGGGTGCCTGCGCTGAAGCCTGCGGATATTGGCCAGCACCAGCGGCCGCTGGACTTCAACCGCCCGCAGGAGCACCTTGTGCAGACCGGGCCGGGGCTGGCCGGCGGCGTCGAACATCGCGCTGTGGGCCGTTTCCTGGGCAATCTTCATTGCAGGGTTGCTGCGCTTGGCCATGATCGCCTCTCGTCGGAACCATAAAACTAAGTGCACTTAACACTACACACGGGCAGGAAGGCGGGGTCGCCGCTGCGCCCCGGAGGGGTCTCAGCCCGGCCGCGCGGCTGGCTACTAGACTGGGCCCATGCCCGCCCTGCGAGCCCTCCGCCCCTTCGCGCACCGGGAGTACCGCGTGCTGATCACGGCGCTGGCCATCTCCATCTTCGGTTCCGGGATGTGGGCCGTCGCGATGGTCTACGAGGTGATCCACCTGGGCGGCGGACCGCTGGAGCTTTCGGTCGTGGCCGCGGCGGGCAGCGTCGGGCTGGTGACGTTTCTGCTGGCCGGCGGCATCGCCGCGGACCGCGTGCCCCAGCGGCTCCTGATCATCGCGGTCGAGGGCGCCAACCTCGCCGTCGTTGCCACTGTCAGCGGGCTGGCCCTGGCCGGCTTGCTCGAGCTGTGGCATCTCGCGCTGGGGGCCTTCGTGCTCGGCGTCGGGGCTGCGTTCTTCTTCCCCGCCTACTCCGCCATCCTGCCGCGGATCCTGCCGCCTGAGGACCTGCTGGCGGCCAACGGCCTGGAAGGCACCATGCGGCCGCTGTTGCAGCAGGCCGCCGGACCGGCCGTCGCGGGCATCCTGGTGGCGGCCTTGTCCCCCGCCTACGCCGTCACCGGAGTGGCGGCCTGCCATCTGGTGGCCTTCTGCATCCTGAACCTCCTCCACCGCCAGCCCGCGGCGGGAGTCCCGGTCAGCGGTGGGGCTACCGAATCTGGCCAGCCGCGGGCCAAGACGTCCCTGCGCCACGACCTCCGCGAGGGCGTCAGCTACACCGTCCGGACGCCCTGGCTGCTGTGGACCCTGCTCTGGGCCTGCATTTCGGTGCTGTTCCTGATCGGCCCCATCGAGGTCCTGATCCCCTTCGTGGTCCGGGACCAGCTCGGCGGGGACGCGCGCATGTTCGGCTTCCTGCTCGCCATCATGGGCTTGGGCGGTGCCGCAGCCTCGCTGGCCACGGCTTCTTTTCCCCTCCCGCGCCGCTACCTCACCGTGATGATGGTGTCCTGGGGAGCGGGAAGCCTGCCGATCGCCGCCGTCGGAATCATGGACAGTTTCTGGGCCGTGGCCGCCGCCCTCTTCATCTTCGGCGCCACCGGCGGCGTGGGCATGGTGATCTGGGGAACCTTGCTCCAGCGCCGGGTGCCGCCGCATCTGCTGGGCCGCGTCTCGAGCCTGGACTTCTTTGTATCCCTGGCCCTCATGCCGGTCTCCATGGCACTCGCCGGGCCGGCCGCCGAGGTGCTGCCGGTGTGGCTGATCTTCCTCGTCGCCGGGACCGTGTGCCCGGCGATGGCCGTCGTCGCGATGGTCGTGGCGCGGATGCCGGCCGATGAACTGGCCCACCCCCTCGCCGGCGGTGAGGAACCCGCCGACGGTGAGGAACCCGCCGACGCCCCGGCCTCTGCCGAATCCTCCGGACCAGGGCAGCCCGGCCCAGACCAACGCGGGGTCACCTAGCGCCCATGTCCGGGGGAATCATGGGCGATAGGTGACCCCGCGTTGCTTCGGCGGCGGTTTAGACTGCGGCGCGCACCACCGGGATCGACGACGTCGGAAGGCCGCTGGGGAAGATGGTCGGTTCCGGGGCGGTGACGGGCGCCAGCGGGACCCGGACCGGGCCGCCGTCGACCGTGAGCAGTTCCCCGCGCACGTCGACCTCCAGCGGCGCGCCGTCGCGGACGGTCAGGCTGATCGAATCCTGCTCGAGCCCGACGTGCAGGAGCCTGCCCTGGATCTTCAGGTGGAACTCGAGGCCGTCCCATTCGGCAGGCAGCCGGGGATCGAAGTACGGCACAGCGCCCTGGTCCCGCAGCCCGGCGAAGCCGCTGACCAGCGAGCTCCACACCCCGCCGGTGGAGGCGATGTGGACGCCGTCGATCGTGTTGCCGTGGGTGTCGTCGAGGTCGATGAACAGGGCGTGGGTGAAGTGGTCCAGCGCTGCCTTGCTGTAGCCGACCTCGGCCGCCATGATGCCCTGGACGCAGGCGGACAGCGTGGAGTCGCCCGTGGTGATGGGGTCGTAGAAATCGAAGGCGCGGCGCTTTTCCTCGGCGGTGAAGTCCTGCCACTGCAGGAACATGGCCAGCACGGTGTCGGCCTGCTTAAGGACCTGGTGCCGGTAGATCACCAAGGGGTGGAAGTGCAGCAGGAGCGGGTACTTGGACCGGGGCGTGGTCCAGTCCCACGGTTCCAGGGTCATGAAGTCGTTGTCCTGGGAATGGACCTGGAGGTCCTCGTCGTAGGGCAGCTGCATGCGGTTGGCCGCCTGCTCCCAGAGCTGGCGTTCGGCGTCGTCGATCTCCGGGTGGTCCAGTGCCGCCGCGGCGCGCAGGTTGAAGCGGGCCATGACGTTCGTGTACAGGTTGTCGTTGACGACGGCGGTGTACTCGTCGGGGCCCGTGACGCCGTGGATGTGGAACAGTCCGTCCTTGCCGAAGAAGCCGAGTGAGACCCACATCCGTGCAGTCTCGATCAGCAGATCGGAGCCCAGGGTGGCCTGGAACTCGGTGTCCCCGCTGGCCCAGATGTACCGGTTGGTCGCGAAGGCGATCGCGGCGGCGATGTGGAACTGCGCGGTGCCGGCCGCGTAGTAGGCGCTGGCCTCGAGGCCGTTGATGGTGCGCCAGGGGAAGAGGGCGCCGTCGACGCTGAGCTCCTTGGCGCGGATCTTCGCCTCGGGAAGGAGGTCGTGGCGGAATTCCAGGACCTGGCGGGCGTTGCCCGGGTTCGTGTAGGTCAGGTAGGGCAGCAGGTACACCTCCTGGTCCCAGAAGTAGTGGCCGTCGTAGCCGGAGCCGGACACGCCCTTGGCCGGGATGCCGGCCACATCGGCGCAGGCCGTGGCCTGCGCGAGCTGGAAGAGGTTCCAGCGCACGCCCTGCTGGAGCTCGGTCTGGCCCGCAAGGACGATGTCGCTTGTGCTCCAGTAGGCGCGGTAGTGGTCCTCGCTCTCGGCGAAGATCTCGCTGACCGGCTTGAGGCTGGCTTCGGCGTTGTCGGCGAGGTCCTCGGCGGCCTGGCCCACGGCGTAGCTGACGCTCTTCTCCAGCACGAACGGTGCGTCCGCGCTGACGGCGAGCACGTAGCGCACGCTGCTGTCGTCCTGGTCCACCTGGGTGTCGAACGGCTGCACGCCGGCCGAGGTCCAGTGATCCACGGCCATCCCGAGCCGCTGCTTGGATTCCGAGGCTTCCCAGGACAGGCGCAGGGAGCCGTCCCCGCCGTCGAGCCGCAGGGGCAGCAGCACACGGCCGGCGTGGCGGCCGGCGCGGCGCGGATCATGGGCGGAGTGGTCCTCCACCGGCTGGTCCTGGCGGTTGATGACCGAGGACGTGACGTCCGCGGAGATATCCCGGTCGGCCGCCACTTCGAGGCTGATGCCCAGCGCCCCGCGGGTTGCGTAACCGACGGCGCGCCGTTCGGTGGTGGTCACCGTCGCACCGGAACGGCACTGCCAGGTGATCCGGCACTCATAGATACCCGTGGCGAAATCCACCGAGCGGCGGTAGTCCAGCACGGTGGACTCCTCCAGGCTCAGCGGCTCGCCGTCGATGATGACGGTGAAGTTGTTGGCGTCCGGGACGTAGAGGATCCGCTGGCCGGTGCGGGCGAAGCCGTACGCGTTTTCCGCGTGCTTGATGTCCCAGGTCTCGTGGAAGCCGTTGATGAAGCTGCCCGGAAGTTCGGCGTCCGCGGCACCCCAGTGCGCGCCGCGGATGCCCAGGTGCCCGTTGCCGAGGCTGAACAGCGTCTCCAGGGTGCCGGCATTGCCGGGGAGGTGAACGGTCTCGACCAGCTGCCAGGGATCGTTGGGGAACCGGGCGCGGTCCGAGGTGATGAGAGCCATGGTTTAGGGGGTTCCTTCGGAGGGAGTGGGCAGTGGGCTGGGCGGTGGGGTGGGCGGTGGGGTGAGCGGGCCGGGCTAGAGCAGTTCGGCGAGGTCGTTGACCACGACCGTGGCGCCGGCGTCGAGCAGGGTCTGCCGGCCGGCGCCGCGGTCGACGCCGATCACCGAGCGGAAGTCTCCCGCGCTGCCGGCCTGGACGCCGGAGACGGCGTCCTCCACCACGACGCACTCCTGGCTTGGCAGGCCCAGAAGCCGCGCGGCGTATTCGTAGGTGGCCGGGCTGGGCTTGCCGGGCAGTCCCTCGGCGACGGCGACGACGCCGTCGACCACCACCGGGAAGTAGTCGGACAGGCCGGCAGCCTTCAGCACGGCAGGGGCGTTGCGGGAAGAGGAGACGACGGCGAGCTTGAGTCCGCGGGCCAGCGCGGCCTCAACCAGCCGGACGGAGCCCTCGTACGGCTGGACTCCGCCGGCCTCGACGATGTCGTTGAAGACCTTGTTCTTGCGGTTTCCGAGTCCGTGGACGGTGTCATGCGCGGGCTCGTCGTTCAGCGGGCCCTCGGGCAGCACAATCCCGCGGGAGGCCAGGAAGTCCCGGACGCCGTCAAACCGCGGCTTGCCGTCGATGTGGTCGAAATAGTCGCTCTCACGGTAGGGCTCAGCACCGGGGACCGAGGCCAGGAAGCCGTCAAAGAGCTGCTTCCAGGCGTGCTCGTGCACCACGGCGGTGGGGGTCAGGACGCCGTCGAGGTCAAAAAGGATGGCGGTTGCACCGGAGAGCGCACCGGCGAGGCCGGAGGTGTCGGGAACTACAGTCATGAGTCGAGGTCCTTTCAGACGACGGGCAGGCAAGACGGTTTGGTCAAAGCGATGGTCTAAGGCAGGCAGTTCAGGGCTGCTCTGTTGGGGGCCGTTCCGGCGTCGGACGCCGTCCGGATCAGCGTCGGCGCGTGCTGGTGCGCTCTACCAATTTGGTGTCCAGCAGATGGTTCGACGGCGGACTGGCAGGCGGCGTGGCAAGTCCTGAGCGATGAAGTCTTTCAATCAGCAGGTTGGCCGCGAACGCGCCCTGGCCGGCCAGTGGCTGGGCAATTATGGTCAGGCCCAGGAACCAACTCATCTGATGATCGTCTATTCCTATGATGGACACGTTTTCCGGCGCTGACAAACCGAGCTCCCGCATGGCCATGAGCGCACCGCAGGCTGTCTCGTCGCAACCGGCGAAGACCGCGGACGGCATCCCGGGGTTTTCCACAGGCTGCACCATGGCCAGCCGGCCGCCTTCGATGCTGGAGCCGGCGTCGAGCACGAGGTCCGGAGGAGACGGTGCAGATGGGGAGTCCGGGGAGCGCGGGGACGTGCTGGATACTCACGCGCGGGGTATTGGCCTGCGGCACGGGCTCAGCCCTTTCTTCCCCCCGAAGTAGTGGGCCCGGTGTTCATGGCCGAGGTCGATTGTAAGCGCTTACATATTTGGCATGCAAGTGGATGATCCGGAGTTTGGCAGCGGAGCGGGAACGGGCTGGCAGGCCTGCTTGGCCGTGGGTTGGCGGGGCCGGGCGGGCGTCCTGGTCAGCGCCCGGTCAGCGCAGGACGTAGTGCCCTGGTCAGCGCAGGACGTAGCGCCTTGGTCAGCGCCCGGTCAGCGCAGGACGTAGTGCCGCAGGAACGCGCTGACGTCCACGAGTTCGGCCTTCGAGATCGTGTGGCCCATGCCCGGATAGGTCCTGGCTGTGAGCTGGGTATTCCGGTTCAGCCACGCCTCGGTGTGCTCGGTAGCGGCGTCGTTGATGACGACGTCGCCCTTGTCCCGGCCCCAAAAGAACGGCGGCCGGGCGGTGAACGATTCACTCATCGCCAGCAGTTCGTTGTCCAGGACAAAACCCGAGAGCCCCACAGCTGCGCGGAATTGTTCCGGCCGGAGCCGCAGGAGCGTGCTGGCCATCGCCATCCCCTGCGAAAATCCGAACAGGCTGACGCTGCTGTGCCGGGCTTTGACCGACTCGATCCAGGCGAAGACCGCGTTCGTGGAGGCGATGACGTCGGCAAAGTCATGGGTGAGGAAATAGTCCAGCAGGAACCAGCCGTAGTGGTCTCCAATGTCCTTGGGTCCACGCAGGGCGGCGCAGCTGAACTCGGGCGGCAGGGAAGCGAACAGCTTGGACATGCGGAATTCGTCCGTGCCGTAGCCGTGCAGCATCACCAGCAGCGGGGTGCCGCCGCGTTCGTGTTCGGGTTTTGACCAGATCACCGTCTCCATTGGCTCAGCCTATCCAGCACCGCCACGGGCTCCGCCCCGCACGGGGCCGCACTCCGCGGTTTCCGCGGCGGAAGCGGACCTCCGCCCCCCGGATCCGTGGCGCATCCGTCCGGAAAAGGCGAGGCTGGCCGAAACCGGCGCCGAAATTTTCCCCGCGGGGCGGAGGGCGCTTCATTGAAACAGTACGAGCGGGGTTGTAGCGTGACGCTGGACAGCATGCTTACCATCATCAGTCCGCCCCCCGGGCATCAAGGAGCACGTTATGAGAATCGGTTCCGCAATCTTCCTCATCGCCATCGGCGCCATCCTCGCTTGGGCCGTCGCCCCGGGGCTGATCCCCAATGTGAACCAGGCCATGATCGGCTACATCCTGATGGCGGTCGGCGTGATTGGACTCATCGCTTCTCTCGTCCTCGCCGGCCCCGGACGCGGCCGCACGCGCCGGGTCAGCGAGAGCCGCACGGTAGTGGACCCCAACACCGGCGAGACCATCACCCGCAATGAGAGCCGCGACGCAGGCATCTGAGATTTCCCCGCACCCACTGAGCGGCGCGGAAGCTAACGACCCGGAAGCCGGGCCGGACCTCGAGGTCGGGCCCGGCTTCCGCCATCCCGGCCCACTCCCACCACAACCGCAGCACATGCCCAGTCCCCGCGGCAGCCCATGGACACATTCCCCAAATGCCCACTCCCCGGCCCGAACACTGGACATGTCCCCCGGCAGCAGGCCCGCAACCACCACAACCGCAGCGCATGCCCAGTCCCCGCGGCGGCCCATGGACACATTCCCCAAATGCCCACTCCCCGGCCCGAACACCGGACATGTCCCCCGGCGCCCGGTCCGAACACCGGACATGTCCCCCGGCGAAAGCCCACCCTTCTGCGTTCATGTGGTTTTTCATTGACAAACCAACAAGAACAAAGATAAAGTCAAATAATTCCACTTCATGTGACGGGAGTCACCGAAGCGGCCAGGGCGCAATTCCAGCTCAACGCACGGCAAGAACAAGAACCAAGTCAGACGCAGTACGCAATGGAGGGTAAGTGTTCGCCGAAGAACGCCAGCAGCTGATCGTGGGGCTCATCTACGCCAGCGGCCGGGCCAGTGTCACGGACCTGGCCGAGCGCTTCAGCATCACCACCGAAACCATCCGCCGGGACCTCGCCGCCCTGGAAGCCTCCGGCAGCGTGCGCCGGGTGCACGGCGGCGCGGTCTCCCCGGACCGCTTCAGCACCACGGAAGAAAGCATCCTGGAACGGACCGTCCAGCGGCAGCCCGAAAAGACCCGGATCGCCGAGGCCGCCCTGGCCCTCATTCCCCAGGGCCTCACCGGCAGCATCCTGATCGACGCCGGCTCCACTACGGAGGCCCTCGCCGAACTCCTGTCCGCCCGGGCCGCCGGAGCCGCCGCGCAGGGCACCGTTGCGGCGTCCGGGTCCGACGCCGAACTCGTCGTCATCACCCACTCGCTGCCCATCGCATCCCGGCTGTCCGGCGGACCCGGGATCGCCCTGCACCTGCTCGGCGGCAAGGTCCGCGGCCTGACCCAGGCCGCCGTCGGCCAGTCCACGGTGGAAGCCGCCCGCCGGATCCGTCCGGACATCGCCTTCATCGGCACCAACGGCATCCATGCAGCCTTCGGGCTGAGCACACCCGATCCTGAAGAAGCCGCTGTCAAGGCTGCCTTCGTCCAATCAGCGCGCCGCATTGTGGTGCTGGCTGACTCCTCCAAGCTGGACGCGGAAACGCTGGTCCAGTTCGCCTCGTTGAAAGATCTGGACACCGTGATCACAGACACGCAACCCAGCCGGGAACTCGCCGACGCCCTTGCGGAAGCCGGAGTGGAGGTGGTGGTCGCGTGATTGTCACCCTCACCGCCAACCCCAGCCTGGACCGCACCGTGGCGCTGCCCGGCCCCCTCCTCCGCGGGGAAGTTCAGCGGGCCATCTCCGTCCGCCAGGAATCCGGCGGCAAGGGAGTCAACGTCTCCCGCGCCCTCGTCGCGTCGGGGCTGAAGACAGTCGCCGTTCTCCCCGGCGCCGAGGCCGACCCCGTCCTCACCGGCCTGCGGGAGACCGACGTTCCGTTCGCGGCCCTGCCGATTGGCGAGCCGCTGCGCAGCAACGTGGCCCTCACCGAGCCCGGCGGCGTCACCACCAAGATCAATGAACCCGGACCGGCCCTCAGCGAGGACCAGCAGGAGGCCCTGATCAGCCTGCTGCTGGACCACGCCCGCGGTGCCGCCTGGGTAGTCCTGGCCGGCTCGCTCCCACCCGGGGTCCCGGCCGACTTCTACGCGACCGTCACCCGGCGGCTGCGGTCCCTGTTCGACGGCGAGGCCGCACCACGGGTCGCCGTCGATTCATCCGGCGAACCCCTCGCCGCAGCGGTCTCCGGCGACACCTCGGGAAAGCCGGACCTCTTGAAACCCAACGCCGAGGAACTGGTGGAACTGGCTGCCGCAGCCGGTTTCGCCACGAACAAGACCGCCGAGGAGCTCGAAGCGGACCCGGAGGCTGCAGCAGCCGCCGCCTCCGCCGTCGTGCGCTCCGGAGTGGGTGCCGTACTGGCCACCCTCGGCTCCAAGGGTGCCGTTCTTGTGACGGCCGACGGCGCGTGGCTGGCCACGCACCCGCCGGTCACCGCGGTCAGCACTGTCGGCGCCGGCGATTCCTCGCTGGCCGGATACCTGCTCGCATCCAGCCAGGGCGCCGCCCCGGTCGATTGCCTCCGTCAGGCGGTGGCCCATGGTGCCGCCGCCGCTTCCCTGCCTGGCTCCACTGTCCCGGCAGTCAACCAAACCACCCCTGATGCCGTAACCATCACGGCCCTCCGGAAGGATTGACAGTGACACAGCTCATTACTACCGAACTGGTCGAGCTCGACCAGAATCTGGGCAGCTCGCCCGAGGACGTGATCCGGCATCTGGCAGGCAGGGTTGCAGCCACCGGACGCGCCACCGAGGCCGAAGGGCTTTTCGCCGACGCCTTCGCCCGGGAATCCAAGACCGCCACGGGCGTCCCGGGCGGCATCGCGATCCCGCACTGCCGCTCGACGGCGGTCACCGAACCCACGCTGGCGATGGCGCGGCTGTCCCAGCCGGTCGACTTCGGCGCCAAGGACGGGCCCGCTGACATCATCTTCTTCATCGCCGCTCCCGAGGGCGCGGACCAGGACCACTTGAAGCTGCTTTCGAAGCTGGCGCGGTCGCTGATCAAGAAGGACTTCACGGCCAGCCTGCGCGCCGCGACCTCCGAGGCGGAAATTGTCGACCTCGTCGACGCCGCCCTGGCGGACAAGCCGGCCGCCCACACCGCTGCCGAAGCGACCGGCGCCGCATCCGCGGCCGACGCCTCAGCCGCGGCGGCCGCAACCGGTGAAGGTGCCGGCGCGGCGAAGGCCAAGGGGCCCAAGCGCCTCGTCGCCGTCACCGCGTGCCCCACCGGCATCGCCCACACCTACATGGCCGCCGACTCGCTCGTCGCCGCGGCCAAAGAGGTCGGCGTGGACCTGCAGGTCGAAACCCAGGGATCCTCCGGCGCCAAAGCCCTCGACCCCGCCGTGATCGCCGCCGCCGATGCCGTGATCTTCGCAGTGGACGTGGACGTGCGCGGCAAGGAGCGCTTCGCCGGCATGCCGGTGATCAACGCGCCGGTCAAGCGAGGCATCGACGAACCGGACAAGATGGTCGCCGAGGCACTCGCCGCAGCGGACAACCCGCACGCCCACCGCGTGCCCCACTTCGGCGCCGAGGAGCAGGCTGAGATGGCCGCCGAGGAAAAGAGTGAGCACATTGGCACGAAGCTGAAGAAGGCCCTCCTGACCGGTGTCAGCTACATGATCCCGTTCGTGGCTGGCGGCGGTCTGCTGATCGCCCTCGGCTTCCTGCTGGGTGGCTACAACATCACCGCCTTCGCGGACAAGATCCTGGCGGAGAACAGCCTCACGAACTTGCCTACCGTGTACCCGGAGCTGGCCTGGGGCCCGCTGGGCGCCTACCTGGGGGCCGTGCTCTTCAAGATCGGCGCCCTGTCCCTGGGCTTCCTCGTACCCGCGCTGGCCGGCTACATCGCCTACGCCATTGCTGACCGGCCCGGCATCGCCCCGGGCTTCGTTTCCGGCGCCGTTGCCGTCTTCATGGGTGCCGGGTTCCTCGGCGGCATCGTGGGCGGCCTGATCGCCGGCTACGTGGCCCATTCGATCGGCAAGCTTAAAGTGGCCCGCTGGCTGCGCGGCCTGATGCCGGTGGTCGTTATCCCGCTCGTGGCGTCGCTCGCGGCGTCGGGCCTGTTGTTCGTGTTCCTGGGCGCTTACATCGCCCGGGTCACTGTCGGGCTCAACGAGTTCCTGTCGGGCCTCACCGGTGCCAGCGCCATCGCCCTGGGCGTCATCCTGGGCCTGATGATGTGCTTCGACCTCGGCGGTCCCGTCAACAAGGTTGCCTATTCCTTCGCAGTCGCCGGCCTGGGCGCAGCCTCCATCACCAACCAGGCCCCGTGGCAGATCATGGCGGCCGTCATGGCCGCCGGCATGGTCCCGCCGCTGGCCATGGCGTTGGCCGCGACCGTGCTGAACAAGAGGCTCTTCAGCCTTGCGGAACAGGAAAACGGCAAGGCTGCCTGGCTGCTGGGGGCCTCCTTCATCACCGAAGGCGCCATCCCGTTCGCCGCCGCGGACCCGCTCCGCGTCATCCCCGCCAGCATGCTCGGCGGCGCCGTGACCGGTGCCATCTCGATGGCGGCCGGCGTGGGCTCGAAGGCCCCGCACGGCGGAATCTTCGTCTTCTTCGCGATCGATTCGTTCCTGTGGTTCTGCATCGCCATTGCGGCCGGTACCGTGGTCGGCGCCTTCGCCGTGATCGGGCTCAAGCGCTGGGCAGTCAAGAAGCCGGTTGATACGGTGGAAACGGTTCCCGTAGCCGCCTGAACCGGGACGCTTTTCCAAGCAGATACTCACAGCTGACAAACACGCAAGCTGACTTCAAGGAGCAGAAATGACCGAACGTAACGCCACCATTGCCAGCCGGGTCGGGCTGCACGCCCGTCCGGCCGCCATCTTCGCCGAGGCTGCAGGCGAGTTCGACAACCTCGAGATCACGATTGCCCGGCTGGGCGAGCCCGAGGACGAGGCGATGGACGCCGCCAGCATCCTGTCGCTGATGAGCCTCGGCGCATCGCACGGCGAAGTTGTGGTGTTGCGTGCCGAAGGTGAGGGCGCCGACGCCGCACTTGACCGCCTCGTGCAGATCCTTGAAACGGATCACGACGCCGAATAGCCCCACCTTCCGGCCCCGCGCCGGAACACCGGCAGCTTCAGTTGGCCCGGCCGCCCCCGATCAGGGGCCGGCCGGGCCTTCGCGTTGCCTGCCGCTTCGTTCAGAAGCAACGCGGGGTCATTTACGGCCCATTCCGGTGGGGTACTTGGGCGCTAAGTGACCCCGCGTTGCTCTGGCGACGGACCGTCAGGGCAACTTTCATAAGGGGCCTTAGCAAATGCTTGTCACGGCCCCGCGGCGCGGATAGTTTGGAATCCCCCGCGGCACCGACCGCGGGACGCCGCTCAGGTGGTTCCCGGCCGAAGGAGATGATCGCGCAGCCATGCCAACGACGAAAGGCAAGCCACAAGGCTCAGAGAGCCCCAGCATCAAGGACCCCGAGCTCTATGAGAAGTTGCTCGAGGACGGCGCCTCCAAGCAAAAAGCCGCCAGGATCTCCAACGCCGCCGCCAAGCGGGGCCGTTCCTCGGTCGGCCGCAAGGGCGGCAAAGCCGGAGACTACGAGGACTGGACAGTGCCGCAGCTGAAGGCACGCGCCAAGGAGATCGGCCTCAAAGGCTACTCGGCCAAGAAGAAGAACGAGCTCATCTCCGCCCTGCGGAACTCCTGATTAACGTGCACGACGGCGCCAGCCGGCATCCGGTCTCAGGCACGCTTTCGCGCCGTCTTCGACGCCGTCACTTTAGGCGCCGCTTCAGTCTTGGAAGCCGCGGCCGCCGTCTTGGTGGCCGTGGATTTAGTGCCTGTGGCATTGGCTGCCGCCGTCTTGGCGGAGGTCCTCGGGGCGGCCTTCGCAGCAGAACCGGAGCCCCCGGCAGGAGTCTCCGCCGGCCCGCCGCCGCGCTTCTTCTCGATGCTGCGCTTGAGGGCTTCCATCAGGTCGATAACTTCGCCCTCGCCGGCCTCGGCGGGGGCGCCGAAGGTCTCCTCCGTGTCCAGCGACTCCCCCTTGTCCAGCTTGGCCTCAATCAGCTGACGCAACTGCTCCTGGTAATCATCCGTGAACTGGTCCGGCTCAAAGTCGGAGGCCATCGAGTCAACCAGGGCCGCGGACATCTCGCGTTCCTGCGCCGAGATCCGGATGGAGGTCTCGAGTGCGGGAAAGCTGGCCTCGCGGACCTCGTCGGCCCACAGCAGCGACTGCAGGACCAGGACCTCGTCGCGAATCCTCAGCGCGCCAAGCCGGGTCTTGTCCCGGAGCGCGAACTGCACAATTGCCACCCGGTCCGTGTCCTCGAGGGCGCGCCGCAGCAGCACATACGCCTTGGGCGACTTGGAGTCGGGTTCAAGGTAGTAGCTCTTTTCAAACATCATCGGATCGAGCTGGTCGACCGGAACGAACTGGACCACTTCGATTTCGTGGCTGTTTTCCGCCGGGATGGACTTGAGCTCGTCGCGGGTCAGGACCACCGTGCGGCCGTCGTCCTCGTATGCCTTGTCGATGTCCTCGTAGTCGATGATCTTGCTGCAGACCTCGCAACGGCGCTGGTAGCGGATCCGGCCGCCGTCGGCGTTGTGGACCTGGTGGAGGCTGATGTCGTGGTCCTCGGTGGCGCTGTAGACCTTGACCGGCACGTTGACCAGCCCGAACGCTATTGCGCCTTTCCAGATGGCTCTCATGGATCAAGTGAACATCACAGTTGCGCGGAGGTGAAGGGTTTTGCCCAACGGTAAGGAACGCGTCCGCGTGGACGGGCGCGAACTGGTGCTCACCAACCTGGAAAAAATCATGTACCCGGAGACGGGCACCACCAAGGCCGACGTCCTGGCCTACTACGCCGCCGTGGCGCCGGTGCTGATCCCCGCCGCCCGCAACCGGCCGGCCACGCGCAAGCGCTGGGTCCACGGCGTCGGGACCGCAGACGCCCCGGGAGAGATGTTCTTCCAGAAGAACCTGGACCATTCAACGCCCGGCTGGGTGCCCCGTGCCGCCATCACGCACAAGGACCGGACCATCCAATATCCCCTGGTCAATGATCCCGCCACCCTCACCTGGCTGGCCCAGATCGCGGCTCTGGAGATCCATGTGCCGCAGTGGCGGGTTGACTCCCACGGCAACGCCATGCCGCCCGACCGGCTGGTGCTGGACCTGGACCCCGGCGAGGGCGCGGGACTGGCGGAGTGCGTGGAGGTGGCCAGGCTGGCCCGCACCATCCTGCAGGACGTTGGCCTGGACCCCGTACCCGTGACGAGCGGCAGCAAGGGCATCCACCTCTACGCGGCCCTGGACGGGTCCCAGAGCTCGGACCGGATTTCCGGCTTCGCCCGCGAACTGGCCCGCTCGCTCGAGGCAGACCACCCGGATCTCGCCGTCAGCGACATGAAAAAGACCCTGCGCACGGGCAAGGTGCTGGTGGACTGGAGCCAGAACAACGCGGCCAAGACCACGATCGTGCCGTACTCGCTGCGCGGCCGGCTCCGGCCGACGGTGGCCGCCCCGCGGACATGGCGGGAACTCAGCTCCGCGTCGCTGCACCAGCTGGATTTCCAGGAGGTGATGAAGCGCGTCGCAGCCGGCAAGGATCCGTTCGCCCCGGTTTCCGGCGGCCGGCACGGCGCCGGAGCCCCGGCGGCGCACGCGCCGGACCGCCGGGTGGACCACCGGGACGTCCACCTGCCCGGAGGGCGGGCCGAAATCTCTCCCGAGCCGGCCGGCGACGGCGGCGACACCGATCCGCGGCTGGAAAAGTACCGCACCAAACGGGACAGGTCGGCCACTCCCGAGCCCTTCACCGCGGACCGTCACCACGCCGGGGACGACGGCGGGACACGGCGGGAGAAGTTCGTCATCCAGGAGCACCACGCCAGCCGGCTCCACTACGACTTCCGGCTGGAACGCGACGGCGTGCTGGTGTCCTGGGCGCTGCCCAAGGGCGTCCCGACCAGCAAAACCAAGAACCACCTCGCGGTCCAGACCGAGGACCACCCGCTGGACTACGCCGACTTCGAGGGTGACATTCCCAAAGGCCAGTACGGCGCCGGGACGGTCAGCATCTGGGACCACGGACACTACGAATGCGAAAAATGGATCGCGGGCAAGGAGGTCATCGCCACCCTGACCGGCGCGGAGGGCGGCGGCCTCGGCGGAGCGCGCAGGTTCGCCCTGATCCACACCGGCCGGGCCGATGACCAGTGGCTGATCCACCTGATGGACCCTGCGGGCCCGCAGGGCCGTCCCGGCCCGCGGCCCCCGGCCGGCACGGCGGACAACCCGGCCGGCACGGCGGAGCATACAGAGAAAGACACTGACGAGGCAGCGGACGACGGCGGGGAGGACGGCTCAGCGGACGGCCGCGGCCACCGCGAGGGCGGAGCGGAAACCGCCGCCGGCACCGAACGTGCCCCCGACGCCTCCGGATTCAGCCCGATGCTGGCCACATCCGGGACCCTGGCGGACCTTCCGGACCTGGACTGGCAGATCGAGCTCAAGTGGGACGGGGTGCGGGCCCTGGTGATCGGCGACGCAACGACAGTCCGGCTCATCAGCCGCAATGGCATCGACATGTCAGTGAGCTACCCCGAGCTGACGGACCGGTCCTCCTGGCCGGAGCAGGGCTTCGTCGCCGACGCCGAGATCATCGCCGTCGGCCGCTCCGGCCGGCCCGACTTCGGGCTGCTGCAGGGCCGGATGAAACTGAGCAGGGCCGCCGACGTCGCCCGGGCGCAGCAGTCGACGCCCGTGCGGCTGATGCTGTTCGATCTGCTCTTCGACGCCGGCGAGGACCTGCGGCGCCAGCCGCTGAGTGAGCGGCGCCGCCGGCTGGAGCAGTTTTTCCGCCCTTCCGCCGCCCCGGTGGAGCTTTCCGGCGTGATCGATGGCGACGTCGCGCACATCCTGGAAAGCGCCGCCGAGCTCGGACTCGAGGGGGTCATGGCCAAGCGCACGGACGGGCGCTACGTCGGCCAGCGCAGCCGGTCCTGGCTCAAGCTCAAGGTTGAACGGACCCAGGAGGTGGTGGTGGGCGGCTGGCGGCCCGGGAAAGGGGGGCGCCGGGAATCCGTGGGCTCGCTGCTGCTGGGGATTCCGGACGGCTCGAAACTACGGTATGTGGGCCGGGTGGGCAGCGGCTTCAGCACCCGTGAACTCAAGGAACTCAGGCAACAACTCGACGCCCTGCCACGGAAGACCTCCCCGTTCCGGGACGTGCCGGACGCTGACGCGGCAGACGCCAACTGGGTGAGCGCAAAACTCGTCGGCGAGGTCACCTTCGGGGAATGGACCGGCAACGGGAAGCTCCGGCACCCGGTGTGGCGCGGCTGGCGCCTGGATAAGGCGCCAGCCGACGTCGTGGCTGACCCTGCCGCCGGCCCCTAGTCGTGTGGGGCCAGCGGTGATGGGGCTAGTCGTGGTGGGGCAGCTGCGGACGGCTTTGCCGGTGCATGGCGCCGGCGGCCACCTGCTGGCCCTGCCGCCCGCGGGCGGTGTCGCGGTCCTTGGGGTGCCGCTGCTTGCCGCTGCCGTCCGGCCATTGCTGTCCCTGGCCGGGCCCGGGGGGAGCGTGGTGCAGGGCCTCGGGTCCCGGGGCTTCAGCCATGGACTGCGCCAGATGGCTCGCGACCTCGGGCTCGATTTCTTCTCCGAACTGATGATCCGCCATTGATCTTCCTTTCCGCTGTAATTAACCGCTGTGAAATGAAGTGTCCATCAATCGTAGGACTGCCCCGGGGAGATGTCTGTAGCGCCCGCCGTCGGACTTTCCGTCGGCCCGAATCCCGTCGGAAACCCCCGCAATCGAGGGCTGGCGCGGAAAATTTTGGGCGCGGCGCCGCCGGGATGGCCGGTTCCCAGTATCCGCGCGGCGAAAGCGGGCAAAAGAAATTAGTGAATTGCCCCCAATTTGCACCCGAAATGGGCGATCATACGGCACACAACTCGGAAACTCCAGAGAATTCCCGTAAAATTGAAGGCCTGCCCAGAGCGGGGCAGCTACAAGTCGCAAGCAAATGATCTCCCTAGGAGCTTCCCAAATGCCCACAGACCGAAGCACGACCGACTCTTCAGCAGGCGTCATCGACGCCAGCAGAACCAACCAAGGCGCACCCAAGGGTGTGAAGAAACCGAAGCTACGTCGCCGTCGACTCCGCGAGTCCGACGTCAACGTTGTCGACCAGCCGATGCTCAAGAAGGCACTCGGCGGCACCATCGTGGGTAACACCATGGAGTGGTACGACGTCGGCGTGTTCGGCTACCTGATCACCACCATGGGACCGGTATTCCTGCCGGAGGCGGACAAGTCCGTCCAGACCCTGTTCCTGCTCGGAACCTTCGCCGCCACCTTCATCGCCCGCCCCCTCGGCGGAGTCGTGTTCGGCTGGCTTGGCGACAAGATCGGCCGCCAGAAGGTCCTCGCCGCGACCCTGATGATCATGGCCGCCAGCACCTTCGCCGTCGGGCTCCTGCCCGGCTACGCACAGATCGGCATCTGGGCTGCGGTCCTGCTGGTCCTGTTCAAAGTTATCCAGGGCTTCTCTACCGGCGGTGAATACGCCGGCGCCACGACCTTTGTGAGCGAGTACGCCCCTGACAAGCGCCGCGGATTCTTCGCCAGCTTCCTGGACATGGGCAGCTACCTCGGTTTCGCCCTTGGCGCGGCCCTCGTTTCGGTGCTGCAGCTGACCCTCGGCCAGGACACCATGGAGCAGTGGGGCTGGCGCATCCCCTTCCTCCTTGCCGGCCCGCTCGGCCTGATCGCCGTGTACTTCCGGAGCAAGATCGAGGAATCCCCGCAGTTCCAGGCAACCCTGGATGCCCAGGAGAACCTCGCCAAGGACGCAACCGCCTCGGACACCACAGCCTCCAAGGGCCCGGTGGGCATCGTGAAGGCGTACTGGCGCTCCCTCATCGTCGCGATGATCCTGGTCGCGGCAGCAAACACCGCCGGCTACGCACTGACCTCCTACATGCCGACGTACCTGACGGAGTCCAAGGGCTACGACGAGCTGCACGGCACGCTGCTGACCATCCCGGTGCTGGTCATCATGAGCCTCTGCATCCCGCTGACCGGCAGGCTTTCTGACCGGATCGGCCGCCGCCCCGTGCTGTGGATCGGCGCCATCAGCACCGTCGTCCTCGCCACCCCCGCCTTCCTGCTGATCGGCATCGGTGAAATCTGGTCCACGCTGGCCGGCCTTTCCCTGATTGCCTTCCCCGTGACGTTCTACGTGGCCAACCTGGCGTCGGCCCTGCCGGCCCAGTTCCCGACGGCCAGCCGCTACGGCGCCATGGGCATCGCGTACAACTTCTCTGTGGCCATCTTCGGCGGCACCACGCCGTTCATCGTTGCCGCCCTGATCAGCGCAACCGGCAACGACATGATGCCGGCCTACTACCTGATGGCCACCTCGGCGATCGGCGCAGTAGCGATCTACTTCCTCAAGGAATCCGCCCAGATGCCGCTGCCCGGCTCCATGCCGAGCGTGGACACCCAGGCTGAGGCCCGCGAACTGGTCGCGACGCAGGACGAGAACCCGCTGATCGACCTCGAGCACATGGACATGCCCATGGTCGCACCGGCCGTCGATTCCACCGCAGGGCGCGGGGAAGCCGAGAAAGTCCCGGCCACAGCCTAAGCCTGCCGGTCCGCCCGGACCGGCAGCAGCAGTCCAGGCTACGTAGCTGACAGCCCCGCCCTTTGAGGCCTGTTCCGGATGCTTACCCGTTGGGGGACGCATCCGGGCAGGCCTTAGGCGTGTCCGAACCACTATCAGCACCCGGGCCCCGCGAACCCCGCAAACCCCGGGCCCCCGGGGAAACCACAGGAACCACAGGAACCGGAGAGGCAGTTGTGAAGTCCCTGCTGCACCACATCCGTTCGCTGCACAGCCTGGCCCCGGCCAACAAGGACCACGTGTCGGCTTGGCGGGTGGCGATCAGCGTGGCCGTTCCGTCCCTGGCGCTCCTGGCGGCCGGTCGCCCCGGGCTGGCCGGCTACGCTGTTTTCGGCGCGCTGACCGGCATGTACGGCCGCACCGAGCCTCACCAGCTCCGGCTCCGCCATCAAGGCCAGGCGGCTGTCCTTTTGGTTGCCGGCGTAGGAGTCGGCGTCTTCCTCTCGGCCCACCACATTCATTCGTGGGCCCTGGTGATCATTGAGGCCGCGTTCGCCGGCGTGGGCTCGCTGTTCACGGACAAGACGGCCCTGAAACCCGCCGGTCCCTTCTTCGGGATCCTGGCCCTGGGCGCGTGCGCCTCCGTTCCCGCCGCCGTCCCCTGGCACACGGGCGTTCTCATCGCCGCGGGATCGGCCGCGTTCTCCATCATGGTCGGCTTTGGCGGCTGGTTTGTCGGCCGCACCTGGCAGCGCGGGAGGCGGCGGGACGTCACAGTGCTGCGCGGGGCCGGGCGCCGGGCGGCGTGGCTGCATGCCGCCCGCTACGTCACCGCTGTCGGCGGCGCCGGGACCCTGGGGGTCCTCAGCGGCAGCGGCCACCCGCACTGGGCCATGGCCGCGGCGGCGGTGCCGCTTGCCGGTGCGGACCTGCCCAGCAGCGTGTACCGCGGCGTCCACCGGATCGTCGGGACACTGGGCGGTCTCGTGGTGGTCGCGGCGGTCCTGTTCCCGTGGCCGGGGTCACCGCTGCTGGCCTTCCCCGGGCAGGAGGCCGCCGTCCTGGTCTGCCTCGTGATCGTGTTGCAGTTCAGCACCGAGCTGTTCATGACCCGGCACTACGGTCTTGCCATGGTCTCCTTCACCCCGGTGATCCTGCTGGTCGGACAGCTTGCCGCGCCGGCCGATCCCGCCGTGCTGGTGACCGAACGGGCCGTCGAAACACTCGTGGGCGCCGCCGTCGGGATCGCCGTCGTCGTACTGATCCGCCGACGGCGGCTGGCCGCCCGCTGATGTACCCGGTGGCTACTTGGCGCGCCGCGCCGGCCCGGCGATGAGCTTTGAGGGCAGCACCCGCGAAACCGAGGTCAGGACCTTGTAGCGCTTGCTGGGGATCGAGACGGCCTTGCCCTTGGCGTTGTCCGCCAGTCCCTCGCTGACCACCTGCCGGGCCTCGAGCCACATCCAGCGCGGCGTCGCCGTCTTGTCCATCCCCATCCGGTCGTGGAACTCGGTGTGGGTGAAGCCGGGGCACACGGCGGTGACCTTCACCCCGCGCGCCGCATAGGCCATGTTGGCCGAGCGCGAGAAACTCAGCAGCCACGCCTTCGCTGCGGAGTAGGTGCCGCGGGGCAGGAAGGCCGCAACGCTGGCGACGTTGATGATCCTTCCGGACTGGCGCCCGAGCATGCCTTGCAGGGCGGCGTGGCTGAGCTCCATGGCCGTTTCGACATGGAGCTTCAGGTGTTTCTTCTCCTCGGCAATGTCGTTGTCCTCGAAGGGCCGCAGCAGGCCGATTCCCGCGTTGTTGACCAGGATCTCCACCGGCCGCGCGGGGTCGGTCAGGCGCGCGACGACGGCGGCAATCCCTGCGTCGTCGGTCAGGTCCGCGGCGATCGTCTCCGTCGCGGTCCCGTAGCTGTTCTCCAGCTCCGCAGCGGTGGCCGCGAGGCGGCCGGCGTCGCGGGCCACGAGCACCACGCGGTGGCCCTGCTCGGCGAGCTGGCGGGCGAACTCGGCGCCAAGGCCCGCCGTCGCGCCCGTGACCAGGGCTGTGCTGCCGGATGTAGAGGCTGTTTGAGGGTTCATAGCGACAGCCTAGTCTCGTCCCGGCTCAGGCCAGGGCCGTGTCCTGCGCCAGTTCGTCCCCTGCCGGGTCACCGTCATCGAGCAGGTGGCGGTTCTGAAGCTCTTCGGCCGCAAGCTCGTACCAGGTGTGCGCCCCGAAAGACGGGCTGCTGGTGTCGAGGTGGCGGTAGAGAGCGTCCGCGAGCCGGCACAGCGCCGTGTCGGACAGTGCCCGGACCGTGGCCACAGGATCCAGCGTTCCCTCGAAGTACTCCGAAAGCGCCAGCCCGTCGATGGAGCCAAGGTCGCTGGCGCCGCCGGTTTCCGCGGCCAGCGGGCTGTTGGCCTCCCCCAGCCCGGAGTCGGATCCGGAGCCGGGCCCGACGTCGAGCAGTCCGGCAGCTTCGCTGTCTCCGTTCCCGGCGACGGCGACGGGGGCCGGGCGGTCGTCGGTGTCGAGTCCGGCGAGGACTTCGGCGTCGGCGCCGACGTGCACGAGGCAGATTGGCAGCACCGCCGGCTCGTCGAGGGTGAAACGAAGCGGTCCGGACTCTGCGGAGCCCCCGGCATCGGGAGAGGGCAGGTGTCCGGCATCAGCGAGACGCCGGAGGTCCAGCAGCACCTCAGGGTCCAGGTGGGAGGCGCCGTGGAGATCGATGACCACGGCGGCGCCCGGTTCGAGGCGGCAGGCGCGGCGCACGATGTGCAGGAGGGTTGCTGAGTCAGACTGGGTAACGCAGCCGGTAATTTCGAGGGTGACCTGTGCGGGATCGACGTCCACCCGGACAAGCACACGCAGTTTATGGTTCATGGGGTACTCCAAAGTCACCTGTCCAAGAGCCAACTGCATAACTCTGGTCAAACTTTACGAGGTTGGTCCGCTGCCCACAAGCGGGCAGGCCGATGACTTCGTTCCGGCCCCCGCGCCAGGCGCTCAGGCTCCCTCTGGGACCCGCTCCGGCCAGTCCACATACTGGTGGTACGACTCATGTTTGCGCAGGTAGCGGTACATGAACGGGCAATTCGGGATGATCCGCTTGCCGGAGGCAACCACGTCATCGAGGGCGAAGTGCGCCAGCACTTTGGCGAGCCCTTGGCCCTGGAACTGCTCTGCGGTATCCGTGTGGATAAAGTCGATATGGCCCGGCCTGTCGATGAAGCGCACCTGGACGGCCAGCTTCTCGCCGACACGGAGTTCGTAACGGTGCAGCTCGTCGTTCCGGGTGGTGGAGACGTCCGGGGTGAAGGTGTCTTCCGTGGTTGCCGAGTTCTCCGTCATGGTTCGACATTGGCACTTAATGGCGGGCGTGGCAATGGCGGTTCCGATCCGCCCTGCCCGTCAGGTGGCGTCGTGAGCTGAACCGGAATCCGGCCCAGGAGCACGACGGCGAGCGCGAAGCAGGCGGCACCCCCGCCGAGGAGCCCGGGCGTGAGCCCGGTGAGCGCGGCGTTGACTGCCGGAACAAAAACGGCGACTGCGGCCAGCAGCACGGCGGCCGCCGGTCGGCTCGGCGACGGGCCGGACGCCGTCGGCCGCTCCTCCAGCCTGCCAAACAATGCCACCACCGGCAGCAGCAGGGCGATGACCCCCAACAGCACCAGGGGCCGCCCCCACCACCAGGCCGCACTCCCTCCGGCGGGCTGCGGGAAATCCGTCAGCAGCAGCAACCCGGACATCGCCGCCAGCAGGGGCAGATGCCACAGATAAACAGTCATGGACCGCCGGCCGGCCACGCCCATCATCCGGCGCACCCCGGCCACGGACGCGATCCGGGACAGCACCGGCCGGAAGAGCTGGAGGGCGGCGGCCTGCGAGATGCCCAGGAGCAGCAGCGTCACATTGGGCGGATTGAGGTTCACCAGCATGTTCCCCGAATACAGCCCCAGCAGGACTATCAGCCCCAGCAGCATGTTGCTGGCAACCATGATGCCCAGGTGCGCCGGCCGGCCCGGCAGCAGCCGCGGGCCATCCGCCACGATGAATCCGAGCTGCTGCACGGCGCACCACAGGAACAGCATGTTCAGGTATGCCAGCAGCGGCAGCACTCCCCGCAGGCAATCGACCGTCACCACCAGGGCGGTGAGGCCGGCGAAGGTCAGCCATGGCGCGCGGGTGTGGAGGGCCGCCAGCCAGGGAAGGTTGAGTTGCGCGGCGAGGTACGCGGCCAGGAACCACAGCGGCATGCCGGCTCCGCTGGTGAGCAGCTCGATGACCTGAGGGTCAACCCCTGCGAGGCGGGCCGCCGACAGGCCAACGAACATGACCGCCAGCAGGACGGCGGCCGGCCGGATCAGGCGCAGCAGCCGGGCCTGCATGAAATCGAAGGCGTTGCCGCCCCTGGCGCGGAGCCGGCGCCAGGACTGCAGCCCGGTGATGCCTCCGGCCACAAAGAACAGCGGCATGATCTGGAAGACCCACACCACTGGTTCAAACCAGTGCTGATCGCCCAAGGTGTTCTCGGACGTCACGGTGCCGTCCGGGTGCAGTACGGGACTCACCATCATGGTGTGCGCGACCACCACCAATGCCAGGCAAAAGAACCGGACAAGGTCGATCACCGGGTCTCGGTCCGGCATCGGCGCCGGGTCGCCGGTTGGCCGCTGCTGCGCAAGCATGGCACCCCTCGGGAAGACAGGCTGTGTTGCCATCATTGTCGGGCCGCGGCGCCCTGGCTGCCAGAGCAGTATGGCCCGGATGCGCGCCGGCTGCGGGCCATACTGCTCTGGCAGTCACAGTGTCAGCGCGAGAGTGTGGCCAGGGCGGTGGCCGCGAAGGTCCTGGCCGAGGCATTCCACAGGCCCAGCAGTGCCTGGAGGTTCTCGCCGTCGGCCCGGTGCGCTGTGGTCTGTTCCTCAAGGACCGCCAGGACGCCGGTGCGCAGCTCCGTGTTGAAGTTGACCTTGCCCACGTTCATCGCGGCGGCCTTGACCAGTTCCTCGGCCGGAATGCCGGAGGCGCCGTGCAGGACCAGCGGGATCCGGGTCCGCACGGCGATGTCCTGCAGCACGTCCCAGCGCAGCCGGGGCTCCCCTTTGTACTTGCCATGGACATTGCCCACAGCCACGGCGAGCAGCTGCGCCCCGGTGCGGGCCACGAAGTCCTCCACCTGGGCGGAGTCGGTGAGCCCGGCGGGTTCGTCAGCCGGCGTGCTGCCTGCGTTATCCGCCGCGTCGCCTCCGTTATCCGCGGCGTCGGTCCCGAAGGCCCGGTCCTCGTCGCCGGCGAGTCCGCCGAGTTCTGCTTCAATGACGACGTCGGCCCGGCCCTGCGCCGCCAAGGCAGCGCGGACGTTCCGGACCAGGGCGATGTTGTCCTCGTACGGCAGCGAGGACCCGTCGACCAGCACCGAGTCGGCCCCGGCACTGACGGCGTCGGCGATCACCTGCGGGTCGGTGGCATGATCCAGCTGCACCGCAATCGGCACGGAGGCTGCGTCGGCAAGTCCGCGAAGGGCGGCGATCAGCCGCAGCCCGTTGGGCGTTGCCGCGGTCTTCGGTGCGACCAGCAGGATGGCGCCCCGGCCGGATTCCTCGGCCGCCCCCACAACGGCGAGCGCGGTGGTGAAGTCGTAACAGGTGAACGCCGGAACGGCAGAGCCTTGCTGCAGGGCGCCGGTCACCAGGGTGTCCAGTTGGGTACGCATCAGGCGCTCAGTCCCCCCACCAGCATCCAGGCGACGAATGTCAGGGCGAAGCCTGCCAGTCCCAGCACGGTGGTGAGCACGGTCCAGGTCCTGAGGCCGTCGGCGACGGTCAGTCCGTAGTAGCGCACAACCACCCAGAAACCGGCGTCGGTCACGTGGGAGAGGCCGAGGGCGCCGAATCCGATGGCGATCACGATCACGGCGGTCTGCGCCGGCGTGTAGCCGCCGCCGGCGACGGCGGAGGAGAGCAGGCCGGCCGTGGTGACGATCGCGACGGTGGCCGAGCCCTGGGCTGCGCGGAGGGCGAGGGAGATGATGAAACCAAGCAGCAGCAGCGGAACGCCGAGCGTGTCGAGGGATTCGGAGAGAGCCTTGCCGATTCCGCTCACCTGCAGGACGCTGCCGAACACGCCGCCTGCCGCAACAACCATCAGGATGGACGCGATCGGAGGCAGGGCGCCTTCGAAGATTTCGCCGGTTTCCGTCAGCGACCACTGCCGGCGGACGGCCAGGAGGAAGAAGCAGAGCGCAACGGCCACCAGCAGGGCGAAGACGGGGTTGCCCACGAACGCCGCGACGCCGTACCAGAAGTCGTTCTTGTCGATCACCAGGGTGCCGACGGTGCCGAGGAGGATCAGCACGATCGGGGTGGCGATGAGGAAGATGATCAGTCCCGGACGGGGCGGGGCGATGGCTTTGCTGCCCGGGCCCTCGTGGCCGACGCGGACCATGGTGGCGGAGCCGAACTCGTCCACCTGGGTTTTGACGGCCGGCAGCAGTTCGTAGGTCTTGCGGTTCATGATGGACGCGACCCAGTAGGACAGGAAGCCCAGCGGCACGCAGATCGTCAGCGAGATCAGGGCGATCAGTCCGATGTCGGCGCCGAGCACGCCGGCACCGGCAACAATCCCCGGGTGCGGGGGCACGGCCACGTGGATGGCCAGCATGATGCCGGCCATGGGCAGGCCGAACTTCACCGGGTGGACGTTGGCAATTTTAGCGAAGGCGTAGACGACCGGCACCAGGACAATGATGCCGACCTCGAAGAACACCGGAATCGCGACCAGGAAGCCGACTGCGGTGAGGGCGACGGCCACCCGGGTGGCCCCGAGCTTGGCGGTGAAGTGGTCGGCGAGGGACTGGACGCCGCCGGAGACCTCGATCATCCGCCCCAGGATCGCGCCGAGCGCAATCAGGAGGGCGACCTTGCCCATGGTGCCTCCCACCCCGGCGGCCACCACAGTGAACACGTCCTTGAGCGGGATCTGCGCGGCCACGGCCACCAGGATGCTGACGGTCAGCAGGGCCACGAAGGCCTGGATCTTGAAGCGGATGATCATCACCAGCAGCAGGGCGACGCCGGCCGCCGCGATTGTCAGCAGCAGCGGAGTTCCCAGCTCCACGGCCGGCTTGATGACGGGCGCGTCGGCTGCGCGCACCATCAGGGAATTGAGCAGGGGGGTCATGAAGAGGTGTCTCCTTTGACAGGAAGGTCGCCCAGCGAGTCAGTCGCCGGGAACAGTGGGGTGGGGACCCGGCGACGGCGGAGGGGGGACCGCCGTCGTCGGGGATGGGGGTGGCTGGTTAGGCGGTGCGCCTGGTGGGCGCGACGACCTTGATGACGGCGGAGTCATCGGCGGCGGCGAGGCCCTGGGCCTGGCCGAGGAGGTAGAGCTGCTCGGCGGCGGCGGCCACCGGGGCGGCGAGGCCGGCGGCGCGGGTGGCCTTGCCGACGATCCCCATGTCCTTGACGAAGATGTCCAGCCGGCTGAGGACTTCGGCGCCGTCCTCGGTGTAGGCCTCCAGGATGCGCGGTCCGCGGTTGGAAAGCATGAAGGAACCCGCCGCGCCGGCTTCAAGGGCGGCGAGGGTCTTGGCCTGGTCCAGGCCGAGGGCGTCGGCCAGGGCCATCGCCTCGGCGGCGGCGGCGATGTGGATGCCGCAGAGCAGCTGGTTGACGGTCTTGAGGGCCTGGCCGTCGCCGGGCTTGTCGCCGACCACGGTCAGGGTGGAGGCGAGCAGCTCAAGGGCCGGGCGGGCCTTTTCCCGGGCCTCGGGCGAGGCGCCCACCACGATCAGGAGGTCGCCCTCGCCGGCACGCTTGGGGCCGCCGGACAGCGGGGCATCAACCAGTTCGACGCCGTATTCGGCCAGGCGGTCGACGGCGGCCGGGATGGCCTCGGTGCCCACGGTGCTGCCCAGGATCACGACGGCGCCCGGTTTGAGCACGGAGGCCACGCCGTTCTCGCCGAACAGGACATCGTTTAGCTGTTCACCGTTGCGCACTGCCAGCAGCAGCGCGTCAGCGCCCTTCGAGGCTTCCCGTGCGGAGGCGAAGGTGCGGATGCCGGCCTCTTCAGCCAGCTTCAGGCGCGGTTCGGCGATGTCGAAGCCGTGGACGGTGAGCTCGCTTGCCAGGCGCGTGGCCATGGGCAGGCCCATGGCGCCAAGGCCAAGGACGGTGATGGTGTAGTTGCTGGTCATGGTGTTCTCCATCGAAAGACGTTTGGTGCTGGGGGGATTAGAAGGTGTTGCTGAGCTTGCGCGTGACATCGGCGAGGGACTGGTCGTCGCCCACGTTGCCGGCGAAGACGATGTACGGGATGCCCTTGGCCGGACCGTCCACCGGTTCCCACAGGCTGACGATGCCCGGCAGCATGGGCCCGCGGACTATCGCGTGCCGGATTTCCAGGCCGTGTGCGGCCACGTCCGAGGACGTGATGCCGCCCTTGGCGATCACGAAGCGGGGCGGGAAGGTCTTTAGCGTGCGGTTCACCACGGCAACGACGGCGGCAGAGACGGTGCGGGCGATCCGCAGGCTTTCGGCGGCGTCGGAGGTCTTGATCAGGAGCCGGCTCGTGTGCACGATCACGTCGCCGCCGCGGAGGGCAGCGACGACCGTGTCCACGGTTTCGTCCAGGTACTCCCCCGCGTTGTCGCCGAGGAGCTTCTCGACGTCGATCTCCACGATCCGGGCCGCGCTGTGCTGCTCGGTGAGGGCGTTGAGCTGGCGGGTGGTGACACCGACGTGCGAACCGACCACGATCAGGCCACCGGCTTCCGAGGGGATGTTGCCCGCATAGGCTTCCTCGCCGCTGAGTTCGGTGCGGATTTCCTGGCCGATCCGTGCCCGAACAAACGGCGGGCCCACGCGGTAGAGCAGCTTCTTGCCGCGGCTTTCCGCTTCTTCCAGGCCCAGGGCCAGCGCCCGCAGGTCGTTTTCGGTGACGATGTCCGCCACGATCGGAGTCGAATCCGTGGCGGCGTCGATGGCATCGGCAATGGCCTTGGCGGAGATCATCGGATCGGCGGACGCCCGGATGATGTCCAGATCCAGCACGATCACCGAATCCGCGGGGAACCGGCCGTTCGACTTCTCCTCGACATACTTGGCCATCTCCGAGTTGGCGAAGCCGAAGCTGGCGTCCCGGGCGAATTCGGTCTCGGCCACGGGGGTGAGCTGCCCGGCGTCCGTGCCTGTGCCGCGGGTGAAGTGCACGCCGCCGACCGTGACGCGGCCGGCGTCGGGGAACGCGGGAACAATCACGACGCCGTCCGTCTTCTCGCCGTTGACGGCGGTGACGGTGGCTGCGATGACGTCCGGTTCGAGCGGGTAGTGTCCGCGGAGGGTGGAGTCGCTGCGGCTGACAAAGCTGAGCCGAAGCGCGGGTTCAGCGGACGCTGCGGCCGCGAGTGCGTTGCGGACGATCTCCTCGTTGCGGGCAGCCGCCTCGGCAGCGTCAAGGCTGCGGGTGTTGGTGAGCACGTAGACCGCGCGCTGGCGCTGGCCGTCGACTTCGTAGGCGAACGCCCAGGCAAAGTCCGCCACTTCCCAGCGGGTGAGGACCGGCAGGTTCGCCACGGACTGGGTGCCGGTGGGGTCGTCGTCGAGTACGACCAGGACACGGGGGGATGCCTCGGAGGAGGCGGCCACGCTGTCTGCCACCAGCCGGGCGGGGATCTGTACTTCCGCGGGGAAAGCGGCCAGCACGTCTGCTTCGAGGGGCACTATGCACTCCATTGTGTGTGGATCTTTCAGTGGAAAACTGCGGTTCTCCGCGAGCCGCAGCAGGAACAAAATGTAAGATGTCAGACATCTTGCATATGAATGCTAGTGTGGCATATGGCACAACGACGCGCAAGTAGACTTGGCCATCACGGAGCACGCCATCAGGCAACAAGTCGCTGGACGGGGAGAATTGGCTAGGAAATCGCTGGTCGGCGTTGTGGCCGACGAACTGCTGGACCGGATTATTGGCGGCGAGTTCCCGCCCGGCGCGAGCGTCCCCGGCGAACTGGAGCTCAGCTCCCGGCACGAAGTCAGCCGCATGACCGTGCGCGAGGCCATGAAAACCCTTGAAGCCCAGCGGATCCTCAGCGTGGAACGGGGCCGGGGCACGTTCGTGAACCCGGTGAACCGCTGGGGCTCCCTGGACGCCGTGCTGCGGGCAGCCTCGGAGGGCACGAACGACGCCTCGGCCGCCATCCAGCTCATCGAGCTCCGGCGGATGCTGGAGACGGGCGCCTGCGAACTGGCTGCCGGGCGGATGTCGGACACGGACATCCAGGCCCTCCGCGCGCACGTCGACAGGATGCGGCTGGCCCACGAGAGGAATGATCTCGCGGCATTCGTGGAGGAAGACCTCGCTTTCCACGACCTCATCCTGCAGGCCTCGGAAAACGTCTTCGTCGCCGTGTTATTCGAACCCTTGCACCGCGTGCTGGAAAAACGGCGGACGGAAACTTCCAAGGTGCCGGAGATCCAGGAGCACGCCATCGGGCACCATCAGAACATCGCTGACGCCCTGGCCTCCCGCGACCCGCACCGCGCCCGCGACGCCATGGACGCCCACATGCAGCAGACCCTTGACGATCTGAAGACCTTCGTGCTGGCCGGAGGCCCCGCCTGACGGGGACCCGCGCTTTGCCCGGATGATGAGCTCAGGCGAGCGAGAGGAAGAGCTTCTCGAGTTCGGCGCGGTCCAGGCTGGGGTCTTGCTGCTGCATGCACTGCTGCAGGCCCGTGGCAATGATGGAGAACCCAGCCTTGTCCAGGGCACTCGACACGGCCGCCAGCTGGGTCACGACGCTCTTGCAGTCACGGCCCTCCTCGATCATCCTGGTGACGGCCGCGAGCTGGCCCTGGGCGCGGCGAAGCCGGTTAATGACAGGCTTCATGTCGGTGGGATCTAGTTCCATTGGTTCCTCCGGTTCGATGCGTCAGGCTCCACATTATACCCCCCTGAGTATTTCGCCTCCCGGGTGGCGGACGGCCAGGGGTGGCCGCCGCGGCCGCATGCCGCCCCGCTAGGGGCATAAGTACCTAGCGAGGCATGGAATATCGGCGTATTGCTGGTGATGTGAACGCCGCCAGGTTCCTAGAGCCGGACGCCGGCGGTACCGGCGTCAACCTCCCCGCCGCGGGGCCGTGGCATCCAGGGGATCAGAGCTCCGCACGCGGGCGTGCAGGTGACCTGCGTTCCCGGCCCTGGAGCCGGTATGTCGCTTTGGGCGACTCGTTCACGGCAGGCGTCGGCGACCCGGAACCGCTGAGCCCCGGGGGCATTCGGGGGTGGGCGGACCGCATCGCCGAGGAACTCGGCGAGGGCCGCCGCGAGTTCGGGTACGCAAACCTTGCCATCAGCGGCCTGGTCCTGCGCGAAATACTCGACCAGCAACTCGGACCGGCCCTGAACCTGAAGCCTGACCTCGTCTCGCTCTCCGCCGGCGGGAACGATCTCGTGTTTCATCGCGGCGATCCGGACCGGATGGCCGCGGCCCTGGACGACGCCGTGGCAGCCCTCTCTGCCACCGGGGCCACGGTGGTCCTGTTCACCGGGCCGGACTGGGGCGAGACCGCTGTGTTCGGACACATCCGGGGGAAGGTCGCGGTATTCAACGAGAACATCCGTGTCATCGCCGCCCGGCGTGATGTCGTCATCGCCGATTTGTGGGCCCTGCGGCAACTGAGCGATCCGCGGATGTGGGATCCGGACCGCCTGCACTTCTCGCCGCTGGGACACCACACCATTGCGGCCATGGTCCTGGACACGCTCAGCGTGCCACACCGTCTGCGGCCGCTGGAACCGAAGCCGATGCCGCCGGGCAACTGGCGGGAGACCCGGGCCGGTGACCTGGCATGGATGGCGCACTACATGCTGCCCTGGATGGTGAGCCGGATCAGGCCGCGCGCAGACACCCCGCCCCGGCAGGCCAAACGCCCGCTGCCCGGACCGCCTCCCGGGGTCCCGGACTCCGGGCACAAACCCCTAGTCCGGCCGGGTTCGGTCGGCTAGTCTGCAGGAACGGCCCACAGCCGGGCATCGATGGCGATCACGAGGAGCGAAGTTGCCTAATCACACTTACAGCATTTCTGAAATTGTCGGAACCTCGAACGAGGGCGTCGATGCGGCCGTCCGGAACGGCATCGCCGAGGCCGCCAAGACCCTCCGGAACCTTGACTGGTTCGAAGTCAAGGAGATCCGCGGCCACCTTGAAAACGGGCAGGTCGCCGACTGGCAGGTCACCATCAAGCTGGGGTTCCGCCTGGAGCGTTGACGCCAGACTCCGGAGCGGGCCGGCACGCACCGTCCCGCTCCGGAGAAACCCGCAACCCGTCAGGGCAGAGGAGGCCAGGGCGGAGAGGAAAACTTCATGCGCTATACGCATCTGGGCCGCTCGGGCCTGACAGTCTCGCGCCTTTGCCTGGGCACCATGAACTTTGGCCCGCAGACCGAGGAGACGCAGGCCTTCGCCATCCTGGACACCGCGCAGGCCGCCGGCATCAACTTCGTCGACACGGCCAATGTGTATGGCGGGTCCAGCCACCGCGGCTGGACGGAGGAAATACTTGGCCGCTGGTTCGCCCAGGGCGGCGAGCGCCGCGAGCGCACGGTGCTTGCCACCAAGTTGTTCGGCACCATGACCGACCGGCCCAACGAGTCCAAACTCTCGGCACTGCACATCCGCCGGGCGCTCGATGCCAGCCTGAAACGGCTGCAGACGGACTACATCGATCTGTACCAGTTCCATCACGTGGACCGGAACACGCCCTGGGATGAGATCTGGCAGGCTATCGAGGTCGCCGTCCAGCAAGGCAAGATCCTGTACTCCGGCAGCAGCAACTTCGCCGGCTGGCACATCGCCCGGGCCCAGGAAACCGCCGGCCGCCGCAACTACAACGGGCTGGTCAGCGAACAGTCGATTTACAACCTGCTGACCCGGGACGTGGAACTGGAGGTCATCCCGGCCGCCCAGCAGTATGGCCTGGGGATCCTGCCATGGTCGCCGTTGCACGGCGGCCTGCTCGGCGGAGTGCTGAAGAAGGAGAACGACGGCGTCCGGCGCATCGCGGGCCGGGCCCTCGAGGCGCTCAAGTCGCACCAGAAACAGATCCGGCGATACGAGGAATTCGCCGCCGAACTGGGTCAGGAACCCGCGGACCTGGCACTCGCGTGGCTGCTCCACCAGCCGGCAGTCACCGCTCCGATCATCGGCCCGCGTACCCTCGAGCAGCTCGAAGCCTCCGTCAGGGCGCACAAATTGAAGCTCGACACCGATGCGCTCAAGCGCCTCGACGAGATCTTCCCGGGCCACAGGACGGCTCCGGAAGACTACGCATGGTAGGGCGCAGTCGGCTGTTTTGGCACCCAGCCCGGCGAACCCACGGGTGTCGGGTGGCTCTTTGATACTAAGCATGATTAGTATTAGGGCAGAAGGATGTAGCGCACCCGGCGATCCGGGTGCCTCCTCTATGAAAGAAGAAGGAACGAAAAATGGGTTTTCTCGCATTTCTGATTCTGGGCCTCATCGCCGGCGCCATCGCTAAGGCTATCCTCCCGGGACGTCAGGGCGGTGGCATCATCATCACTCTGATCCTGGGCGTCGTCGGCGCCCTGCTCGGCGGATTCATTGGCAGCGCACTGTTCGGCGTGGGCATCAACGAGTTCTTCTCGCTGTCGACCTGGCTGCTGGCCATCGGCGGTGCGATCATCGTCCTGCTCGTTTACGGCATGATCAGCAAGCGCTCAGCCCGCTAACACGGAAGCTGACCGGAAACCGGCCCTGGGTTATTCCCGGGGCCGGTTTTTTGCACTATTTTGACAGCAAGGCGGCCCGCCGGCCGCATGGTCCGGCACTGCCACCCACTGTCCACGAACTGTTCAACAACGTCTACTTTTCACCTACGTCAGGGAGCAGGAGCACAGCATGAAGGGCAAATTTCTTTTCGCCACCGGACTGGCAGCAGGGTACGTCCTGGGATCGCGGTCAGGCCGCGCAGCCTATGACAAGCTCAAGGCCAGGTCGGCAGAGCTCTGGCACAGCAAGCCGGTCCAGGACAAGGTGGCCGCGGCAGCAGAAACGGTCAAAGACAAAGCCCCCGAGGTCTCCGAGCATCTCGGCGAAGCCGCGCGCCGCGCCGGTACCGTCATAAGCTCCGCTGTCCACCGCGATGCCGGCCACGGAAGCACGTCCGCGGCCACGCCAGGAACGGCCACGCCAGGAAAACCGGGAGCAGCCATGCCCGGAACGCCGGCACCCGCGGCCCGCGACGTCCAAACCGATCCTGCGCTCACCGACCAGACGGGCCAGGACTGGTCGGACGAGGGCGGTGCCACCCCGGCGGGCCCCGCCACCAACGTGGACGGGGACAAACTGCCCTAGGGGTTCTTTGAGGGGCCACCGTCGCCGCCCCTGCCGGCTACCGCCCGCCCGAGGGCGGCAGCTCGCCGGCCACCACGGTGGCCCCCAGTTCCTCCGAGCGCAGCACCCGGGCCGCCAGTCCGTGCCCGCGGAGGATTCCGGCCGTCTGCGCGGACTGCCGGCGGCTGGTCTCTATCAGTACGTGGCCGCCGGGCGCCAGCCACTGCCGTGCGCCGGCGGCGACCCGCCGCTGCACCTGAAGCCCGTCGGCGCCGCCGTCGAGGCAGGCCCGCGGCTCGTGGACGCGCGCTTCCTGCGGCATGGTTTCGATGTCTGCCGAGGGAACGTAGGGGGCGTTGACGGCCAGCAGCCGGACCCGGCCCCGGAGGCCCGCCGGGAGGGGAGCATAGAGATCACCCTCGTGGACCTCCCCGCCCAGGGGCAGGACGTTGGTGCGTGCACAGGACACAGCCGCGGGGTCAATATCGGCGCAGTGGAGTTCGGCGGGGCCGGCGAGGGCCGCGAGCGCCGCACCGACAGCGCCGGACCCGCAGCACAGATCGACCACGACCGGTGCCGGGGCGTCGCCCCGCGCCATGCGGCTTGCGTCCAGCAGCGCAGCGGCCTGCCGGACGAGGAATTCCGTCCGGCGGCGGGGCACGAAGACTCCGGTGTCGACCGCGATGCGGAGTCCGCAGAATTCCGCCCAACCGAGAATGTGTTCAAGGGGAAGGCCGGCGACCCTCCGGCCGGCCATCCGTTCGAGCGCCTCCGGGGTCGGGGCCGCGTCGATCAGCAGACGGGCCTCGTCTTCGGCAAACACGCAGCCGGCTGCCCGGAGCCTGGCCGTGAGTATCTCGTGCGGGGAAAGATGGCGGATTACTGGCATGGGAGTGCCTTTCGGTCGGGTGTCAGACGCCCTCACCGTGAGCTGGCCGAGGCCGGCACTGCTGGGCGGGCATCCTTTCTGGACTTGCGTGAACGGGACCCACCTCCTTTTGCTGCAGTTGCTCGATTGCCCCATGCTACCGAAGCCGCCCGCGGCCAGCTGTGATTGGGTCTGCTGTGACTCGTCCGGGTTTTGCGGCGGCGAACTGCGGCGGCGGATTGTGACGCCTGCTTGGGATGCCTTGGCGGCGGCGGCTGGCAGGATGGCAGCATGGACTCCCTCCCTGCCCACGATCTCATCTGGACCGGCTCCTACACGGCAGATTCCGGCGGCCGCGGCACGGGGATCGGCGCGGTTGCCGCGGCGGCCGACGGCACATTGCGCTGGTTGGGTGTTGCGGCGGCGGCCGACTCGCCGTCCTTCCTGGCGGTCCACCCGTCTCTCCCTGTGGTCTATGCCGTGGCCGAGCAGGCCAGGACCGTCCGGGCCTACCGCCGGGCCGGCGCGTTTGGCTTGGAGCCCGCGGGCCCGGCGTGGCCGGCCGGTGACGCGGCCTGCCATGTCGCCGTCGAGCCTTTCGGCCGTTTCCTCGTTGTCTGCTGCTGGGGCGGCGGCCAGGTGCTGTTCTATGAGCTCGACGCCGACGGCGGCATCGTTGACCGGACGGCCGGCGTCGAATCGCGAGACCCGTACGGCGAGGCTCCCGGCGGCGGCCCCGGCGAACGGGAAAAACGGCCGAGCCGCGCTCACGCGGCACTCATGCTGGCCGACGGCAGGGTGATGACCACCGACCTCGGCCACGACCTGCTGCGGATCTGGAGTGTCGGCTCCGGACCGGGGCTGGCTCTGGGCCCGGCCCTGGACCATGAGGTGGTCCTGCCGCGGGGCAGCGGCCCCCGGCATCTGGTCCAGCATCCGGGCGGCCATGTCTTTGTGGTGACCGAGTATTCAATCGAGGTGGCTGTGGCCGGGTTGTCGCCGGACTCCGGGGACTTCCGGCTCGGATTCGTCGGGCCCGCCGCCGCAGGCGGGGCGCAGCCGGATGATTCGGCGGCAGAGATCGCGTTGGCGGCCGACGGCAGGTACGCCTACGTGGGCGTCCGCGGTTCGAACCGGGTCTGCGTGCTGGAGGTGGAGGCCGGGGGCGCGGCGCTGCGTCCGGTGGCCGACGTCCCCAGCGGCGGCGACTGGCCCCGGCACCACCTGGTCCGCGACGGTTTGCTGCACGTCGCCCACGAACGCTCCGGCGACGTCGTGACCTTTCCTCTGGACGCGGCATCAGGGTTGCCGGGTATTCCTGCGGACCGGCTGCAGGTGGCCTCCCCCACCGCGCTGGTGCCGGCCCGGCCCCGGCTGGTGCACCGGGGGTGAGGAGCCGGCGCCCGGCTGACGCGGTGCTGCGGTGAAGAACAGGCTGGTGAAAAGCAGGCCGCTGGGTCAGCAGGCCGCGGCAAGCCCCGCAGCACCCTGATCGACGCCCTGTTCGCCACCATCCAGCTGGATCCCGCCCAACTGAAACCCGCCCTCCAGCTGGAACACGCTCTCCGTCTGGGAACCGTCGGCGAAGTGGAGTCCGTCCCCCGGCTGGATACCGCCGTCGAGCTGGAAGCCACAGGGACAGCGCCACAGGGCCGGAAGATCGAGGGACGGGTCCGCGGGCCCGAACGAGTAGGAGGGCATCGCCGGCTCCGGCGAGGTCCACTGCATGGGTGCGCCGCAGTGCAGCGGGGCGCCGGGCGGGAGCACTGTCGCAGGGTCCCCGGTCAGGGTTGCGGATTCAGCCACGGCGCCTACTCTCGTTGAGATCTAAAAAACAAGTAGTAAGCATACATATAACTAGTTAAACGAGCTAGTTATGCCGCTCGGCGCCGATGGCCGCGCTCATCCGGCGGAGGAAAGTAATGACCACGCGGGCGTCCTCCGCGCTCATGGACTCTGCCACCTCCATCATGCGCCGGTGCATGTGTCCAAGCGTGGCGCGGACTTCGGAGTCCGTCGCCACCGTCGGCACGATCACAAGGGAGCGCCGGTCCGTCGGGTGCGGCTCCCGCCGGACATGCCCGCTTGCTACCAGCCGGTCGATCAGGGACGTTGTGGAAGCGGTGGTGATGCCCAGGACGCGGCTGAGATCCTTCGGGCCAACCCGTTCGCCTGTCGCCTTAGCCCGCAGCAGGTAGCGCAAAGCCAGCAGGTCCGTCTCACCCATGCCCATCGAATCGCGGGTGGACCGCCTGGTCGCCACCTCCGAGATCCGATAGTCGCGGAGGGCCTGCAGGATCGCCGCCGGAGGATCCAGGCTGTCATCGGGGCCATACCAGTATCCGGAGGCGCCGTGGGAGTCCATTCGCCAAGCCTAGCGGAACTGGTAACTAGCCAGCCGTGCAATCCGGGTGGCTGCAGCCACACGGCCCCAGGGCCCCGGAGCCCTGGCGGCTAGGGCCCCGAACCGCCCGGACTGGACCCCGGCGGCGGGCACAAAAAAACCCCGGCCTCCTGTTGCCAGGAAACCGGGGTTTTTCCACTCTTCGCTAAAAGAGTGGGCCCTGTGGGGATCGAACCCACGACCCACGGATTAAAAGTCCGATGCTCTACCAACTGAGCTAAAGGCCCCAGCCGACAGCCCCGAACCAGCGGATAAATCCGCTGATGCAGCGCGTTTCGGCCCAGTCCATTTCTGGACGTTAACACTGTACCCCAGACCCGGGCCGGCTTTTTTCACGTTGGCCGCACCGGCGGCGTCGGCCCCCGGCGTCTGCGGCAGCAGCGCGCACCGATCCTCGATTCCCTTGCGGCACTGGAGTAGCGTGGGGGCATGAGCGAGCAAGCAGGATCAAGCGCCCCCGGCCCGCGGCACCACAAGCCGAAACCCTTCGCACCGATCGACTTTGAGCCTTTCGCCGGAGGGGCCGATCCTGCCCGCGTCTCGGAGGCGGCCCATCTGGCCGCGCAGGCTCTCGTGCGCCGCGGCCGGGACAGCGACGACCCCAAAGTCACCAAACGGCTCGTCAAACTCGCCGATGAGCAGGGCCTGGAAGCAATCGCCGAAATGTGGGCCGAAAGCCCCGCCCGGTCCCTCCCCGGCGCGCTGTGGCGCCTGTACGCCCTGCGGGCCGCCACCATCCAGGATCCCGAGCGGATCTCCGTCTACTTCAAAGCGGGCAAGGACACGGCCCAGGTTTCGCATGTGGTCGCCGGCGCGGCCGAACCGCCCGGCGCCGATGAGATGAAATCCATGGCGGACGCCATCCTCTCCGGGGCGTTCGACGGCGAATTCGACGTCGCCCTGGAACGCTCCGCAGCGTTCTGCCGCGTGGTGGCCCTGGGTCAGGCAACGCTTGCGGACAACGCCGAGCACAGCAACGAAAACCACGCCAGCAAACTCACCCGCAACTCGCATCTGCTCGTCAAGACGGCCGAGGACCTCGAGCACGCCGCCAACGCGTGGCGGCTGGGCGAACTGGACTGAGGGGCCAGCCGGGCCGGGCGGCAGGCGCCCGGATGACGGGCCCGCAGCACCCAGGACACGCACGGCTCGGGCAGGCTGTCAATGTTGACTTGCATGAACCTACGTAGAAAACTAAAAGCGGTGCCGAACCGCGAAACCCCCGGGCTTCAACATTTAGCCGCCTAGAGCGGCCTACCGCCGAGAGGCGTATCCGGTTCGGCACCATTTTCATGCCTTCTTACCCTGATGTTCGCCCGGTTTTCACCTGCGCCGTCACACGCCGCGTCGGGCCGGGCCGGACCCGCCGGGGACGGTAAAGTGATGCGTATGCACTGGTCACCGTCAAGTCACACGGCCGGCCGGCTCAACCCGCGAACCTCCTCCCGGAAGACCGGTGACACCACGTGAAGCTGCGCCTGTTCCCCCAGGAGTCCGCCGGACTGCACCTGCTCTCCCAAATGGCGCGCCAGATCGTGCTCGGGACCGGAACACTCTCGGAGATCCTCGGCGCCCCGGCCAGCGAGCATGCCCGGCTGGTGGAGGACATGCACAACCACGAGGCCAAATCCGCGGAGCTGCACTTTGCCCTCCTGACCCACATGCGCACCAGCTTCGTGAACCCGCTGCCGCGCGAGGACATGTACACGCTGTCCCGGTTCCTCAACGAGGCCATGGAGAAGCTCGACGCCGCCGCCGAGCTCGTCTCCCTCTACAAGCTCGAACGGCTGCCCAGGCGGGCCGCCGACCAGCTGGAAATCATCAGCCGCCAGGCCGAACTAACGGTCGATGCGATGCGGCGGCTGAACAATCTGGACGACCTTGAGGACTACTGGATCGAGATCCTGCGCCTGGCCAAGCGTGCCGAGCGCACACACCGGGTCTGGGTCGCGGACATGCTCCACGAGATGAAGGCCATGCAGTACGCGCGCAACCGCGACGTCGCGAACCAGCTCGTGGAAGTCACGAAGGACATGCGCCGGATCGCCACCCAGGTGGGCAGCATCATCGTCAAGGAATCCTGACGTGGTGCTCTTCTTCCTTGCCCTGGTGCTGCTCTGCGCCGGGGCCTTTGCATTCCTCAACGGGTTCAGGGACGCGTCCTCGTCGGTGGCGCTGGCCGTGCGGACGCGGGCGCTGACCCCAACAGTGGCGGTGATTCTGGCCAGCCTGTTCAACTTCATCGGTGCCGGGCTGAGCGCCGCCCTGGCGCTGGCCGTCAGCCAGGCGTGGCTGTCGCTGCCGCCGGGCACAAACGGCCTGACGATTCTGCTGGCCGCGCTGCTGAGCGCCATCCTCTGGGGCGTCTACTTGTGGTGGCGCGGCATTCCCTCGTCCTCCACCCATGCCCTGGTCGGCGGCCTCGCCGGGGCGGGGGTCGCGAGCGTCGCCGTCGGCGGAAACCCCGTCATGGGCGTTGACGCCTCGCTCCTGTCCCAGGTGGTGCTCCCGCTGCTGATCTCACCGGTGATCGCCTATGCGGGGTCGTTCCTGCTGGTCTGGCCCGCGGGCTGGGCGGCCCGGTACACGCCGCCCAATGTCGTCAACACCCGCTCCCGGCGGGCCCAGGCCATTGCCGCGGGCGCCGTCGCCTTCGGGCACGGGCTGCAGGACGGCCAACGCACCAGCGCCGTGGTGATCCTGGCGCTGCTGGCGGCCGGTCTCTCCGACGGCGGTTCAGTGCCGGTGTGGGTGGCCCTGCTGACGGCCGTCTTGCTGTCGGCGGGAACCCTCGCGGGCGGGTGGCGGATTTCCTACACCATCGGCTACCGGCTGACCCGGGTCGATCCCCTGCGCGGATTCGTCGCGCAGATGTACAGCGCGGTGATGCTGCTGGTGGGCGCGATCGGGCTGCACTGGCCCGTCTCCACCACGCACACGGTGACGGCAGCAACCCTTGGCGCCGGCGCCAACCAGAGTTTCCCGGGCACCGACCGGCGGCTGGTGATCCGCATCCTGGTGTTCTGGGTAGCGACCCCGGTTGTCACCGCCGCCGCCGCGTTCGTCCTGCAGTTGGCGCTCTCGACGGTGGCCGGCCTGTAGGACTCGTCGATTGCTCCGCAGGTTGGTTATCCGAAGCGGCCGGAGACGTAGTCCTCGGTGGCCTTCTCGGTCGGGTTGCTGAAGATCGTGGGGGTGTCGCCGAACTCGATCAGCTTGCCCGGCTTGCCGGTGCCGGCAATGTTGAAGAAGGCCGTCTTGTCCGACACGCGGGCTGCCTGCTGCATGTTGTGCGTCACGATCACCACCGTGTACTGGTCCTTGAGCTCGTTGATGAGGTCCTCAATGGCCAGCGTCGAGATCGGGTCCAGGGCGGAGCAGGGCTCGTCCATGAGGATCACCTGGGGTTCAACGGCAATCGCGCGCGCAATGCACAGGCGCTGCTGCTGGCCGCCGGAGAGCCCGGAGCCGGGCTTGGCCAGACGGTCCTTGACCTCGTTCCAGAGGTTGGCCCCCTGCAGGGACCGCTCCACCAGGACATCGGCCTCGCCCTTGGAGATCTTCGTGTTGTTCAGCTTCACGCCGGCCAGCACGTTGTCCCGGATGGACATGGTGGGGAACGGGTTGGGGCGCTGGAACACCATGCCGATCTGGGACCGGACGGTGACCGGATCGACGCCGGGGCCGTACAGGTTGTCCCCGTCCAGCAGCACTTCGCCCTCAACCCTCGCACCGGGAATGACCTCGTGCATGCGGTTCAGGGTGCGCAGGAAGGTGGACTTGCCGCAGCCCGAGGGGCCGATGAAGGCCGTGACGGACTTGGCGTCGATGTTGATGTTGACGCCTTCGACGGCCAGGAATTTGCTGTAGTAGACGTTCAGGTCCTTGACGTCGATGCGCTTAGACATGGTGTTCCTTCACTTGCTGGAGGTAGGGGCGGCGGGCGCGGACGGCCTAGCGGCCTGTCTTGGGGGCGAAGATGCGGGCAATCAGGCGGGCGCCGAGGTTGAGCAGCATCACCAGGATGATGAGCACCAGGGCCGCGCCCCAGGCCCGTTGGGAGGACGGATCCGGGTTGGACGGCGAGGTGGGGTTCAGGATCTGGGTGTAGATGAAGGTCGGCAGCGAGGCCATCCAGCCGCTGAACACGTTGGTGTTGATGGTGGTCGCGAATCCGGCGGTGACCAGAATCGGCGCGGTTTCGCCGATCACGCGGGCGATCGCCAGGGTGATGCCGGACGCGATGCCGGAGATCGCCGTCGGGAGGACCACCTTGAGGATGGTCCGCCACTTGCGGACGCCGAGGGCGTAGGCGGCCTCGCGGAGTTCGTTGGGCACGATCTTGAGCATTTCCTCGCTGGAGCGGACCACCACCGGGATCATCAGCACCGACAGTGCGACGGCGGCGACGGCGCCGGTCTTGGTGCCCGGGCCGACCACCGCGAAGAACGCGGCGGCGGCGAACAGGCCGGCGACAATCGAGGGGATGCCGGTCATGACGTCCACGAAGAAGGTGATGGCCCGGGCCAGTGCGCGGTCCTCGCCGTATTCCACGAGGTAGATCGCGGTCAGCAGGCCCACGGGGACCGAGATAAGGGTGGCGAGCACCGTGATCAGCAAGGTGCCCATGAGCGCGTGGTAGATGCCGCCCAGCAGGGGGGCACCTTCCTCGACCGTCTTGTTGTCAAAGGCGCCGGTGACACCGTTCATGGAGGTGGTGAGGAAACCGGGATCCAGGAGCCCGGGGAGCCCATTGATCAGCACGGTCCAGATCACCGAGAACAGGGGCAGCAGGGCAACCAGGAAGGCCCCCACAACCAGGCAGGTGGCCAGCTTGTCCTTGGCTTTGCGGGCGCCTTCCACAACAAGGCTCCAGCCCACCAGGCCGGCGGCGAAGAGGATGGCGGAGACGATGCCCCAGCCGAAGGCATTGAAGCCGATCAGCGCGAGGATCGCCGCGCCGAGGATCAAGGCAACGGCCAGGACGATGTACGGCGCGGCCTTGGGCAGTTGGCCCCTGGTCAGCGCCGAGCGCTTGCGTACCGGAGTCAGGGTGGAGGTCATTTAGTTGGCTCCCGAGAATTCTTTGTGCCGGCTGATGATTCCCCGGGCAATCATGTTCACTCCGAGGGTAATGACGAACAACACCAGGCCCGCGGCGATCAGCGTGCTGACCTTGAGCCCGCTGGCCTCGGGGAAGTTCAGGGCGATTTCGGCGGCGATGGTCTGGTTGCCGGTCTGGATCAGGCTGGCGGTCAGGGCTCCGGAGGACAGCACCAGCGCGACGGCCATGGTCTCGCCGAGGGCCCGGCCCAGTCCCAGCATCACGGCGCTGATGATTCCCGGCCGGCCGAACGGCAGCACGGTCATCCGGATCATCTCCCAGCGGGTGGCCCCGAGCGCCAGCGCGGCCTCTTCGTGCAGCTTGGGGGTCTGCAGGAAGATTTCGCGGGTCAGGGAGGTGATGATCGGCAGGACCATGACGGCGAGCACGATGCCGGCCGTCAGGATGGTCTTGCCGGTGGCGGAGGCGGGGCCCTGGAAGATCGGCAGCCAGCCCATGTTCTCGGCCAGCCAGTTGTACGACGGCGAGATTTCCTTGGCCAGGAACGCGACGCCCCAGGCGCCGTAGACAACGGACGGGATGGCCGCGAGGAGGTCAATCACGTAACCCAGGCCGGAGGCGAGCTTGCGCGGCGCGAAGTGCGAAATGAACAGCGCGACGCCGATCGCGATTGGCGTCGCGATCACGAGAGCGATCACCGAGGCGATGAGGGTGCCGATGACGAGCGGCCAGATGTAGGTGAAGAATCCTTCGCCGCCCTGGATCTTGTCCGCCGGAGCCACGAGGGCGGGGAGCGCCTGGATCACCAGAAACAGTGCCACGCCGAAGAGCACGACGAGGATCAAACACCCTGCTGCCAAGGTGGCTGCGGAAAAGACTTTGTCACCGGCGTGGCCTGCGCCCCGGGACTTGGTCAGGGAGGTGGTGGTCACTTCACGGTCCTTCGGTTTGGATGGGATCCGGGCGCCGGGTGCGGAGGCCTCCGCGGCCGGTGCCCGGCAAATCTTGATGTATGGAACAAACGCGTCAGTTCCCTGCTCCATGGCGGCCGCCGGTGACGGCCGCCATGATGCAGGGAACCTTTGATCAGGCCTGTGTTTCCACTATGCCTTTTTCCACTTCGCCTCGCGGCGCAGCGTATCCCTAGGCCTTGGCCTTGACGGAGTCGACGGCAGCCATTGCCTTGTCCTGGAGGGTCTTGGACAGCGGCGCCGACTTGGCGGCGTCGGCGGCGGCCTGCTGGCCGGCGTCGGAGGCGGCGTACTTGACGAAGGCCTTGACCAGGTCAGCGGTGGCCTGCGTGTCGTAGCTGGTGCAGACGATGTGGTAGGACACCAGGACGATCGGGTAGGCGCCCGCGACCGTGGTGGTGCGGTCCAGCTTGATGGCGAGGTCGTTGGCGTTGCGGCCCTCGACCGGCTTGCCCTGGTCGACTGCCTTGGAAGCTGCCTCGGCGGAGATCTTCGTGAAGGAGTCGCCAACCTTGATCTGCGCGGTGCCGAGCTTGCCGCTGACAGCGGAGTCGTCGGCGTAGGTCACGGCGCCGGGGGTGTCGGTGACAGTCTTGACGACGCCGGAGGTGCCCTTGGCGTTCTCGCCCTTCAGACTGGCGGGCCAGACGCCGGCTGCCTTGTCGGTCCACACGGAGGGGGCTACGGCGGACAGGTAGTCGGTGAAGTTGGTGGTGGTGCCCGAGTCATCGGAGCGGTTCACCGGGGTGACCTTGAGGTCCGGAAGCTGGACGCCCGGGTTCATGGCCGCGATGGCGGGGTCGTTCCAGTTGGCGACCTCGCCGCGGAAGATCTTTGCGACGGTGGCGGCGTCGAGCTTCAGGTCCGTGATGCCAGGGACGTTGAAGGCGACGGCGATCGGGGAAATGTAGACCGGAATGTCAATGGCTCCGTCGGGACCACACTTTTCCTTGGAGCTGGCGAGCTCGTCATCCTTGAGGTAGGCATCGGAGCCGGCGAACTGGGCCGAGCCGTCGAGGATCGCCTTGCGCCCGGCGCCGGAACCGTCCGGGGAGTACTGCACAGTTGCGCCCTGGTTCGCGGTAGCGAAGTTGGTCTTCCAGACATCCATGGCTGCGCCCTGGGCGGAAGAACCGATGCCGGTCAGGGTGCCGGTGACCGCGGGACCCGAGGCAGATGGCGCCGCGGTCTGGGCCGTGTTGGTTGCGTTGTCCGAACCGCAGGCGGTCAGCGCAAGTGCGCCGACGGCGATTACAGCGATAGCCGCGTTGCGGCCGAAGCGGAGAGCCTTCACTGAGTTGTACCCCTTCCAGGGCTGTGAGTGCCGGGCCTGGAGAAGGCCCGCAGGGATGCGTACGGGTTTGTACCTTTACCGACCGTAAGTGGCCCAGGTGAAGAGAATTGCGGACCAAAGTGAACGGCCGGTGAACGACGCGGGACTATTGGCTTACATATGCCGGGCGGCCATTGTGTTCTGTGCGTCACAGTCGTATCGGCCGCGCAGTGCCCGCGGCCCGTGCCGTGTCCTGCCGTGCCGGCCGTCCCGGCGCAGCAAATAGACTGGAGGGCATGGCCTCCGCGACTGGACTCTCCGCAAGCGCACGATTCCTGCGCGGCCGGGTCCGCACCGGCTTTGTCCGGAGCCGGAACTCCCTGGGCCCGGCCATCCAGATGACCACTTGCGCCGTGGGCGCTTACGCTTTCGCAGAATACGTCCTGGGTCACAGCGGGCCGTTGTTTGCGGCCACGTCATCCCTTATTGCGCTCGGTTTTTCCCGCGACCCCAGACTGCGCCGCGTCATCGAGGTGGGCTTGGGCTGCACGCTCGGAATCGTGGTCGGAGACCTGCTGCTGCACTGGCTGGGCTCCGGAATCTGGCAGGCCGCCGTCGTGCTCCTTTTCTCCATCCTGCTGGCCAGGTTCCTGGACAGCGGGACGATTTTCACGACGCAACTGGGCCTGCAGTCGGTCCTCGTGGTGCTCCTGCCCGCACCGATCGGGGGCCCGTTCACCCGCAGCATCGACGCCGTGGTGGGCGGAGTGTTCGCGCTGCTGATGACCGTCCTCGTTCCCAAGGATCCGCGGCGTGAACCCCGCAGCGACGTCAAGAAGCTCCTGCACGAGCTCGCCGAGGTGCTGCGGGAATGCGCCTCGGCGCTGAGCTACAGCGATTCCACCCAGGCCTGGCATGCCCTCATCCGGGGCCGGAACTGCCAGCCGCTCGTCGACGCCATGCGCCAGTCGCTGCGTGCCTCCGGCGAAGTGGCAACCCTGGCCCCAGCCTACCGGCGGCACCGGGACGAGCTGGACCAGATGGAGCAGTCGCTGGACTACATCGATCTTGCGCTGCGCAACAGCCGGGTCTTTGCGCGCCGCCTGACCAGCGCCATCAACCATGCGGCGCTCTCGGACGAGGCCACCCAGAACATCGCCGAGGTCCTGCAGGAGACGGCCGCCGCCGTCGACGAACTCTCGCTCGGCCTGGCGGAAGTACACGACGGCGCCCGCCGCGCCCACCTGCGGACAGCACGCTCGGAGCTGCGCGAGATCGCCGTCCGGCTGCATCCGCGGATACTGGACGTCCAGCGGCTGGAGGGCGAAACGGTGGTCATGCTGTTCCGCCCGCTCATGGTGGACCTGCTCGAGGCCGCGGGGCTGGATTCCAAGGAAGCCCGGGACATCCTGCCCCCGCTGTAGCTGCTGCAGCTTGCGCACGGCGCGCTTGTTGTCGCTGGCCCCCGCCGGCGCACTTGTTGTCGCTGGCCCCCGATAGTGTGGACCAATGGCTACGAAGACTTCCCGGGGGCCGAAGGCGCCCGGCTATAAATGCGCCGAATGCGGCTGGACGACGGCCAAGTGGGTGGGCCGCTGCGGCGAGTGCCAGGCGTGGGGCAGCGTGGAGGAGACCGGCACCGCCGTCGCCCGGACGACGGCGGCCACGACGGTCCTGGAACCGGCCCGCCGGATCGCCGACGTCGACGCCACTACCGCCGCTTTCCTGCCCACCGGCGTGGATGAACTCGACCGTGTGCTCGGCGGCGGGCTGGTGCCAGGCGCCGTGATCCTGCTGGCGGGCGAGCCCGGGGTGGGCAAGTCGACGCTGCTGCTGGACGTTGCGGCCAAGTTCGCCCGCACGGCGCAGGACGTCCTCTACATCACCGGTGAGGAATCCGCGGCCCAGGTCAAGCTCCGCGCGGACCGGATCGACGCCGTCGCCGAATCCCTGTACCTGTCCGCCGAAACTGACCTGGGGCAGGCCCTGGGGCAGGTGGAGAAGCTGGAGCCGCGCCTGCTGGTGGTGGACTCAGTGCAGACCCTCAGCAGCGCCGACGTCGAGGGCAGCGCCGGCGGCGTGTCCCAGGTGCGCGAGGTGGCGGCGTCCCTGATCGCCGCGGCCAAGCGCCGCAACATGACCACGCTGCTGGTCGGGCACGTGACCAAGGACGGCTCCATCGCCGGGCCCCGGCTGCTGGAACACCTCGTGGACGTCGTCTGCCAGTTCGAAGGCGAACGGCACTCGCGGCTGCGGCTGCTGCGCGCGGTCAAGAACCGCTACGGACCCACCGACGACGTCGGCTGCTTCGATCTGAACGAGGACGGCATCGAGGGCCTCGCCGATCCCAGTGGGCTGTTCGTCTCCCGGACCAAGGAGCCCGTTTCGGGAACCTGCATCACGGTCACGCTGGAGGGCCGCCGGCCGCTGCTGGCCGAGGTGCAGGCGCTGCTCGCCGAGAGCGCCAGCTCCCAGCCCCGCCGCGCCACCAGCGGGCTCGACAGCTCGCGCGTCGCGATGCTGCTGGCGGTCCTGCAGCAGCGCGCCGGCTGCCTGCTGAGCAAGGACGACTCATACGTGGCAACGGTCGGCGGGGTCAAGCTCAGCGAACCCGCCACGGACCTCGCAGTGGCCCTGGCTGTGGCTTCGGCCAAGGCCAGGAAGCCGCTCCCCCAGCGGCTCATAGCCTTCGGCGAGGTGGGCCTGGCGGGCGAAGTCCGCCCGGTGCCCGGCATCAACCAGCGCATCCAGGAGGCGCACCGGCTCGGCTTCACCCATGCCGTGGTACCGGCCAGCCCCAACGGGCACGGACCGGTTCCGGCGGGCTTCTCGGTCCGCGAGGTCGGCCACCTGGCCGAGGCCCTGGGACTGCTGATCAGCTGACGCCGCGAATGCCGGGTGGTCTGGTGGTCTGGGACCTCGGGATGATGGGCGTTATCGAGGTCCGCTGAGGCTGGAAATGCCCTCTTGCCAAAGATACCCCCCGGGGGTATGTTTGGCGTAGCCGCAGATGACTGAGCATCCGTCAGGAGCACACACCATGGAACACCGGCACAGCAGCCCCGGCGCGGACCAGGGCCTCAGGAACCACAGCCCGGGCGGGACGCCGCACGGCAACCATGCCGTGGGCTCCGCCGCGGATGAGCACACGGTACACAGCCACGGCCAGCATGCCGGGCACAGCGTCGCGATGTTCAGGGACAGGTTCTGGCTGTCACTGGCCCTGGCCGTGCCGGTGGTCTTCTTCAGCCCCATGTTCGCGGAACTCCTGGGCTACGCTCCTCCCGCCTTCCCCGGCTCAGCGTGGATCCCGCCGGTGTTCGGCACGGCGATCTACCTCTACGGCGGCCGTCCGTTCCTCAAGGGCGGACTCAATGAACTGAAGACGCGAAAACCGGGGATGATGCTGCTGATTGCCATGGCCATCAGCGTCGCCTTTATCGCCTCGTGGGTGACCAGCCTCGGCATCGGCGGTTTCGATCTCGACTTCTGGTGGGAGCTGGCGCTGCTGGTCCCCATCATGCTGCTGGGCCACTGGATCGAGATGCGCGCCCTCGGCTCGGCGCAGGGTGCGCTGGATGCCCTGGCGGCGCTGCTGCCCGACGAAGCGGAACGCGTGACGTCCGCCGGCACGGAGACCGTCAGCCTCGCCGAACTCCGCGCCGGGGACACCATCCTGGTCCGCCCCGGCGGCCGGATGCCGGCCGACGGCACCGTAAGCGGCGGCCAGGCCGAATTCGACGAATCCATGATCACGGGCGAATCAAAAACCGTCCTGCGGGCCCCGGGGGATCCCGTGGTGGCCGGAACCATCGCCACTGACAACTCCGTGCGGGTCCGGGTGTCGGCCATCGGCGAGGACACGGCCCTCGCCGGGATCCGGCGCCTCGTGGCCGAGGCGCAGGCGTCCTCCTCCCGGGCCCAGGCCCTGGCCGACCGGGCCGCGGCCTTCCTCTTCTACTTCGCAGCCGGCACCGGCGTCCTGACGTTCATCTTCTGGACCCTGATGGGCAGCATAGGAGACGCGGTCACCCGCACCGTGACGGTCCTGGTAATCGCCTGCCCCCACGCCCTCGGCCTTGCCATCCCGCTCGTCATCGCCATTTCCACCGAGCGCGCCGCCCGGGCGGGCGTCCTGATCAAGAACCGGATGGCGCTGGAGCGCATGCGGACAGTCGATGTCGTGCTGTTCGACAAGACCGGAACCCTGACCAGGGGCGAACCGGAACTCAAGGAAGTCGCCGCCGCAGACGCGGGAACAACCGGCCAAGACGCCGCGCAGGATACGGTGCTGGCACTCGCGGCCGCCGTGGAGGCTGACAGCGAACATCCTCTTGCCCGCTCAATCGTTGCCGCCGCCCGGGAACGGGGACTGAAGCTTCCGACGGCGGACGGGTTCACGTCGCTGACCGGCCGCGGGGTCCGCGCCACGGTCGATGGCCGCACGGTCCAGGTGGGCGGTCCGGCCCTGCTCCGGGAGCTGGGTCTGCAGGAGCCGCCGGAGTTGGCCGCCACGACCGGCACCTGGCTGGAGCGCGGCGCAGCGGTGCTCCACGTCGTGGACAGCGGCAGGGTCCTGGGTGCTGTCAGCCTCGAGGACGCTGTACGGCCCGAGTCCCGCCAGGCCGTCCGGGCCCTGCAGGCACGCGGCATCAAGGTGGCCATGGTCACCGGCGACGCCCGGCAGGTGGCGCACGCCGTCGCCGCCGAGCTCGGCATCGACGAAGTGTTCGCAGAGGTCCTCCCCGCCGACAAGGACAAGAAAGTGGCGGAGCTCCAGGGCCGCGGGCTGAAGGTGGCCATGGTGGGCGACGGCGTCAACGACTCCCCCGCGCTGGCACGGGCGGAGGTGGGGATCGCGATTGGCGGCGGCACGGACGTGGCCGTGGAATCCGCCGGTGTGGTCCTGGCCGGCAACGATCCGCGGGCTGTGCTGTCAATGCTCGATCTTTCCAGGGCGAGCTACCGGAAGATGTGGCAAAACCTCGTGTGGGCCACCGGATACAACATCATCTCGGTGCCGCTGGCTGCCGGTGTCCTCGCCTTCGTCATTCGGGAGATCGTATGCCCGGGTGGGTCCGCGGATGGACGCCCGCGGCGCAGCAGAGCACCGCCGCCGGCTCGTCGCGCCGGCGCACGGCTTCGTCATCGAAATCGGGGCGGGCTACGGGGCCACCTTCCCGTTCTACCCTTCCACGGTGTCCGGCGTGCTGGCCCTCGAACCGGACCCCACGCTTCGTGCGCTGGCCCTCGCCGCCGCCGGCAAGGCGCCTGTGCCCGTCACGGTGAGGGACGGCGTGGCGGAAACGCTGCCGGCGGCGGATGCCTCGGCCGACGTCGTCGTCTCCAGTTTGGTGCTGTGCAGTGTGGCGGACCCGTCCCTCGCCCTGGCGGAGGTGGTCCGGGTCCTGCGCCCCGGCGGCCTGCTGCTGTTCTACGAACATGTCCGCTCAGCGCACCGCCTGCTGGGGGCTGCCGAAGACCTGCTCACACCGCTGTGGGGCCGGCTGGCAGGCGGATGCCACCCGAACCGTGACACCGCAGCCATGATCGCCGCGGCAGGCCTGAGCGTGCAGGGCATCGAGCGCTTCGGCTTTTCGGTGCTTCCCGGCAATCCGCGGCTGGCCCACGTCCTCGGCGTGGCGGGCAAATCCTGACCCCGTCCCGGCACAACGAAGAGGGGCGCCTGCCGCGATGGCAGACGCCCCTCTCATGATTTCGCTCCGGCTGAGCCGGCCTGGACTTGCTAGGCCTTCTTGGGCGGCAGGGCCAGCTTGAAGATCTTCGCCCACGTGGAGCCGACCTGCTTCAGCAGCGGACCCGTGGTGTACGGCAGTCCGTAGCGCTTGCAGATCTCCTGCACCTTCGGCTGCACCTCCGCGTAGCGGTTCGAGGGCAGGTCCGGGAACAGGTGGTGCTCAATCTGGTGCGAGAGGTTGCCGGTCATGAGGTGCATGAACTTGGAGCCGGAGATGTTGGCCGAGCCGATCATCTGCCGCACATACCAGTCACCGCGGGTCTCGCCCTCCACCATTTCCTCGGTGAAGGTGTCGGTGCCTTCGGGGAAGTGGCCGCAGAAGATCACTGCGTGCGCCCACACGTTGCGGACGGCGTTGGCGGTCAGAGTGCCGTAGAGGGCCTGCTTGCCGGAACCGGTCAGCATGGCGACGGCGGGAGTGGCGGCGTAGTCCTTGGTGAACTGCGTCAGTGCCTTGCGGCCGAGGGCCTTCAGGTCCTTGGTCAGGGCTTCCTTGGACTTCCGGCCCTCTTTGTAGTCCACCAGTTCGAGGTCGTAGATCGCGATGCCCCACTCGAAGACCGGTGCCAGCAGCGCGTTGTACAGCGGGTTGCCCAGGTTGAAGGGCGTCCATTTCTGGTCCGGATCCATCCGCAGCAGGTTGTATCCGATGTCGTTGTCCTTGCCGACCACATTTGTCCAGCGGTGGTGGAGATCGTTGTGGGTGTGCTGCCAGGAGCGCGCGGGGGTGACGAAGTCCCATTCCCAGGTGGTGGAGTGGATGTCCGGGTCCCGCATCCAGTCCCACTGCCCGTGCAGGATGTTATGCCCAAGTTCCATGTTTTCCAGGATCTTGGCGAAGCTCAGCAGCGCGGTGCCGGCGAACCAGGCGGGCTTCTTCTTGCTGACAAGGAGCAGGGCACGGCCGGAGAGCTCCAGGCCGCGCTGGATCTTGATCATGCGGCGGATGTAGGCGGCATCGGCGGACCCGCGCTTGGCGAGGATGTCATCCTTGATGGCGTCGAGTTCGCGCCCCAGCTCCGCCACCTGCTCGTCGGAGAGGTGGGCGGCCGCGGGCGGACGCAGCAACGGGCTGCCGGTCTCGGCGAGGGCGCCGGGCCGCGTCTTCGCGACCGTGACGACCTTTGCTGTGTCGGCTGAACCGCTGGTGGCGGGGGTGTCGGCGTCGGAAAGGTCCGGTTTGTTGGAAACAATCGTCATGCGGTGATACTCCTCAGAGGTCGAGGTTAACGGGGCCGGCGGCTGCCGACACGCACGTCTGGATTAGTTGGCCGGGCTCGCCGTGCACTTCGTTGGTGCGCAGGTCACGGACGTGGCCGGCCCGCAGCGGGATGAGGCAGCTGTGGCAGATACCCATCCGGCAGCCGCTGGGCATGAGGATGCCGGCGTCCTCGCCGACATCGAGCAGCGGGGTGTCGCCATCGGCCTCGACTTCACGGTCGGAGGCCTCGAAGGTGACCAGGCCGCCGTCGTGCCCGGCGCCGCCGGCGAGGCTGGTGCTGAAGCGTTCGATGGTCAGGGTGCCCGAGCTGGCCGCGGCCTGCTGGGCGTCCTCCGCTTCGGCCTCCCACAGCGCCTCGGCGTCGTTGAGGAACCCTTCCGGACCGCATGCGTAGGCGGCGCGCTGGCGCCAGTCCGGGCAGAGCCGGTCCAGGTCGGCGGCCGAGGTGAAGTCCAGCCGTCCGCTCTCACCGGTGAACCAGTGCGTGACGCGCAGGTTGGGGAACTGGTCGGCGAGCTCGGCGAGTTCTTCACGGAAGATGGTGTCCGCAGCGGTGCGGGCTGTGTGGATCAGGACGACGTCCGAATCCGGGCGGTGCGGAACGAGCGTGCGGATCATCGACATCACCGGGGTGATCCCGCTGCCGGCCGTGAGCATGAGCAGCGGCCGCGGATGCTCGGGCAGGACGAAATCGCCCTGCGGGGGCGCCAGGAACAGGACGTCGCCGGGCTTGGTGCCGCGCACGAGGGCCCCGGAGACGGCGCCCATGTCGGTCACGGTGATTGCCGGGTCCTGTCCGGCGGGGGCGCTGAGCGAGTAGGACCGCCAGTGGCGGACACCGTCGAGCTCGACGCCAATACGGGCCCACTGGCCGGCAAGATGTGCTTGCCAGCCGCGGCCGGGACGGAAGAAAATGGTGGCGGAATCGGCCGTTTCTGGAACCACCCTGGTGACTACGCCGCGCAATTGGCGGGCGGAAAACACAGGATTGAACAGCGACAGAATGTCTTCTGGAGCTAGTGGGGTGGTCAGTAGAGATGCGGCGCGCGCCAGCTTACGGAGCCGGATCATTCATCAAGCTTATGTCAGATTGCGCCATACTTCTTCACCCAAGGCATACGATCGACTCAAGAAAACTATCCCGCCGCAACAACTCATCGGACTGTTCATGAACACATCCCCTGCCCGGGAGCCTGCCGGCCCCACCCCCGCCTACGATCCTCCCTGGCTGGCCCTGCCGCGGGAGGTCAGCGACATGCTGCGGCCGCGGATGCCCGGCATTGTGGAGGCCATCATCGAAGCCGTCCCGCAGCTCGTCCCGGCGTACGCCAGACCGATCGAGGGGCGCTTTGGCAGGGGGCTGCGCAGGGGCGTGGCCGCGGCACTGGACCGCTTCCTGCAACTGCCCGGGACCCGGCTGCCAGCGCTGTCCGAGGAAAGCCGGGAGCTGGTGGCCGGGCTGGGCAGCGGCGAGTTCCGGCAGGGGCGGAGCATGGACGCGCTCCTGAGCGCCTACCGGATGGGCGCCCGCGTGACGTTCCGGGAGATGTCCAAAGTCTCAGTGGAACATCATCTGGGCCAGGGCGTCGTGGTGGATCTGGGCGAATCGATCCTCGCGTACATCGATGAGCTGTCAGCGGTCAGCGCCGAGGCCTACGCCTTTGAGCAGTCCGAACGGGCCGGAGCAGTGGACCGGCGGCGCACCGAACTGCTGGACCTGCTCCTGCTCGGCCAGGCGGACGAGGCGGCCCTGCGCCAGACGGCGGCGATGGCGGACTGGTCCCTGCCCCAGCGCATGGCGGTGGTGACGCTGCCGCTGGACCGCGCGGCCGGGCTGCGGCTGCGCCTGGGCCCGGGCACCCTTGTGATTGAGCGCGAGACCGATGTTGTCGCCCTGGTGCCGGCGCGGATGTCGCGCTCCGCCCGGGACGACCTGGACCGTGCCCTGAAGGGGCGCGGCGCTTCCGTGGGACCGGCCGGGGGCTGGGAGAGGGTTCCGGATTCGCTGCGGCTGGCCGTGCTGGCCGCCGCAGCACTGCCTCCGCGGGAGGGACCGGATGATCCCCCGATCTGGGCCGACGAGCACCTGGCGCAGGTGATTCTCGGTGCAGAGCCCTCGGCGATCACCGAACTCGCCAACCGCCGTCTCGCGCCGCTGGAAGGGCTCCGGCCCGCACAGCGCGACCGGCTCGCCGAAACCCTGCTCTCCTGGTTGCGCCACTGGGGCCAGCGGGCGCCCGTGGCCGCCGAGCTCGGGATCCACCCGCAGACCGTGGGCTACCGGGCAGCGCAGCTGCGCGAGCTCTTTGGCGACGCCCTCGAGGACCCAACGGCGCGCTTCGAACTCGAACTGGCCCTGCACGCCGGCCGGCGGTAGGCCAAGCCCGTCGGGCGGACCGCAGGTTACCCGGCGAGCGCCCGCCGGCGGACCGCAGGTTACCCGGCGAGCGCCCGCCGGCTGTGGAGCCGCAGCTCCAGGTCGTGCATCACGAGCGCCGCCAGGTCCTCCAGCGCGGCAGTGTCCTCATCGCTGAACTCGCGGGGCTCACGGTCCAGGATGCAGAAGGTGCCCAGATTGTAGCCGTCCGGAGTGCGCAGCGGCACCCCGGCATAGAACTGCAGGCCGAACTCGCCTGCCACGAGGGGGTTGGCCAGCGTCCGGGGATCGTTGACGGCGTCCCGGACAATCCAGGCATCGCCCTGCAGGACGGCGGAGGCGCACAATCCGGGGTCCCGGCCGATTTCCGTGACATCCGTGCCGTGGTGGGACTTGAACCAGATCCGGTCATGGTCCACAACACTGACAATCGCCACGGGCACCGAGAACATGCGTGCGGCCAGCGCCGCGATCCGGTCAAAGACGCCGTCCGCGGGAGTGTCCAGGATCCGGTACCGCTCGACCGCACGCATGCGCCCTTCTTCGTCGGTCAACAGCGCGGCCGGGTCCCGGCGGCGGCGTCCTGTGCCGCTGATGACTTCCTGGCGCAGGGCCAGGGACACTTCCCGGGCCGGCGGGCGGGCGGCCGGATCCCTGTCCAGCATGGAGGTCAGCAGGGCCGCCCACATGGGCGCGATGTCTTCGGGGACGTCCGGGTCGTGGAGCAACCGGGCCAGGGCGGACTGCACCGGCGCGCCCGGATAGGCCATTTTCCCTGTCAGGCCTTCCAGCAGGACCAGCCCCAGCGAATAGACGTCGCTGGCGGGGCCTGCCGGTTCGCCGGCAGCCTGTTCAGGGCTGAGGTAGGCCGGGGTGCCGGAGCTGTCATCGGGGTCGCCGTGGTGGCCTTCGCGGATGGTGATGGCCACGCCGAAGTCGCTGAGTTTGGCGCGGGCGCGCCGGTCCTCGACGCTGTAGTCCACGAGCAGGATGTTGGCCGGCTTGACGTCCCGGTGGATGATGCCGTGGTGGTGGATGTGCGCAAGACCGTCGGCGAGATCGTGTCCGATCAGCGCCATGTGGGCCGCCGACAGCGGACCCTCGGCCGAGCGGCGGCGCAGGTCGGGGCCGCGGACGAGTTCCATCACCAGATAACTGAGCCGGCGGGTCGGGTCGCTGAGGTCCGTGCCGGCGTCGAACAGTGTCACGAGGGCGTGGTGGGCCATCCCCGCCAGGATCCGCACTTCATCGGCCTGCCTGCGGGTCCGCTCTTCGTCCACTGTCCCGTCGCGGAAGAGTTTGACTGCCACTTCACGCCCCAGGACCTCGTCCGTGGCACGGTACACGCTCGATTGGCTGCCCCTGCCAATGAGTTCTTCGATCCGGTAGCGCCCGCTGAGCAGGAAACCGGGGTCCATGGTTGTCAAAGGTCTACGTGGTCCCTCTAATGGGGCCGCCGCTGGAAGCGGGCGGATCAGTCCAAAGCCGGGACAAATCCCGGCACCCGCACCATAAGCAAGCTTACTTATCATAACGCGGAAACCGGATTCCGGAAGACTTCCCGGGCCCCTTTCGGTCCGCCGCCTTGGGCTATTTTGCGGGGTTGTGGGTCCCGATCGGCACCAGGGTGAGGTCAGGGTGGTTCTTTTCGATCCGGCGCAGGGCCCAGACGTCGTTGAACAGGGCCAGGTATTCCCCGTCGGAGCGCAACAGGACTTCGGCGCCGGGGACGTTGGCCAGCGCCGGCATGGCGTCGGCGGTCGAGATCCGGGCCATGGAATACGGGAGCCGCTCCAGCCGCATCGGGGCGCTGAAGTCGTGCGCCATGCGGTCCTCGACCACTTCGAACTGCATGGGGCCGACGGCGGCAAGAACGGGCGCCTGGTCACCGCGGATGTCGGAGCGGAGCACTTGGATGACACCCTCGTGCTCGAGTTGTTCGATGCCGCGGCGGAACTGCTTGAACCGGCTCGGGTCCTTGGAGCGCGCCACCTGGAAGTGCTCCGGGGCGAACAGCGGGATCGCCGGGAACTCCACGGGCTGGTCCAGGAACAGGCTGTCCCCCACCCGGAGGGAGGAGGCGTTCACGAGGCCCACCACATCGCCCGGGAAGGCCTCGTCGATCACCTCGCGTTCGCGGCCGAAAACCTGCTGGGCGTACTTGGTGGCGAAGGATTTCCCCGTCCGGGCCTGGGTGACCACCATGCCGCGCTCGAACATGCCGGAGCAGACACGGATGAAGGCAACGTGGTCGCGGTGGGCCTTGTTCATGCCGGCCTGGACCTTGAAGACGAACCCGGCGAACGGGGCATCCACGGGGCGGGGGTCGCCGTCGACGTCGGGCCGCGGGGCAGCGGGCGGGGCGAAGTCGACGAGGGCGTCGAGGATTTCCTTGACGCCGAAGTTCAGCGCGGCCGAGCTGAACAGGATCGGCGTCGCCTTGCCGGCGTGGAAGGCCGCGACGTCGAACGCCAGGTTGGATTCGATGACCAGCCCGGCCTCGTCCACGGCGTTGGACCAGTCGTCGCCCTGGCTGGCGGCGGCCTCGTCGGGGGTGAAGTATTCGGTGAGGGCGATGTTGGCGCCGGCGTTGTTGCGCTTGAACTGCGCGAAGCGGTCGTTGCGCAGGTCCCAGACGCCGCGGAAGTCGCCGGAGATGCCAACAGCCCAGGTCAGCGGCATCGGCTGCAGGCCGGTGCGCTCGGTGATCTCGTCCATCAGCGCCAGGGCGTCCAGGCCGGGCCGGTCCCACTTGTTGATGACAGTGATGATGGGCAGGTTGCGCTGCTTGCAGACCTCGAAGAGCTTCATGGTCTGGGTTTCCAGGCCCTTCGCTGCGTCGACCAGCATGACGGCACAGTCCACGGCCGCGAGCACGCGGTAGGTGTCCTCGGAGAAGTCGGCGTGGCCCGGGGTGTCCAGGAGGTTGATGACGGTGTCCCGGTAGGCGAACTGCAGAGCGGCAGAGCTGATGGAGATGCCGCGGTCCTTTTCCATCTGCATCCAGTCCGAGACCGTCTCCTTGCGGTTGGCCTTTCCGCTGGAGGCGCCGGCCGTGCCGATCACCTTTGCGTGCAGCGCCAGGGCCTCCGTCAGGGTGGATTTGCCGGCGTCGGGGTGCGAAATGACCGCGAAAGTCCGGCGCCGGGCCGCCTGCTTGTGAATCTCCTGGACTCGGGCGGGGCTGAGGACTTCTTGAGACACGATGCTACTTTCGCTGCGGCAGTGGACGGGTCACGGCGCGGAGAGCCCGCGGTACACCCAAGGATCCAAGTTTATCGCAGGCCGCGGACCACGGTCGAAGCTGCGTCCGGACCGCGCATGAAGCTGCGCGAGGCCCGGGCACAAAGCTGCGGCCTTGCGGCGCCAAAATGCCGTCACGGACGGCGCCCGGGGCAGCCCTTCAGGAGGGCCGCGGCGGCACGCCGCAATGGACCACTTTAAGGCTTGCCTGTGCGGAAGTGGCCTTGCTTTACCCCTATCATGGGGAGAGCGGGGAACTGAGTACTTTGATCCTGCCGGGAGACCCTGGAATCCGGCGCACTTGCAGGCTCGTTCCTGCACCTTTGAAGGGAAATCTATGGCTCGGAGCCCTGAAGATGCGCTCAAGGCGACCCTGGCCAGGGTGGCACCGGGCACAGCCCTCCGCGACGGCCTGGAACGCATCCTCCGCGGCCGGACCGGCGCGCTGATCGTGCTGGGCATCGACAGGACCATCGAGTCCATCTGTTCGGGCGGCTTCGAGATCGGCATCGACTTCTCCCCCACCCGGCTGCGGGAACTGGCGAAGATGGACGGCGCCATCGTCTGCGACAAGGATGCCAGCAACATCCTGCGCGCGGCGGTCCAGCTCGTCCCGGATTCGAGCATCGAAACGCAGGAATCGGGCACCAGGCACCGGACCGCGGAACGCGTGGCCATCCAGACGGGCGTCCCGGTCATTTCGGTCAGCCAGTCAATGCAGATCATCGCGCTGTACGTGCACGGGCTGCGCCACGTCCTGGAGGGCTCCGAAAAGGTCCTGGCCCGCGCCAACCAGGCCCTGGCAACCCTGGAACGCTACCGCTCGCGCCTGGACCAGGTCACCAGCTCGCTCTCGGCCCTGGAAATCGAGGCCATGGTGACGGTCCGTGACGTCGCGGTCACCCTGCAGCGCCAGGAAATGGTGCGCAGGATCTCCGAGGAAATCTCCCAGTACGTCCTGGAACTGGGCGAGGACGGCCGCCTGCTCTCGCTGCAGCTGGACGAGCTCACCGTCGGCCGCGGCCCGGGCAGCGACGTCATCATCCGCGACTACTCCGGGCCGGCCGCAACAGCGGAGGACATCGACAAAGCGGTCAAGGCCCTCGTCAGCCTGGGCCCAACCGAGCTGATCGACCTGGGCAAGATCGCCGGGATCGTCGGCTTCGCCGGCGGCGAGGCCAACCTCGACGCCGTCGTGCAGCCGCGCGGCTACCGCCTGCTCTCCGGGCTCAAGGCCGTGCCGAAGGCCGTCGCCGACCGGCTCGTCGACCACTTCGGCGGCCTGCAGTTCCTGATGGCGGCAACAATCGATGACCTCATGACCGTCGACGGGATCGGTGACCAGCGTGCCAGGACCGTCAGGGAGGGCCTGAGCCGCATGGCCGAGGCCAGCCTGCTGGACCGCTTCCTCTAACCCCCTCCACAAGCCCACCGGGGGGTAATCGGGGGGGGTAACAGGAGTTATGCGGGTCAGCTGAGCTGGAACACGGCCTTGGGGCTGTTCTTGTTCGCCAGCCGCGCGGTGAAGACGTAGTAGGCGCCGCCGGCACCGGGCGTGGCCTCGACGGGCTCGCAGCCCTGCACCGTGCGGTTGCGCTGCCACGGGAAGTTCGCCGTCTCGCTCTTGCCCGGAGCAATGGTCTTCATCAGGTCCGCGCTCTCCGCCTGGCAGTCCTTGGAGGAGAAGATCCGGTCCGAGCCGCTGGTGATCATGTACTCCATCTGCGACGTCCCGATGTTGACCTCGCACGGGACCTTGTTGTTGTTGGTCACCGTGAGGCTCAGCAGCGGCTTCTCACCGGCGGTGTAAGCCTGTTTGTCGGTGGCGGCCGTAACGGTGATCAGATTCTGCTCGCAGCCCTCCCCCGAAGTGGCCGTGGGTGAGGCCGAAGCCTCCCCGGACGCCGTCGGGCTCCCCGACGCGGAGCCAGCCGGGCTGGCCGCCGGCGACGCTCCTGCCCCGGACGGCTGGGCGCCGGCGGACTGGCCTCCGCCCATGGCATTCGAGACCGCCACAAAGCCGCCGAAGGCTACGGCGATGGCGAGCAGCAGGACCACCCCTGCAAACAGCCGGCGGCGGCGGTAGACCCGGAGCAGCGGGGGCCGTCCGGATTTGCGCCCGGATTGCCCCGGGGCGGAACCTTTCGGCCGCGAACCGCCCGTACCTGAAGTGCCTTGCCTGACCATTCTTCTAGCCTAGAGAACCGCGCGGGCTATGGCGCCCGACCACGCCGCGGGACCTGACGCCGTCCCGATCCGTTACCCCGATCTATTACGCTGAATGGATCGAAACTCTAGCCCCCACGCCCCCCGTATCCGCCGCGGCACCGCGGGACCCCCTGCCCGCCGGGGCGCCCGGCCGTGCCGACAATCTCCCAGCGCTCCATGCGGCCCTGGATGACTGGTTCGCGTCCAACGCCAGGGATCTGCCGTGGCGGGCCGCGGACTGCTCGCCCTGGGGTGTGCTGGTCAGCGAAGTGATGCTCCAGCAGACGCCGGTGGTCCGGGTCCTGCCGGTCTGGGAGGAGTGGCTGCGCCGCTGGCCGGAACCGGCAGATCTGGCCGGCGAACCCGCCGGGGAGGCCGTCCGGTCCTGGGGCCGGCTGGGATATCCCCGGCGCGCCCTGCGCCTTCATGCTGCCGCCGTCGCCATCAGGGACAGCCACGGCGGGGCCGTCCCCGGCACCTACACCGAGCTCCTGGACCTGCCGGGCGTGGGCAGCTACACGGCCGCGGCCGTCGCCGCGTTCGCCTACGGATGCCGCGAAACGGTGGTGGACACGAACATCCGCCGGGTCCACGCGCGGCTGGTCACCGGCTCTGCCCTGCCGGCGCAGGCCCTGACCGCCGCCGAAATGCGGCTGGCGGCATCGCTGCTTCCGGAACGCCCCGGCGCCTCGGTGCGCTGGAACGCCGCCGTCATGGAACTCGGCGCCCTGGTCTGCACTGCGCGGACCCCCAAGTGCGGCCAGTGCCCTGTCCGGGAGTCCTGCGCCTGGCTGGCGGCCGGGGAGCCGGCGCCGACGTACACGCCCAAGGGACAGGCCTGGCACGGCACGGACCGGCAGGTACGCGGCGCCGTGATGGCCGTCCTGCGGGCAGCCGAGGAGCCCGTGGCGCCGGTCCTGTTCCACCAGGCTCCCGCGGACCTGGGCTTCGAACCGCAGGGCATCGGCATTCCGCTCGCGGACCTGCACCGGCTCAACGCGGCCCCCGAGCAGCTGGAACGGGCGCTGGCAGGGCTGCTGGGCGACGGCCTCGCCGAACTGCACCAGGGCGGCTTCCGGCTCCCGGGCTGAGGATCTACGCTGGAGCATGCGCAAGCTGGCGGCCGCGGCCGTGCTGGTCCTCACCGCAGTCGTGGCTGTCGCGTGCCGGCCGGAGGCCGCCTGCCCGGCGATCGCCCAGGCGCCCGTTGTGTCGCTCACGGTGGACCGGGAGTACGCCCCGTCAGTGCGGACCATCCACCTGGCCGCCTGCCAGGACGGCCGCTGCAAGGAGGCGGACCTCGAACTGGTTCCCGGAAGCACGGCCGTGGACCAAGGCTGCGAGCCCGGCCCCTACGGCGGCGACGGCGTCTGCTCGGCCACTTCTTCGCCCGACGGCACCCTGACCGGAATGCTGATGATGGAGACGCTGAGCGCCAGCCGGATCGAGGTGACGGCCACGGGCACGGACACCGCCGGGAACCCGCTGCCGGCCCGGACCGCGGCGTTCACGCCCCGGGCGGCACACCCGTTTGGTGAGCAGTGCGGAACCTTCATCACCGCCAGCGTGGTGCTCGACGCGGCCGGCCTCCGCCAGGCACCCTAGCGCTTACGGTTCTCCGAACCCCGAGCCGACCAGGCGTTCAAGGTAGTCGACCGCCTTGGCGGCGTCCGGGCCGCTGGCCTCCACGTGCAGGACGGCTCCCTTGCCGGCGGCAAGCATCATGAGCTCGGTCATGGAGGCGCCATCGGCGCCGTTCACGGTCACCTCGGCGTCCATGGCGGACAGGCCTCCGGCGATCTTCGCTGCCGGCCGGGCATGCATGCCGGTCTGGTTGACGAGCACAAAGTCCCCGGTGGCGTCCGGCGGCTGCTGGTGCACATGCCCCGCCTCCGCGGGATGGGCGGGGGGCCGGTAGACGGCCTCGGCCGCGTCCTTCACCGCTGCCGCTTCGGCCCCTGCCTGGGCAGCCACCGCGGCCGCGACGAGTCCTTCGACGATGGGCGCGTCAGCAATCAGCACCGAGCCTGGATCGGCTGCAAACTCCGCAGCGGACTCGGCCGTCATCACCGCGGAGCCGAGGTCGGCGAGCACCACCACACCGTCACCGGCAGCCTGCTCCAGGGCCGCCATGACCTTGTCCAGGCTCGTGCCGATGCGGCCGTCGTCGGTGCCGCCGGCGGGGAGGATCAGGACGTCGGGAGCCATCTGCGCGGCGAGTTCGACGGCGCCGTCCGCGATCTTGGAGCTGTGCGAGACGACCACCAGCCGGACTGTCATTCGGCCGCTCCGGCCGCGGCGCGCAGAATCAGCGCGCTGGAGACCGCTCCGGGGTCGCGGTGGCCGATGCTGCGCTCCCCCAGGTAGCTGGCCCGGCCCTTGCGGGCGAGCATCGGATCCGTGGACACGGCGCCGGCTTCGGCGGCTTCCGCCGCGGCAAGCAGCACCTTTCTGACGTCCCCGTCGCCGTCGCCAGCCGCTGCGGCGGCCGCCTCGATCGCGGGAGTCCAGGCGTCCACCATGGTCTTGTCGCCGGATTCGGCCTTGCCGCGGGCGACGATCCCGTCGCGGGCGGCCTGCAGCGCGGCGGCGAGGGTGGCGGCGTCGACGTCGGAGCTCTCACCCAGGGCCGTGGCGGCCCGCAGGAACGCCGTGCCGTAAAGCGGGCCGGCCGCCCCGCCAACCTTGGACATCAGCGTCATGGCCGTCAGTTTCAGCGCCGCGGCCGGGGTTTCCGGCGGCGCCTCGGCAAGTTTGTCCATCACGGCCCTGAAGCCGCGGTCCATGTTCTCGCCGTGGTCCGAGTCCCCGATGGGCCGGTCCAGCTCGATCAGTTCCACCCGGTGTTCCGCCATGGCCTGCGCCGAAAGCGTCAGCCACCGCACCGCCCAGCCGACGTCCAAGCCCACGGTCAGACGCCCCAGCGAAGGGCCGGAGTGTGCACTGGAGCGTCCCAGAGCGTTGTCATCTCGTCATCGAGGCGCAGGACAGTGATGGAGCAGCCCTGCATTTCGAGGGAGGTGATGAAGTTGCCCACCAGGGAGCGGGCCACGGTGACGCCCTGCTCGGCCAGTTTCTGCGCGGCCCTGCGGTAGACGATGTACAGCTCGCTTTGCGGGGTGCCGCCCATGCCGTTGACGAACAGGAGCACCTGGTCCCCGGAAGCAAGGCCGAGGTCGCTGACCACCGGATCCAGGAGCCGGTCGGTGATGCCGTCGGCGTTTTCCATCGGGATGCGGTGCCGTCCCGGTTCGCCGTGGATGCCGATGCCGATCTCGATCTCGTTTTCCTCGAGCTCAAAACTGGGCACCCCGGCATGCGGAACGGTGCAGGCGGACAGCGCCACGCCCATGCTGCGCACGTTCTGGTTGACGCGGTCACCGATCGCGGCGACGGCGTCCAGGTTGTCACCGCGCTCCGCGGCCGCACCGGCAATTTTCTCGACCAGGACGGTGCCGCCAACGCCCCGGCGCCCGGCCGTGTACAGCGAATCCTCCACGGCGACGTCGTCGTTGACGAGCACGGTGCGGATCTCGACGCCTTCGGCCTGCGCGAGTTCGGCGGCGGTTTCGAAGTTCAGGACGTCACCGGTGTAGTTCTTCACGATGTGCACGACGCCGGCGCCGGAGCTTACGGCCAGCGTGGCCGGCAGGATCTGGTCCGGAGTGGGAGAGGTGAACACGGCGCCCGGGACGGCGGCGTCGAGCATGCCCAGGCCCACGTACCCGCCGTGCAGCGGCTCGTGTCCGCTGCCGCCGCCGGAGACGAGCCCGACTTTCCCTGCGACGGGAGCGTCCTTGCGCACGATGTACTTCGGGTCCGGGAAGACGGTCACGAGGTCGGCGTGAGCAAGCCCGAACCCTTCCACTGACTCGTCGACCACGGCTTTGGGATCATTGATGAGTTTCTTCATGGCGGTGCTCCCTGGATGGTGTCCTGGCTGCTTGCTTAGACCCTACTACCGGGGCACGGCCGGCGGTAGGCTCCCCGTTCCCCCGGCCCGGGCTCCCTGGCGGGCTGCGAATCCCGGGGCGGCGGGGTTGTGGCCGTGCGTTCCGAACCCCCGCGCTTCAGGCTTGCTGGTCGGCCCACGCCGGAGAATGCGGCCAGGCATCCACGCCCAGCCATGAGAACGGCGGCGCGGTGAGCCGGCCCTTGCGGGCGCGGGACGCGGCCGGCGGTCCTGACGCGGCAGATACCGCCCCGGCGGTCTGCCCCGTCACGCCGGCGCCGGCGCCGGGCGAGGAGTGGTTGGCGGGCTCGGGCGGCAGCGCTTCCAGCGGCTGGTCCGGCGGCCCTGCCGGAGCGCTGGCGATTGACCTGTGGATTGCGGAGAGATCGGGAAAAATCACGGCTTTGTGCAATTTTTTGCCTCCGGAAGTATGGCGGCCCACCCCCTGGGCCGGCATCAGTTTATCCATCAAATTTATTGAAGGGAAGCCCTGCGTGGACGTCGAGTTCCTGGCGGCCGCCGATGCCGGCGCCGTCTTCGCCGGCCGGGACGCCGCCTTCGCCGACCGGGGCCGCCCTCGCCGGCCGGGGCGCAGCCGTCGCTGGCCCGGGCGCAGCCGCAACCCGGCCGGGGCTACAGCTCCTTGATCATCCTGGTGTTGCCCAGCGTGTTCGGTTTAACCCGCGCCAGGTCCAGGAACTCGGCCACGCCTTCGTCGTGCGAGCGCAGGAGCTCGGAATACACCACGGGGTCGACGGCGGTCTGGTCAGCCATGACTTCAAAGCCGTGCTTCTTGAAGAACTCCACTTCGAACGTCAGGCAGAAGACCCGGGAGACTCCCAGCGCGCGGGCATCCTCCAGCAGGCGCTCCACCAGCGCGTGGCCCACGCCCTTGCCGCGCCAGGTGTCCGAGGCCGCGAGGGTGCGGACCTCGGCGAGGTCCTCCCACATGACGTGCAGCGCCCCGCAGCCGATCACCTCGCCGTCTTCGGATTCTGCGATCCGGAACTCCTGCAGGCTTTCGTAATAGGCCACGGTTTCCTTGGCCATGAGGATCCGCTGGTCAGCCAGCGGCGCCACGAGGGTCTTGATGGCGCCAACGTCGTCGGTGCGGGCGGGGCGGATGCGGATCGTCTCAGTGGCGGTCTCAGTCACGGTCTCAGTCACAGCCCAATCTTACGGGTGCCCCGGGCGCGGCCGGCTCCCTGCCGGCACGGCCCCGGGCCGTCAGAGACCTAGTTCGTCGGGGACGGGAACGTCCTTGTCCAGCAGGTTTCTGGCCAGGAAGTGCTCCACGACGCCGTACCAGACCTTGGCGTGCTGCGGCTGCAGGATCCAGTGGTTCTCGTCCGGGAAATACAGGAAACGGTGGTCCGTTTCGCCGTTTCCGTCCGCCGCCAGCTGCGACTTGGCGAGCAGCTCGTACCAGAGCCGGAGTCCCTCGCCGATCGGCACGCGGTAGTCCTTGTCGCCATGGATGACCAGCATGGGAGTGCGGATGTTCTCCACGTGCAGGTGCGGGGAGTTCTCCAGCGCCATCTCTGCCGTCATCTCCTTGAGCCAGTACTGCGCGGCGTCGGTGGTGGGGCCGAACTGGTCCAGGGCCCAGAGGCTGGCGTGCGTGACGATTGCCTTGAAGCGGTCCGTCTGCCCGGCCACCCAGTTGGCCATGTACCCGCCGAACGAGCCGCCCATGGCTGCCGTGCGCGTCTGGTCGATGTCGGAGCGCTGCACGACGGCGTCGGTGATGGCCATCAGGTCGGTGAACGGAGCCTTGCCCCATTCCCCCCAGCCGCGCTGGATGTGTTCCTGACCGTAGCCGGTGGAGAGGGCAGGGTCCGGGAGCAGCACCGCGTAGCCGCGCGCCACCAGCAGCCACGGGTTCCAGCGCCACGTCCAGGCGTTCCAGGATCCCAGCGGGCCGCCATGGATCCAGAGCAGCAGCGGGGCCGGGGCCGCGGCGGACGCGCCCTCGGGCAGGGCCAGGTACGCGGGCACACGGGCGCCGCCGGCCGCCGTCGTCTCCACGCGCTCCAGCGTGCCCTTGAAGTGCGGGCGTTCCGCGGGCGCGGGCAGGCGGACGACGTCACCGGAGGCGAGGTCGATCCGCACAGGTTCGGCGGGGAATTCGTAGGAGCTGCGCAGGGCGTAGGCGCTGTGTCCGTCCGGTGCGACGACGACGTCGGTGTACGCCGCGGCGTCGGCCGTCAGGCGTAGCACCGGGGCCGCCCCGTCCGGGTCTCCGGCCACACCGATCCGGAATACCGGCGATGCGCCGTCCTCGTCGGCGGTGACCAGCAGGGCCGATCCGTCCGGCAGCCATGCGGCGGGGCGGGCCCAGCGGTCCCAGTCATGGGCGAGCGGCGTCAGGGCGCTGCCCCCTGCCGCCGGGCCAGTGACGTGGAGGAGGTGCAGCTTGACCTGCGGCGCCGCCAGCGGCGTGGTGTCGCTTTCGCTGACCACCACCAGGCTCCGGCCGTCCGGGCTGACCGGGCCCGGGAAGTAGCTCAGGCCTTCTGTGTCCAGCAGGACCGTGCGGGTGCCGGTGGCGACGTCGATGGCGACCAGCACGGAACGTGAATCGGCGTTGGCGAGGGGCTTGGCGAAACTGCTGTAAATCGTCGTGCCGTCCGGACTGAGCACCGATTCGGCGTCCCTGAGCCGCGTGCCGGCGTCGGGCGTCAGGTTGCGCAGCTTCAGCGGCGGCGCGGCGTCGACGGTGGCCGGCTTTCCGGCCTCCAACGGGTCTCCGGGTTCGACGGCGAACAGCCGCGGCTGCGCCGGGCCCAGGTCCGCGTCCCAGTAGCGGACTGGGTAGCCGCTGTGCAGGATGGCCGCGACCTTGTTGTCCTTGCGCGCTTTCCGGCGTTCCTCGTCATTGTCCTCGTCCGTGGAGCCTGCCAGGACCGAGGCCGCGACCACCACGGTGTCGGCGTCCTTGGCGGCGTGGACCCCGCCGATTCCGCCGGCCCGGGACAAGGCCACCCGGGCTTCGCCGCCGTCGGACGGCAGGATCCATAGGGCGTTCACCGGGTCTGCCTCGGGGCTCTCCGGATCGGGACGGGCCGAGGTGAAGTACAGGTCGCCGTTGGCGGCAAACACCGCACCGGCCTCCCCCTTGGCGCTGCGCGTGATCCGGCGGGCCTGTTTGGCCCCGCCCGGATCCACCTCCCACAGCGCGGTGCAGTATTCGGTGCCCTTCGCGCCGAGGGTCGCCACTGTGGTCACCAGCCGGGTGCCGTCCGGGCTCAGCGTCAAACCGCTCACTCTGGGGATCGCGAGGTAGTGGTCCAGATCGTGGAAGGGGGTCTCGGGTTGTTCGCTCAGGGTCTCTGAGTCCTTAGCAGCCATGCACCGATTCAACACCGAATGTGGCATCGATCACAAAACGTTCACTAAGAGTGAAACATTGCTTTCAGATAGGGCTCCCGAATCATGCGGGACGGGCCCTGGCGCTTCAGCACGGACACCGCCCACCGCCCGCCGAAGATGGCCGCTAAGCCAGGTCCCATAGCGGCCATCTCTGGCAAATGGTTCACGACGGCGGGCAACGCAAAGGCCCCGCCGTCCCTTTCGGGGCAGCGGGGCCGTTGTTGATGGTGCTTAGACGCTCGGAGCGATCTCCGGGATGCGCGGCTTGGCGTTGCCGGCGAAGGTGAACTTCGCGTCGTCGCCTTCGCCTTCGACGTCCACCACGACGATGTCGCCGGAGTGCAGTTCGCCGAAGAGGATCTTCTCGGAGAGCTGGTCCTCGATCTCGCGCTGGATGGTGCGGCGCAGCGGCCGGGCACCCATGGCGGGGTCGTAGCCGCGGGTCGCCAGGAGCACCTTGGCCGCGGACGTGAGCTCGATGCCCATGTCCTTGTCCTTGAGGCGCTTCTCCAGGCGGGCGACGAACATGTCCACGATCTCGATGATCTCGTCCTGCGTCAGCTGCGGGAAGACCACAACATCGTCAACACGGTTCAGGAACTCGGGGCGGAAGTGCTGCTTGAGCTCTTCCGTGACCCGGGCCCGCATCCGGTTGTAGCCGGTCTGCGTGTCCGTGCCGGACTGGAAGCCGGTGGCAACGCTCTTGGAGATGTCCCGGGTGCCGAGGTTCGTGGTCATGATGATCACGGTGTTCTTGAAGTCCACCACGCGGCCCTGGGAGTCGGTCAGGCGGCCGTCTTCCAGGATCTGCAGGAGCGAGTTGAAGAGATCGGCGTGCGCCTTCTCCACTTCGTCGAACAGGACCACGGAGAACGGACGACGGCGGACCTTCTCGGTCAGCTGGCCGCCTTCCTCGTAGCCCACGTAGCCCGGAGGGGCACCGAAGAGCCGCGACACCGTGTGCTTCTCCGAGTACTCGGACATGTCCAGGGTGATCAGGGCGTCTTCCTCGCCGAACAGGAACTCGGCGAGGGCCTTGGCCAGTTCGGTCTTGCCGACGCCGGTGGGGCCGGCGAAGATGAACGAGCCGCCCGGACGCTTGGGGTCCTTGAGGCCTGCACGGGTGCGCCGGATCGCCTGGGACAGGGCCTTGATGGCCTCGTTCTGGCCGACCACGCGCTTGTGGAGCTCGTCTTCCATCTTCAGCAGGCGCGAGGACTCTTCCTCGGTCAGCTTGAAGACCGGTATGCCGGTGGAGTTCGCCAGCACTTCAGCGATGAGGTCTTCATCAACTTCGGAGATGTCGTCCATGCCGCCGGTCTTCCACTGGCGTTCCTTTTCGGCGCGCTCGGCAATGAGTTTCTGCTCCTTGTCGCGCAGCGACGCGGCGCCTTCGAAGTCCTGCGCGTCGATCGCGGATTCCTTCTCCAGCTTCATGGCGGCGATCTTCTCGTCCATGATCTTGAGCTCCGGCGGGGCAGTCATGCGGCGGATACGCAACCGCGCACCGGCCTCGTCGATCAGGTCGATCGCCTTGTCCGGCAGGAAGCGGTCCGAGATGTAGCGCTCGGAAAGGGCCGCCGCCGAGGCGAGGGCGCCGTCGGTGATGGTGACGCGGTGGTGTGCCTCATACCGGTCGCGGAGGCCCTTGAGGATCTCGATCGCGTGCGCGACGGAGGGTTCCTTGACCTGGATCGGCTGGAAGCGGCGCTCCAGCGCGGCATCCTTCTCGATGTGCTTGCGGTATTCGTCCAGCGTGGTGGCACCGATGGTCTGGAGTTCGCCGCGGGCCAGCATGGGCTTCAGGATCGAGGCCGCATCGATGGCGCCTTCGGCGGCACCGGCGCCCACCAGGGTGTGGATCTCATCGATGAACAGGATGATGTCACCGCGCGTGCGGATCTCCTTGAGGACCTTCTTCAGGCGCTCTTCGAAGTCGCCGCGGTAGCGGGAGCCGGCCACGAGGGACCCGAGGTCCAGCGTGTAAAGCTGCTTGTCCTTGATGGTCTCCGGGACATCGCCGCGGACGATCGCCTGGGCCAGGCCCTCGACGACGGCGGTCTTGCCGACGCCGGGCTCACCGATCAGCACAGGGTTGTTCTTGGTGCGGCGGGAAAGGACCTGCATGACGCGTTCCATTTCCTGCTCGCGGCCGATCACGGGGTCCAGTTTGTTCTCGCGCGCAGCCTGGGTCAGGTTGCGGCCGAACTGGTCCAGGACAACGGAACCGGCCGGGGTCCCCTCAGCCTGCCCGGGGCCGACACCGGCGCCCGTGGCTTCCTTGCCCTGGTAACCCGAGAGCAGCTGGATGACCTGCGAGCGGACCCGGTTCAGGTCTGCGCCGAGCTTGACGAGCACCTGGGCGGCAACGCCTTCACCCTCCCGGATAAGGCCGAGGAGGATGTGCTCGGTACCAATGTAGTTATGGCCCAGCTGCAGCGCCTCGCGCAGCGAGAGCTCCAGGACCTTCTTGGCGCGGGGGGTAAAGGGGATGTGGCCGGAGGGCGCCTGCTGGCCCTGGCCGATGATCTCCTGGACCTGCTCGCGGACACCGTCGAGCGAAATGCTCAAGGATTCAAGGGCTTTGGCGGCAACACCTTCACCCTCATGGATCAGACCCAAGAGGATGTGTTCGGTACCAATGTAATTGTGGTTCAGCATGCGTGCCTCTTCTTGGGCAAGCACAACTACGCGACGGGCACGGTCCGTAAATCGCTCAAACATTTCGCCACACTCCTAGCTACGACGTACTTTGATGCTACGTGGCCGGGTTCCAGATTTGGGGCTTGTTCGCCACAGGGGAAACCGGAGGGTTGCGCAACCGCGCCCGGACCGGGTCCCGGACAAGGGGCAAGAACCGCCCGGAACCCCACCGGATCGGCGCAACCGGCCGATCCGGAAGGGCGCATTCGGCCCTTCCGGACGGGCGCAACCGGCCGCTAAGCGGGCCAGCCGGGTGGACGGGCGCACCGACGGAAGGGCGCCGTCGGCATGGCAAAGGTGCCCGAATTGACGAAGATGGCCGCTAAGCCTGGCCCCATAGCGGCCATCGTCGGCAAATGGTTCACTTCGTGCGGGACATATGCCTGGAAATGCTGCAGGGGAGGAACATGGGCGGCGCAGCCTGTTCATCGCCGGACGGGCGGGCCGATCTGCCGGACGGGCGCACCGACGCCGGCATGGCAATGCCCCCGTCAGATAACGGGGGCATTGGCATTTGACAGACGCTCGATTACGACGGCATGAAACGTGATTGCGGCTTGATACTGCGCCCACATGCCGGGCCCGGCACTGCGGCCTGACGCCGGGCCCTGCTAGGAATTAGCCTTTTGGTAGGCTTCCTGAATTTCAGCCTGGATGCGTCCGCGGCTGTTTACCGCATAGCCGTTGTCCCGTGCCCACTGGCGGATCTGGGCAGAGTCCTGATTCCGTCCGCTGGAAATTTTCGTGCGCGTGGCGCGTCCGCTTGACGTTTTGCGCGCGTGCGTCACAAATCGGTCCACTGCGGAGCGCAGTTCTGATGCATTGCTTGACGACAGGTCAATTTCGTAGCTGACGCCGTCAAGGCCAAACCGGACAGTTTCGTCCGCGGATCCCCCATCCAGATCATCAACGAGGATGATTTTTACTTTCTGTGCCATAAAGGACTCTCTTTCCAAAGATCGAGCGTTTAGAAAAGCAGGATGTATCTGGAATAAGTATCCTCCGCGTTACAGCAGGGAGTCAAAGCGCAAAACTCTGTCCAAAGGAAAACCTAAGGCGGCAATAGGGAACTATTACTTCTTTCGGGTAATTAGCTTCCCAGGGTCCCGGATTCCGGTCCTTTGGCCCTAGTTTCGGCCTCGGCATGGGCGCGGGCTTCTGCCTGCCGCTCTGATTTGTCGGCATTGAATATGGATTTCATGGCAAACCAGAAAAGCAGGCCCACCACGATGGGGGGCAGCAATACGGCGATATAGTCCATGCTCAGTGTCCTTCGGGCTTCAGCAGGGGGAAGAGGATCGTTTCGCGGATGCCGGCTCCGGTGAAGAGCATCACGAGCCGGTCAATGCCGAGGCCGATCCCGCCCATGGGCGGCGCGCCGTACTCGAGCGCACGGAGGAAGTCTTCGTCCAGCTGCATTGCCTCCACGTCACCCGCGGCGGAACGGCGGGACTGTTCGGTGAGGCGTTCGCGCTGGATGACCGGGTCGATCAGTTCGGAGAACGCCGTGCCCCGCTCCATGCCGCCGATGATGAGGTCCCAGGCCTCGATCAGGCGGCCGTCTTCGCGGTGCTGGCGGGCCAGCGGCTGCGCGGACGGCGGATAGTCGTAGACGAACGTGGGGTTGAGCAACGTCGGCTCCACCAGTTCACCGAAGAGTTCGACGACGAGCTTCTCGGCTTCCCAGGCGGCGTCGACCTTGACCTCGTGCTTGGCAGCCAGCTCCAGCAGCTCGGCAACCGGGGTGTCGGGGGTTACTTCCTGGCCCACGAAGTCGGACAGCCCCGGGTAGACCGCCAGCCAGGTCCATTCGCCGTCGAGGTTGATCTCCCCGGCTTCGGTCTGCAGCACGCGGCCCACACCGGCGGCGTCGGCGGCGTCCAGGATGATCTCCTTGATCCGGTCCGCCATGACGAACTGGTCCGCCCACGCCTCGTAGGACTCCAGGGTGGTGAACTCGGGGCTGTGCGTGGAGTCCACGCCCTCGTTGCGGAAGACCCGGCCCATGTCGTAGACGCGGTCGATCCCGCCGACCACCGTGCGCTTGAGGTAGAGCTCGGTAGCGATGCGCAGCGTCATCTTCTGGTCGAAGGCGTTCATGTGCGTCTCGAAGGGACGGGCCGTGGCGCCGCCGTGAACCAGCTGCAGCATGGGGGTTTCCACCTCAACGTAGCCCTGGCGGTGCAGGGTTTCGCGGATGGAGCGGGTGATCGCGGCGCGGGTGTACACCATCTCGCGGGCCTCGTCGCGGACAATGAGGTCCACGTAGCGCTGGCGGACACGCGTTTCTTCGTTCAGCCCGGCGTGCAGCACGGGCAGCGGGCGCAGCGCCTTCGAGGCCATGGTCCAGGAATCCGCCATGACGGAGAGTTCGCCGCGGCGTGAGGAAATGACCTCGCCCTTGATGAAGACGTGATCGCCGAGGTCCACGAGAGACTTCCACTCCGCGAGCGCCTCCTCACCGATGTTGGCCAGGCTCAGCATGACCTGCAGCCGCACGGCCTTCCCGTCCAGGCCGCCCTCCTGGAGGGTGGCGAAGCAGAGTTTGCCCGTGTTGCGGATGAAGACGATGCGGCCGGTCACGCCAACGGCGTCGCCAGTGGTTTCATCGGCCTGCAGGTAGGCGTATTTCTCCCGGATTTCCGTGAGCGAGTGCGTGCGTTCGACACCCACCGGATATGCCTCGACGCCGCGTTCGATCAGCTTGGCGCGCTTCTCCATGCGGATGCGGGTCTGTTCGCTGGCATCATGCGGCTCGGCGGCGTTGTTCGGGGTGGGGGTGTTTTGGGAAGTCACAATCCCCAAGTTTACCGTCGATTTGCGTCCGGGAAGGTCCCGGCCCGGTTCTGCCCGGGCGGCAGCCAGGCGGACGGGGTGCGGGAATAGACTCGAAGTTGTGGAGACATGGACAGTGAGGACCGACGACGGCAAGGGACACCTTGAGCTGCACACCATCCGCCCGGCGGGGCACGCACCGGGCAGAACAGCCGCGTCCGACGCCGCCGTGGCGTCCCGCGGCGAAGGATCCGGCGTCGTCGTCGTGCACGGGACCCTGATCACCGATGCGCTCTACCGGTCCTTTGCCCGAAAACTTTGCCGGCTGCTGGACCAGCCGGTGCACTGCTACAACCGCCGCGGACGCGCAGGTTCCTCGCACCAGCCGGCCGACTATTCCGCCGCCACCGAGGTGGCCGACCTGGCAACCGTGCTCCGCGAGACCGGCGCCAGCGACGTCGTGGCCCACAGCTATGGCGGGTTCGTGGCCCTCGAGGCCGCCCGGCGCCTGCAGATCCGCAGGATGGTGACTTACGACGCCGCCGTGAGCCTCTCCGGGAACCTCACCCAGCGCTGGCGGCCCGAACTGGAAAGGTCCGTGGCTGCCGGCGAACTCGACCACGCCTGGGCGCATTTGGTGCAAGGCCTGGAGACGGCCGGCCCGGTGTCCATGCTGCCCTTGGGCGCGCTGCGCATGCTCAGCATCCTCTCGGCCCGGACCAGGCTCGGCGCCGAAATGCGGCAACTGCTGCCCACGGCCGTCGCCGAGATGCGCGCGGTACTGGATGCCGACGCCGAACTCGAGGATTTTGCCGCCATCACCACCCCCACCCTCATGCTCAGCGGCGGCTGGAGCCCCGGCTACTTCGCCGACACGAGCCGCCAGCTTGCCGACGCCGTCCCCGCGGTCAGCTTCGCCGTGGTCCCCGGGCAGCTCCACGAAGGCCCCATCCGGCCGGGAAGCCGGCTGGCCCTCCGCACGGCCCGGTTCCTCCACGGCGGGCCCGGGGCAGCGACCCCGCCGCCCGTCAGCCTGGCCGGCAGCCTTGCAGCCGCGGGCGTGCCGGCCCGGTGGCGGCGCAGTGGGCCCGGCCGCTGAGGGCTGCGACGCGACCGACCGCTAGAATCGGGGGCGACCCTTTCGAAAGGACCCCCTTGGCCAAGCTCTACTTCCGCTACGGCGCCATGAACTCCGGCAAATCTACGGGGCTTCTGCAGGCGGCCTTCAACTATGAGGAACGCGGCCAGCGGGTCCTGCTGGCCAAGCCGGACGTGGACACCAAGGGCGACTCCGACGTCGTGTCCCGCCTGGGCATGACCCGTTCGGTGGACTTCCTGATCCCCGCCGGCGCGTCGGCCCGCGACCTGTTCACCGCCCAGGCCCACGGCGACGATCCCGACGCCCTGCTGCAGCACGTGGACACCCCGCCGGTGGCCTGCCTGCTGGTGGACGAGGCCCAGTTCCTGGAACCGGAGCAGGTGGACGACCTCTTCCGCATCGCGGTCCTGGACAACGTCCCCGTCCTCGCCTACGGCATCCGCACCGACTTCCGGACCCGCGCGTTCCCCGGTTCCCTGCGCCTGCTGGAGATCGCGCACACCCTCGAAGAGCTCAAGACCATCTGCCGCTGCGGACGGAAGGCCATCTTCAACACGCGCCGGATCGGGGACCACGTGGTGTTCGACGGGAACCAGGTTGCGATCGATGGCCAGGACGTCTGGTACGAGTCGCTCTGCGGCGCCTGCTACCTCGAGGTCTCCGGCGGCCGGCTGGGCAACTAGCGCCGGCGCGATCATGCAGCGCCGCTGCGACGGGACCACAACTGAACTGCGGTCATACTGGACTGCGGTCATAGTGGACTGCGCCCTACTTGACTGGCGCCATAGTGCACCGCGGCTTACTGCACTGGGGCGTGGCCTCGGCTAGGCTCGGAGCATGACCCGCGAGAACATCAGAACCCCCAACGGCGGAACGATCGAGCTTTTGAGCACGGGCGCCGAGCTCGCCTCGGCGGGTTCGGGCATCGTCGTCGTGCCGGCCTCGATGGTGACGGCCGCCGACTACACCCGTTTCGCGCAGAAACTCAGCGCGTCACTGGGGCGGCCGGTGCACACCTTCAACCGTCGCGGCCGCGGCTCGTCCTCCCCGCAGCCTGAGGATTACACCCTCGACGTGGACATCCACGACCTCGACGCCGTCATGAAGCACACCGCCAGCACGGACGTCTTCGGCCACAGCTTCGGCGGGGCAGTGGCCCTGCACGCGGCCCGCACCCTGCCGGTGGAACGGCTGGCCGTGTACGACCCCGCCGTGTCCGTCAACCACAGCGTCACGGCGGACTGGACGCCCGAATACGAGCGGGCGACCGCAGCCGGCGACGACGACCGCGCCCTCGCCGTCCTGCTCAAGGGCCTGGAGACCGGCAGCGCCCTGTCCCGGATGCCGCTGTCCATGCTGACGCTGGCGAACAAGCTTTCGGCTGGCACCCCGATCGGCAAGCAGCTGCGCGACCTCATGCAGACCGGCGTCCGCGAGATCAAGGCGATCATCGCCGCGGACATGCCGGCCGAACCCTTCCTGGAACTGCCGCTGGAAACGCTGATCATCGTGGGCGAGAAGAGCCCGGCCTATTTCGGGGTGGCCTGCGCCCAGATCCACGATGTCCTCTCCGGCTCCAGCTACACAATCCTGCCCGGCATGGGACATGACGGTGTCAACAAGGCGCCGGACAAGCTGATCGCCGAGCTCAGCGCGTTTTACGCAGGCTGACCCGCAACACGCAACGCCCTACAAGCAACGCGGGGTCACTTAGCGCCCATTCCGGAGGCTCAGACCGGCGCTAAGGGACCCCGCGTTGTTTGTTAATTGCAGCTAGTGGGCGGCCGCGTGTGCCGCGCCTTCGGTTTTGCGCATCATGGCGGACAGCACGACGGCGGCGACGGCTATGACGGCCGCCGTCAGGAAGGCAGCATGCATGCCGGCGACCATGCCCGAGGCAACGGCCACGAAAGCGTAGATCGAGACCAGCAGCGCCGTGCCGGCGGCACCGGCCACCTGCTGCAGTGTGCTCATGATGGCCGAGCCGTGGGAGTACAGGTGCGGCGGCAGCGGGTTCAGCCCGGTCGTGAACGCGGGAGTGAACAGCAGCGCCAGGCCCAGGCTCAGTGTCACGTGCAGGGCGATGATCCACCCCAGCGGCGACGTGGCGTCCAGCATGGAAAACTGCCAGAGCGAGAGCACCATCATGATCGAGCCCGTCACTGTCAGCGGCAGGGGCCCGACCTTGTCGAATACGCGGCCGATGAAGGGCCCCAGCAGGCCCATGGCGAGGCCGCCGGGCAGCAGCACCAGGCCGGTCTCGAGGGACGTCAGGCCGCGGATCTCCTGCAGGTACAACGGCAGCAGGATCACCGCGCCGAACAGCGCGATCATGGCCACGACCAGCAGCAGCACCGAAACGGTGAACATCCGGAAGGTGAAGGCGCGCAGGTCCAGCAGGGGCCCGCCGGTCTTCTGCAGCTTCAGCTGGCGCAGGACGAACGCTGCCAGGGCCAGCACACCGACGGCCAGGGCCATCACGGCGGGGGTGCGGGAGCCGGCCTGGCCGCCGCCGATCTGGCTCAGGCCGTAAACCAGGCCGCCGAAGGCGGGGACCGTGAGCACCACGGAGAGGGCGTCGAGCCGGGTTTTCTCGGTTTCGCCGATGTTGGTCAGGTACCTGGCCCCGATGGCCAGTGCGGCGAGGGCGATCGGCAGTACGAAGACGAACATGAACCGCCAGGAAAAATGCTGGAGGATCAGGCCGGAAACTGTCGGACCCAGTGCCGGCGCGACGGAAATGGCGATGCTGACGTTGCCCATGACGGCGCCGCGGCGCTCCAGCGGCACGAGCGTGAGGATGGTGGTCATCAGGAGCGGCAGCATGATGGCGGTGCCGCCGGCCTGGACGATGCGGGCCAGCAGCAGGACTTCGAAGCCCGGCGCGAGGGCGGCCAGCAGGGTGCCGCCGGAGAACAGTCCCATGGCCAGCATGAACACTGCACGGGTGGTCAGCCGCTGCAGGATGAATCCGGTGGTGGGGATCACGACGGCCATGGTGAGCATGAAACCGGTGGACAGCCACTGCACGGTGGGCGCATCGATGTTCAGGTCCACCATCAGCCGTTGCAGGGCCACGTTCATGATGGTCTCGTTGAGGATCACGACGAAGGTGGCCACCAGCAGCGTGGCGATGATGGCCACGGACTCCCGGGGCATCTTTGCCGGCGCAGTGGGCGCGGTGGATGCCGCGGGCGCGGCCGGCGTGGCTGGCACGTTCTGCGCGGCGACGGCGGGGGCAGCGCCCGGTGCGGGATCGCCAGAGGCGTTGGAAGAGACGTCTGTTGACATGGGAATTCCCTCAGGGAGTTTGGTGTGGGTCCGGCGAGCGTCGGCGCTGCTGCAGGTTCCAACAGTCTAGGGCCCGGGGGCATTCCCGTCACCGCGAAAGCAACGCGGGGTCAGTTACGGCCCATGACGGGCGGCGGCATGGGCCGTAACTGACCCCGCGTTGCTTTGTGGTGGGGCTGGGGGCTAGGAATTCAGGGGCACGTTGTCGATGAGGCGGACGGGGCCGACCGTGGCGGCGATAATCGCCAGCCCCTCGCCGCGGAACGGGGTGTCCCGGCAGTTCTCCGCGAGGGGCTCGAGGGTGCGCGGATCCACTACCTCGAAATAGTCCAGCTCCACGAGCGGCTGGGACCGGACGAGGGCCTGCGCCGATTCGATGTCCAGCGGCTCATGGGCGTTGGCGCGCTCCTCGATGAGCCGCAGTGCGCGGGAGAGCACCAGGGCCGCCTCGCGCTGGTCTTCGGAGAGGAAGCGGTTGCGGCTGGACAGCGCCAAGCCGTCGGCCGAGCGCACAATGGGCACCGGCACGATCTCCACGGGAAAATCCAGGTCAGCCACCATGCGCTGGACCAGGGCCAGCTGCTGCGCGTCCTTCTGGCCGAAATAGGCGCGGTACGCGGGCTGGCCGCCACCGGGCAGGCCGGCCCCAGGGATGCCGTAGTGGAGCAGTTTCGCGACGACGGTCAGCGCGCCGTCGAAGTGCCCTGGCCGGGACGCGCCTTCCCATTTTTCGCCCAGGGGTCCCGCCGTGATCCGCACGAGGGGTGCCCCGCCGGGGTAGACCTCCTCAACACCCGGCGCGAACGCCAGGTCCACCCCTTCGGCGTCGAGCAGCGCGAGGTCGGCGTCGAGCGTCCGGGGGTAGCGTTCGAGGTCCGCGGCCTCGCCAAACTGAAGCGGGTTGACGAAGATGGTGGCCGCCACGACGTCGTTCTGGGCGACGGCCGTCCGGGCCAGCTGGGCATGTCCCTCGTGCAGGGCGCCCATGGTGGGCACGAGGCCCTGGGACGTGCCGCCTTTCTGTGCCAGCAGCCGGGCGCTTGCGGCGCGGAACTGGGCAGCTGTGGTGACGAGTTGGATTGCCATGTCAGGGTCCTTCCGGGGCGGGCGTCCCGTTCTGGCCGGGGCCGCCGAGCGCCTGTTCGATGCCGTCGAGTTGTTCCGGCTTCAGCAGTCCGCGGCTTCCTGCCCGGCGGGCTGTCGCCCGGGCCATGGCCAGGTACGCCTCAAGAATATCGCCGGCGGCGCCGCCGTCGTACTCGCGGAGGGCGCCGGCGTGCGCGGCCACCGTGCCGGTGTCGCCGCGGGCCACGGGCCCGGTCAGGGCCGTTTCGCCGGAGGCGAGGGCGTTCTCGAGGGTGGCGCGCAGCAGCGGGCCCAGCATCCGGTCCGGGGCGTCGACGCCGACGTCGCGGAGTAGCTGCGAGGCCTGCGCCACGAGCGTGACCAGGTGGTTGGAGCCGTGCGCGAGGGCAGCGTGGTAGAGGACGCGGTCTGCCTCGGCGATCGCGACGGGCTCGGCGCCCATTTCGACGACGAGTGCCTGGGCGATCGGCAGCATCGCGGCGTCGGCCGTGACACCGAAGGTGCAGTCCAGCAGCCGGGTGAGGTCCAGGCTCATGCCGGTGAAGGTCATGGCCGGGTGCAGCGCCAGCGGGATGGCACCCGCGGCGCGGACCGGGTGCAGGATGCCGACGCCGAAGCGGCCCGAGGTGTGGGCCACCAGCTGGCCCGGCTGCCAGGCCCCGAGCTTCGCGAGGCCCTCCACGAGCGGGCCCAGGGCATCGTCCGGGACGGCGAGGAGGACCAGTTCGGCCCGCTCCACGATGTCCTGCACGTCCAGGATCGGGACGCCGGGCAGGAGCGTTTCGACGCGTTCTTTGCTGGCGTCCGAAACGGCCGACGCCCCGATGACGGCGTGCTCGGCTCCGCGCAGCGCCGCCCCCAGGACGGCTCCGACCTTCCCCGCGCCAATGATTCCGACGCCGAGGCGTCCTGGTTTAGCCATGATGCGGGCCTTCCTGGTGGTCTTCTGCGGGTGGTGCGGCCGGCTGGGCCGCCGGCTCCAGCCAGTGTTCGCTCTTCTGGTGCTTGCGCGCGGCACGGGCACGGGCCGACTGGGCATCGAACAGTGCCCGGGCTTCGTCGAGGCCGGCCTGGATGAGCCGCGGGGCCACCGGACCCGCCGTGGTGTGCAGGACCAGGTCGGCCACCCGGAACCGCCGGGCGAGCGGGCCCTGCTGGAGCGCCATGGACTGGGTGCGCTGGTGCGGCACCACCACGAAGTTCCGCCACCAGCGGCCCGACCTCAGGAGCAGGGCGGTCTCCGTTGCCGCGAAGCCGTTGCGGCGCCAGCCCAGCGGCGCCAGGAACCGGGCCCGGCGCGGGCTGGTGACGAAGCCGCCGTCGGCGGCCTTCCCTGCTGGGCTGCCCGGGGTCCCGGCAGGGTCCGCGAGGCCGGTGATCCCCGCGGTGAACAGCCCCACCGGGTCCTGGGTCCCGGGATCCGGGAGCACCAGGGAGAGGATGTCCATGACGTCGCCGAGGTATCCCACCGGAAGCAGCGTGGTCCGGGCCGATCCTTCGCCGGCGCTGCCGGCCAGGCCGTAGCCGGCCACGTTGACCTGGATCCGGTACCAGCCGAACATCCGCCACAGCGGCGGCTGGCTGACCTTCAGCGCCTGGATCCTGCCCGGCGGAACGGTCTGCGCCTGCGTGTCCAGCAGGCCGTAGCGCAGCCGGATGCCGTCCGGGGAAATGGCGGCGGTGAAGTTGTAGCCCTTGTTGAACGAGGACCAGTAGGAGGCGATGAGCCCGATTGCGGCTGGGATCAGGAAGACCGTGAAGTTCCGGTTTTCCGTGACGGCGGAGAGCATCACCGAGGCAATGCCGCCAGCCAGGATCACGACACTTTGTTCGCTCAGGAGCAGCGAGCCCACCAGGCGCGGCGGCGGCACGGTGAGCACGGCCTGTTCGGGGGCTTCCACGGCGGCGGCCGCCGGCTCTCCGGACTCCGGGTCTCCCGGCTCCCGCGCCGGCGTCCCGCCCGCGGCACCGGAGGCGCGGGCCAGGATTGTCGCGCGGAGCTGCCGGGCCTCGTCCGCGCGCAGGTACGCCAGGCGCACCGCGGACTGGCCGGCGTCGGCGACTTCGAACCGCAATTCAGCCAGTCCGAAGATCCGTGCCAGCAGGGGTTGCACGACGTCGATCGCCTGCACCCGGTCCAGCCTGGCCTGCCGCTGCTGCTTGAACAGGAAACCGGTGTTGACGCGGACGTAGCCGCCGGCCACCTGGTAGCGGGTGAAGTACCAGCTCAGGACGTAGCCGAGAACGGTCAGCAGAATCAGGGCGCCGCCGCCGAGGAGCAGCCAGGGCGCCCGTCCGGCCAGCCGCTCGTCAAAGAGCGGGCCGCCCTGCAGGAACCGTTCGAAACTGTCGCGTCCAAAAAAGAACAGCAGTGCAGCCAGCGCCACCCAGCCGCGGACAAAGGGCGACGCGGGGTGCACGCGCAGCCAGCCGGCGTCGGCAGTTCCTTCGATACCGGAGCCGACGGCGGTTCCGTCGGCGGCGCGCCCGGCATCCTCCGGTGTCAGCGCCATCCCGTCACGGCCTTCCCGTCACAGCCCGGCCAGCCGGGCTTCGCCGCGGGCGGACAGTTGTTCGCGGAGCCGGGCGCCTTCGCTCGCGGGCAGCCCGGGAATCTCGGCGCTGGTCGCGGCGGCCGCGGTGTGCAGTTTCAGTGTGCACAGGCCCAGCTGGCGTTCGACCGGGCCCACCGCGATGTCCACGTACTGCATCCGCCCGTAAGGAACCACGAGCGTGCGCTGGAAGAAAATGCCGCGCCGGATCAGGAGGTCATCATCACGCTCGGCGTAGCCGATCGAGCGCACCTGCCGGGGAATCAGCGCGAGCCGCCACAGGGCCAGCAGCAGCGCGACAGCGGGCAGGGCGACGGCCAGCCAGACAGGCAGCCAGGTCCACACGCCGGTCAGCACCAGGATTAGGGGAAGCGACAGCAGAGCCACCGCGACCAGGGTTCCCAGCGCCCATCCCGCGAGGCGCACCGTGACGTACTTCGGGGACACCCGGAGCCAGTCGATGCCCGGAGGATCAATCGCTTCGGTAGGCATATTCGCCTTCCGCCGAGGGCTTGCTGCGCTTTCCCTGCACGCCGGGCCGGGATTCGGCGTCGCCGTCCTCGGGGGGAATCCGGCAGAACCGCTCGACGACGAGCCCGACGATCACCATGATCAGTCCGCCGCCAGCCATGGCCAGGGCCTGCCAGGTGATCTCCTGGTTGCTGCGCAGGTTCCACAGCCGCAGTTGCTCCACCACGATTCCCGCATGCCAGCCCAGCAGGACCGACCCGGTGTAGGCGCAGGCCTGCGCGAGGACCAGGGTCCAGGCAGCCAGGATGGGGTTGAGGATTTTCTTCTTCTTGCCGTTGCGCCACCGGAGCACGCGGATGCCCAGCACCAGCGTGAGGGCCACGATCACGCCCATGGTCACCAGGCCCGTCAGCGGCAGCACCGGGGTGGCCAGGCCGTAGCGGCCGGAGAGCATGGTGGCGAACCAGCCGGCCACGGCCAGGACCACGCAAATGGCCAGCAGGAGCAGGGGGCTGGTCAGCTTCACGGCCGCTCCGCCGCACCGGGCACGCCGGTGATCTCCGTGGCAGTGACATCCCCTGCGGCGGGGTTCTGGAAGCCGTCAAAGGTGGCAAGGCCGGCGAAATCGGCGGCTTTCGCCGCGAGGTCGCCCACGCGTTCGCCGTTGAGCTCCGCCGCGGGATCGATCAGCGACCACGGGTAGAGCACGAACGCCCGTTCCGCGGCCCGGGGGTGGGGCAGAGTGAGCTCGGGATCGGAGCTGACCACATCCCCGTACGTGATGATGTCCACGTCCAGGGTCCGCGGCCCCCACCGGACCTCGCGCACGCGCAAATGCTTCTGCTCCACGTCGTGGCAGTGCTCGAGCAGACCGCGCGGCGGCAGCGACGTCTCGACGGCAATCACCATGTTCAGGAAGTCAGGCTGGTCCGGCGGGCCTCCCACGGCCTTGGTCTGGACGATCGGCGAGATGGCGAGCAGGCGCACCTCCGGCGGGTCGACGAGGTCCGCGACGGCGGCGGACAGGGTGTCGCTGCGCTCCCCCAGGTTGCTGCCGAGCGCGATCACGGCACGGGTGTAGAGCGGGCTCACGTCCGTCTCCGGTGCACGCTGACGGCGACGTCGCCAAAGTCGACTTCGATCGGGGCCTTGGGCTTGTGCACGGTGATGTCCACGGCGTCGACGGCGAATTTCTGCAGGATGTCCTCGGCAATCCGCACCGCGAGGGCCTCGATCAGGTTCAGCGGCTCACCCGTGATCCAGTCCCGGATGCAGTTGGCCACCTCGCCGTAATGCGCGGTGTCCAGGACGTCGTCGGAAGCGGCCGCTTTGCTGAAGTCCAGGTGCAGCACCGCGTCGACGACGAAGGGCTGCCCGTCGCGGCGCTCAAAATCGAACACACCGTGATGGCCGACGGCGGTGACGCCGCTCAGCGTGATCTGATCCATGGTGCCGGCCGGATCAGTTGGTGCCGGCGTGGGCGGAACCGGCCGGTGCCGGGGGAACCATGCGGGCGGCGACCTTGACGGCGTCGAGGCTCGCGCCGACGTCGTGCACGCGCACAGCCCAGGCGCCGCGGAAGGCGCTGATGGCGGTCATGGCGGCGGTGGCGGCGTCGCGTTCAACCGGCTGGGCGGCCTTGCCGGCCACGGTCAGGAGGCTGCCGAGGAAGCGTTTGCGTGAGCCGGCGACGAGGACCTTGTGGCCCATGGCCTGCAGGACATCCAGGTGCTGCAGGAGCTCCCAGTTCTGGCCCTCGTTCTTGGCGAAGCCCAGTCCCGGGTCCACAATGATCTGTTCCGGCGCGACCCCGGCGGCGTACAGCTTGTCGCGGACGCCGGCGAGCTCGGTCACGACTTCCCCGGCGACGTCACGGTAGTCCGTCAGGGAGTTCATGGTGCTGGCGTCGCCGCGGCGGTGCGTGAGGATGTAGGGGACCTTGGTGCGGGCGGCGAGTTCGGCCATTTCCGGTTCCATGGTCAGGCCCGAGACGTCGTTGATGATCGCGGCGCCGGCCTTCAGGGCCGCGGCAGCCGTCGCGGCGTGGGTGGTGTCGATGCTGACCAGGGCGCCGGCCTTGACCAGGGCCTCGATGACCGGCAGGACCCGGCGCTGTTCCTCGTCAGCGCCGACTGCCGTGGCACCCGGGCGCGTGGACTCGCCGCCGACGTCGATGATGTCCGCCCCGGCGTAGAACATCCGCAGCCCGGCCGCGATCGCTGTGTCCGCCGTCGCGTGTGCTCCGCCGTCGCTGAAGGAATCAGGGGTGACGTTGAGGATTCCCATCACCAGTGTCCGGTCCGTGGGCAGGTCCTGGAACTTCGCCGCCGGGCGCGGTTTGCGCAGGATGGGCAGGGGCGAAGTGGCGGGGCCGGTGCCCGGGGCTGCAGCTAGGGAGTCCATGGTCTGTGTTCTTACCTTCCGAGTATGAGGCTCATGGCTTCGGCACGGGTGGCCGGGTCATGGAGTTGCCCGCGCACTGCGCTGGTGACGGTCTTGGCGCCGGGCTTGCGGATTCCCCGCATGGACATGCACAGGTGTTCACATTCGACGACGACGATCGCGCCACGCGGATTGAGGTGCGTGACGAGGGCCTCGACGATCTGGGTGGTCAGGCGTTCTTGGACCTGCGGGCGCTTGGCGAACATGTCCACCACGCGCGCCAGCTTGCTCAGGCCCGTGACCTTGCCGTCGTGGGACGGGATGTAGCCCACATGCGCCACCCCGTGGAACGGCACCAGGTGGTGCTCGCAGGTGGAATAGAACGGAATGTCCTTGACCAGCACGAGTTCCTCGTGCTCGAGGTCGAAGGTGGTGGCCAGGATCTCGGCGGGGTCGTGGTGCAGGCCGGCGAACATTTCCACGTAGGCCTTGGCCACCCGCTTCGGGGTGTCAATGAGGCCGCCGCGGTCCGGGTCCTCACCGATCGCCAGCAGGATTTCCCGTACTGCCGCTTCGATCCTGGGGCGGTCCACTTTGGACTTTGAATGCGGGGCTCCCCCGTCCCCCGCCGAAGCAGCGGCGGGGGCGGGAACGTCGTCGTCGAAGTTAGAAGTCACAGAAGAAGCCTAGCCGGGATGACCATCAGTCCCGATATCTGTTGCACCGCCCTGGAAGGACTCCTGCCCGCCGACGCCCTGGGCATGCGGGGGCTGGGCATCCAAGGGCTCTTCGAGCCGGGCGTGGGTGGCTTCCTCCTGGGCTTCACGCTCCGCCTTTTCACGGCGCGACTCCACCGGGCCGGCGGTCTGGAGCGTGCGGGTCTCCTTGGAGAGCCAGACATCGCGGAAGTCGCGCTTGCGGATGTGGGTGAATATTTGCGCGATTTCGGCCTGGTTCAGTGTTTCGCGTTCGAGCAGTTCCAGCGCCAGCTCGTCCAGGACATCCCGGTTCTCGGTCAGGATGGCGTAGGCCTCATCATGGGCACCGTCGATCAGGCGGCGCACTTCCTCGTCGACGATGTAGGCGATCTGGTCCGAGTAGTTGCGCTCGTGGCCGGCGTCGCGGCCCAGGAACGGCTCGCCGCCGCCCTGGCCGAGGCGCACGGACCCGACCCGTTCGCTCATGCCGAATTCGGTGACCATCTTCCGGGCGATCCCGGTGGCCTTCTCGATGTCATTGGATGCACCCGTGGACGGATCATGGAAGACGAGTTCCTCGGCGACGCGGCCGCCCATGGCGTAGGCCATCTGATCGAGCAGTTCGTTGCGGGTGATGGAGTACTTGTCGTTTTCCGGGACCACCATGGTGTAGCCGAGGGCACGGCCGCGGGGCAGGATGGTGATCTTGGTGACCGGGGCGGAGTTCCGCAGGGCAGCCGCGACGAGGGCGTGGCCGCCTTCGTGGTACGCGGTGACTTTGCGTTCGTGTTCCTTCATGACCCGGCTGCGCTTCTGCGGGCCGGCCATGACGCGGTCGATCGCCTCGTCCAGGGCGCGGTCATCGATCAGGTTGGCGTTGGACCGGGCCGTCAGCAGGGCGGCCTCGTTCAGGACGTTGGCCAGGTCGGCGCCCGTGTAGCCGGGGGTCTTCTTGGCAACAGCCTTGAGGTCGACGCCGGCAGCCATCGGCTTGCCCTTGGCGTGCACCTGCAGGATCTGGTCGCGGCCGATCAAATCGGGGGCCTCAACCCCGATCTGCCGGTCGAAGCGGCCGGGGCGCAGCAGGGCGGGGTCCAGGACGTCGGGGCGGTTCGTGGCGGCAATCAGGATGACGTTGGTCTTGACGTCGAAGCCGTCCATTTCCACCAGCAGCTGGTTCAGGGTCTGCTCGCGCTCGTCGTTGCCGCCGCCGATGCCGGCGCCGCGGTGCCGGCCGACGGCGTCGATCTCATCGACGAAGATGATCGCCGGGGCGTTGGACTTGGCCTGCTCGAAGAGGTCGCGGACACGGGAGGCACCCACGCCGACGAACATTTCCACGAAGTCGGAGCCTGAGATGGAGAAGAAGGGTACGCCGGCCTCGCCGGCAACCGCGCGGGCCAGGAGGGTTTTGCCGGTGCCCGGAGGGCCGTAGAGCAGCACGCCCTTGGGGATTTTGGCGCCAACGGCCTGGAACTTGGCAGGTTCCTGCAGGAATTCCTTGATCTCCTCGAGTTCCTCGACGGCCTCATCGGCGCCGGCGACATCGCTGAAGGTCACCTGGGGCATGTCCTTGTTGACGAGCTTGGCCTTGGACTTGCCGAACTGCATCACCTTGGACCCGCCGCCCTGCATCCGGGAGAGCAGGAACCAGAACAGGACGCCGAGCAACAGCACGGGCACCAGCAGGGAGAAGAGCCCGGAGAACCAGTTGTTTTCGATCGGCTGGTCGGTGAAGCCGCCGGACGGTTTGGAGTCCGTGACGGCCTTGACGACGTCCTGGGCGCGGGCGTTGACGAAGTAGAACTGGACGTTCTTGCCCTTGTCCTGCCCGTCGACCTGAAGGTTGTCCTTCAGGACCAGGTCCACCCGGTTCTCGGCGTCAAAAATCTTGGCCTGTTCAACCTTGCCGCCGGCTGTCAGCAGCTCAAGGCCCTTGTCGGTGTCGATCCGGCTGGCGCCGCCCGGCGCAAGCGTGGCAAATGCCAGCAGCAGCATGGCCACCACGACGACAATCCAGATGCCGGGGCCCTTGAAGAAACTCTTAGCTTTCATCTGTTCGGGGCTGGCCCCGTCCCTCCTGGTAGTGCTGCACGGCGACCGGTCTGCGCGCGTGTGGTGCTGCGTCAGCTTCTAGCTATACACCGTCGCACTACCTCACGCACGGCAAAGGGCAAAAGTTCCCTGTGGGCGTAGCGGGGCCGGGCCTCCGGCCGCCCGGGGCCCGGGCGGGGTTGCCATCGCGTGAACGATTTACTCGTAGACGTGCGGGGCCAGGGTGCCGACGAAGTCCAGGTTGCGGTACTTCTCGGCGTAGTCCAGGCCATAGCCCACCACGAACTCGTTGGGGATGTCATAGCCGACGTACTTGACGTCGATCTTAACCTTGGCGGCCGTCGGCTTGCGGAAGGCGGTGCAGATTTCCACCGACGCCGTGCCGCGGGATTCCAGGTTCGTCTTGAGCCAGGACAGCGTGAGGCCGGAATCGATGATGTCCTCGACGATCAGGACGTCTTTGCCCATGAGGTCGGTGTCGAGGTCCTTCAGGATGCGGACGACGCCTGAGGACTGCGTGCCCGAGCCGTACGAGGACACGGCCATCCAGTCCATGGAGACGTGGGTGTGCAGCGCACGGGCCAGATCCGCCATGACCATGACGGCGCCCTTGAGCACGCCGACGATCAGGAGGTCGCGGCCCTCGTAGTCCTTGTCGATCTGCGCCGCGAGTTCGGTGATCCGTTGCTGGATCTGTTCCTTGGTGTAGAGAACGTGTTTGAGGTCTGCCTGGACGTCGTTTGAATCCACCAATGGCTCCTGTGTAGATGCGGGGTGCGACTAATTTCGGGGCGGCTGTTGAGGCCGGAATACAAGCTTCCCACAGCGGGCGGCTTCGCGGGGAACACTTGCGGCGGACGGCTCCGCCGCAAGGAGCTGCGCGAGCGAGAGCCGGTAGACGCTGACCGCGCCGGGAAGCTCCACCGGGCCGGCCGATCCCTGCCGGCGCAGGAGCGCTTCCGCCGCGAGCAGCCGCTGGTAGCTGGGCTGCTGACCGCCGACGGCGGCGGCGGCCTTGGCGATCACCCGGAACCTCACGGCCGGGGCCAGGTCCCTCAGCCCGGCCTCCGGAAGGCTGATCTCCTCCCCTGTCTGCTGGCGCAGCCGCTCGAACGTGTCGTTCGCCACGTCCTCCAGGTAATCGGCGTCGAGCTGCAGGATCGCGGCCGTGCGGGCGAGCGATTCGGCAACGCCGGGGCCAAGCTTGTCCTCCAGCAGGGGCAGCACCTCAACCCGGGTCCGGGAACGCGCGTATACGGGATCGGCATTGGACGGGTCGTGCCAGGGCTCGAGGTCCTCCACCCGGCAGATCTCCAGGGTGTCCGCACGCCGCAGGCCCAGGAACGGGCGCAGCAGCCGGCCGCGGGCCGGCCGCATCCCGGCGAGGGACCGGGTGCCCGACCCGCGCGCCAGGCCCAGGAGCACTTGTTCGGCCTGGTCATCGAGGGTGTGGCCGAGCAGGATGGCGGTTGCACCTGCCTCGTCCGCGGCGGCCTCAAGGGCAGCATGGCGGGCGTCCCGGGCGGCGGCCTCTGGGCCCGCGCCGCTGGAGGCGACGTCGACAGTCCGGATCGTCACGGGAGAGAGCCCGAGCTCCTCGAGGGTGCGGGCCGTGGTGGCCGCGACCCCGGCCGAGCCCGGCTGCAGCTGGTGGTCCACGACGACGGCGCCGACAGAGACAAGATGGCCGTCCACGTGGCCCCGGCGCCCGAAATAGGCGGCGACGGCGGCGAGAGCCAGCGAGTCCGGTCCGCCGCTGCAGGCTACCAGGACGCGGTCCGGGTAGCCGGCCGCGGCGAGGGCGTCCTGCAGCATTTTTCGTGCCGTGCCGACCACCGGCGCGAGGCGGCCGGGCCGGCGTCGTCCGCTGGAAATCGAGGTAGAGCCGGCGCCGTCGGGGGCAGTCATGGCGGCTAGAGGGCCATCCGGTCGAGCCAGAGCCTGGAGTCGTGGATCTCGGGTTCGCTGGGGAGGTGGTCCGCGGACTCCCAGACTTTGTTGAAGCCCGCCATGCCGGCGGCGGCCACCACTTCCCGGACGAACTTGGCGCCGTCACTGTACTGGCGCATCTTGGCGTCGAGGCCGAGCAGGTTGCGGATGAATTTCTCGATCATGCCGCGGTCCTGGCCTCGGTCGTTGAAACGTTGCCGGATGGTCTTCACCGAGGGAACGATGCTGGCGTCCACGGCGTCCATGACCACATTGGCGTGACCCTCGAGAAGGCTCATGAGCGCAGTCAGGCGGGACAGGGCCGCCTTTTCCTCCGGGTTCTGGAGCAGGTCCAGGATGGCGCCGCGTCCGGGCGCGGCGCCGGGTGCCGCGCGGTCCTTCAGCGATTTCGCGGCCGCCGAGGCCCGTTCCATCAGGGAATCGACATTGCCCAGCAACAGTCCGCTGAGGTTTTCGATCTCCTGGAGCATGTGGTGCCGCAACCACGGTGCGGCGGCGAACTGCACCCGGTGGGTCTGTTCGTGGAGGCAGACCCAGAGCCGGAAGTCCGCGGGTTCGACTTTCAGTTCGCGTTCCACGGAGATGATGTTCGGCGCTACGAGCAGCAGCCGTCCGGAAGCGGGGGCCGTGGAGTTTTCGGCCAGCGCGGAGAAGGGATCGTACTGGCCCAGGACTTTGCTCGAAAGGAAGGCCAGGATGGCGCCGAGCTGGCTGCCGGTGATGGCCGCGCTGACCCCGGCAGCTCCGGGGCTGAGGGAACCACGGCCCTCCAGCAGCTTTCCCATGGCGGGCTTGAGCATGACGGCGAAGCTCTGCGTGTTGGCCTTGGCCCATGAGGCCCGGTCCACGACGAGGACCTCGGAGTCGCGCAGGTCCCGGGCGGCGTCCAGTCCGGTGATGTGGTGGACGTGCGGCACGGAAATGTCCGCCATGAGCCGCAGATTTTCGACGGCGGCGCCGATCTCGGCGCTGCCCAGGACGGGGCCTGCCGGCGTCAGCCGGGCTGCCGTGGACGCGGCGAGCTCCCAGTTGATGAGATCCGGGACCTGGACCGATGCCGCACTCGGCGTCTTGGGTGATGTCTCGCTTGCAGAGGACTCCATGGGGTCCATCAGATCACAGGGCCCCGACAATGCGCCTTAATTTTCGCTGACCGGCGAACCGGCCGGGGCTCCGTGACCCCGGGCCGAAGGGCCAGACCGGCGCGGGGTCCGGGCCGGCCCGCGCTGTCAGCGGCAGCCGCAGCCGGCGAGGACGGCGGCGGAGCGGTCCAGTGCGGCTTTGTTCGCGGCGCCGGGGGTCAGCCCGTTGCCGACGAAGGAAAAGACCAGGAGCCGGCCGTCGGCGTCGACCACGGAACCGCTAAGCGCAATGACCGTGTTCAGTGTGCCCGTCTTGGCGCGGACCAGCCCGGCGCCCGCGGCCGAGGCCGCATCCGTGTAGCGGTCCCCCAGGGTGCCGGTGAGCCCGGCGACCGGGAACCCGCTCAGGGCTGCGCGCAGCCGGGGGTCTGTGCCCGAGGTCATGGCCCGGACCACGTCCGTGAGCTGCCGGGCCGAGACCCGGTTGGCCAGGGCAAGGCCGGAGACGTCCGCGGCCCGGAGCGAGTCAGTGGGAACGCCCATGTCCTTGACCTGCTGCAGCACGGCGGCAATGGCGTCGTCGCTGCTGCCGGGCCGGCCGACGCCGAGGGCGGTCATCCGTCCCATCACCTCGGCGAGGTAGTTGTCCGAGGTCTGCAGCATCATGTCCACCTGCTGCCCCACCGTGGCGGACTGGACCTCGGCCAGGACTTTGGCGTGCCCGCCCTCCGGCGCGTCACCGGTCCGGCCCCGGGCGACGCCGGGGGCAACGGACAGCCCCCCGGCCGCCGCGGCCGCCGTGAGCCGGGCGGCGAACACCTCGGCGGCGGTCATGGCGGCGTCCTGCGGGCGGGGTCCGGTGGTCTTGGCGGGATCGAACCTCGCGGAGTTCAGCGCCAGCGGGTACAGCGGGGCCATCTCCCCGGCGGCGACGTCCTCTGGGCTCCACGCCTGGCTGAGCGAGGGGCCGCTGAAGAGGGAGTCATCCAGCAGGACGGTCACCGTGCCGGTGACGCCGCCGGCTTTGAGGGCATCGATAGTGGCCTTCGCGAGCGTGGTCAGCCCGGCGCGGCCCAGAACGGCGCCCGGGGCCGATTCCCCGGCGCCCAGGAGGACATCGCCCCCGCCGGTCAGGACCACCGAGCCGGGGGTCGGCCCCGCCAGCACCCGGGTGCTGAAGCGGCGGTCGGGGCCCAGGACGCGCAGGGCCGCGCCGGCTGTGAGGAGCTTCATGTTCGACGCCGGAACGCGGGCCTCGTCGGCAGCCTGGTCGAAGAGGACCTGCCCCGTGGCGGCGTCCTGGACGATGCCGGTGAAGGTGCCGGCGCCGTCGGGCTTAAGGGTCTGGTTCAGCTGCGCGGCGAGGGCGGCCCCGGCCGGAACCGGCGCGGAAGCGCTGAGGGGCCCGACTGCCCCCGAACTGTTGCCGGGAGGGCTCAGTGTGGCGGGGATCTGCTGCCAGGGCGGTGCTGTCTGCGAGGCGTCGGAGGACCTGTCATGGCCGAGGAACGCCGGGGCGATGGCGATGCCTGCCGGCACTGCCACTGCCACCACGAGGAGGGTCTGGAGCAGCAGCGCGGGCATCCTGCGACCCCTGCCGGGCGCCGGCTGGGTACCCTCGCGGCTGGTTCTCGGTTTCATGCTGCTGCTGGTCCTTAGTCCTGAAATGTCCCCACTAGTTCCTGAAACCAGCGCCTCTCGCTATATCCTCAATAGTAGTCGGCGGCACCGACAGCCCTTATGCACGTGCCGCGCACCCCCTGAATTCGTCAAGGAGCATTCCATGAAGCATGACGTGACCATCGAGATCCCCAAGGGATCGCGCGTCAAGTACGAAGTCGACCACGAGACCGGCCGCGTCCGCCTGGACCGCGTCCTGTTCACGTCGATGCAGTACCCCACCCACTACGGTTTCTTCGAGAACACCCTGGGTGAGGATGGGGATCCGCTGGACGCGCTGGTGCTCCTGCAGGACTTCGACCTCTACCCCGGCGTGATCGTCGAGTCCCGCCCGATCGGCGTGTTCAACATGACCGACGACGGCGGCGGCGACGCCAAGGTCCTGTGCGTCCCGACCGATGCCCGGTTCGACCACATCAAAGAGATCAGCGATGTCAGCGAGTTCCTGATCAAGGAAATCGAGCACTTCTTTACCCGTTACAAGGATCTGGAGCCGGGCAAGTGGGTCAAGGCCGAGGGCTGGGGCGACCGTGCCGCCGCCGAAGCCGAACTGGCAGCCTCCATCAAGCGTTACGTTCCGGCAGCCGGCCACTGACCGTTCCTGCACTCCAGCGCGGGGTCACGTACCGCCCATCCGGGGTTCCGGAACGGGCGGTACGTGACCCCGCGTTTTTGTTGGGCGTTTTTCGATTGGCGTTCAGTCAAGTGGCTGGGGCGCGGTGATGCGGACTCTCGGCGTCGACCTCGCTGCCGCCGCGAAGAAGACGGCGGCGGCCGTCATCGAATGGGATGGCGGCGCGGCGCGCCTGGCGCATCTGTCGTTGAACGTGGGCGACGAGGAGATCCTCCGCCTCTTCGACACCAGCGCCATGACGGGGATCGATTCCCCCCTCGGCTGGCCGGACGCGTTTCTTCCCTTCATCGCCGGGCACCTGAGCTTCGAACCCCATCCGGTGCTGGACCATGACGGGATCGAGGGCCGCCGGCTGCTCGCCTACCGCGACACCGACCGTTTCGTCACCGGCAACACCGGCATGATCCCGCTCAGCGTCTCCGCGGACCGGCTGGCCCACCCGGCGATGCGTTGCGCGGTGATCCAGGCGAAGATCGCAAGGGAGTACGGTCCGCAGGCCAGGGACGGCAGCGGCCGGCTTGCCGAGGTGTACCCGGCGGCGTCGCTGAAGCTCTGGGGGATCCATGCCCGCGGCTACAAGGGGCGCGGGGCGCCGGAGGCGGAAATGCTGTCCTCAGCGGTGGCGGACCTGGCCGTGAAGGCGCCGTGGCTGGACCTGGCGGAGTACCGGGCCGATCTTGCGGCGTCCGATGACATGTTCGATGCCCTCATCGCTTCCCTGTCCGCGCGGGCCGTCGCCGTCGGCGCGACGCTGCGGCCCGGGCCCGGGCACGCCGCGGCGGCCCTGACCGAAGGCTGGATCCACCTGCCCTCCGGCCAGCTTTCCGGCCTCGCTTCCCGGTAACCGCCTCTGTTACGGCCCCGGCACAGCACGCCCGCCAACAACTTGCCCCGCAAGTGCCAGCAGGTAGTGTGTCATCAGAATGTTCACGCTGACCATCAATCAAACCGACAGCCGGCGCGACGGCGACCGCGTGCCGCAGCTCCTCAAGGACCTGCGGCACATTCCGGCGCGCCTTGATTTCGACCGTTCCGTCGAGGATGAGGTCCAAGGGATCCTGGACTGTCCGCATCAGACGGTGGAAGCGGCCATGATCGCCCTGCGCAGCGGCAGCTGGTACGTGGGCATTGGCGTGGGCCCGGTCAACGAACCCCTGCCGAACCAGATCAAGGACGCCTCCGGGCACGGGCTGATCTATGCCCGGCGCGCGGTGGATCGTCTCCGGAACCACAAGGACCGCGTCCGGGTGGCCGTGGAGGGCCCGCTGGCCGATCTTGCCGCAGAGGCGGAAGCCGTGCTGCGCCTCCTGGGCCACATTGTGCACGACCGCAGCCACGCGGAATGGCGGGTACTGGACCTGCTCACCCCGGGGGTGCGGGGTCAACAGAAGGCGGTCGCAGAGGAACTCGGGATCACCACCCAGGCCGTGAGCAAGGCCGTGGCCCGGTCCCAGTGGAATGAAGAGCACGCGGCCCGCCCCGCTGCGGCGCGGCTCTTGGGCCTCATCCTCGACGTCCGCTAGCCGTCCCGGCCCCTCCTCGGAACCGCCCGACCCTGCCGCGCCTTTGAGGCCTTAGAGGAGGCTGCGAAGCACGTGCGCGGCGCCGTCGTCGTAGACCGATTTCGTCACTTCGTCAGCGGCGGCAATCACCTCAACGGGGGCCTGGCCCATGGCCACGCCGCGGCGCGCCCAGGTCAGCATCTCGATGTCATTGCGGCCGTCGCCGACGGCGACAGTGCGGTGCGTTTCGATGCTGAGCCGGTCGCGGAGCTGTTCCAGTGCACTGGCCTTCGTGACACCGGCAGCGGCGATGTCCAGCCACGCCGTCCAGCCCACCGAGTACGTGACGCCAGCGAGCCCGATGTGGCGGATCGCGGTGTTGAATTCTTCGGGCGTGTTCTCCGAACTGAAGACCACCACGCGCACGGCGGTTGCCTCCAGCATGGTCTGGAAGTCGACGCCGACCGCTTCGACGCCGAAGCTGGCGTCCTGGAAGCGTTCCGTGGACAGGAAGTTACCGTCCCCGTCCTCGAGCGCGTACTTGGCCGAGGGCAGCCGCTTGCGCAGCGCGCGAAGGACCGGCCCGGGGTCAAACGTTGCCTTGTGGAGGATTTCGTAGCCCTCGGGCAGGCCGGAGTCGACGCGCAGGATCACACCGCCGTTGGAGCACACGGCGTAACCGTTCTCGATCCCGATGTGTTCGATGACGGGCAATGTGGCGTTGAGCGAGCGGCCGGTCGCGATCATGACGTGGTGGCCTGCGGCCACCACGGCCTGGGCGGCCTCGCGGACGGGAACCGACATGTGCCCGTCGTGGTCCACGAGGGTGCCATCGACGTCCAGGGCGATCAGCATCTTGTCGCCGGCCCGGTTCCGGGAGTTTCCCACCCGGGCCGCGCTGGCCGGGGCCGCCGTGTTCTGGTCTGTCGTGTTCTGGTCTGTCGTGTTCTGGTGTGTGGTGCGCCGGTCATCGTTGCCGGCGACTGAGGATTCAGTCATTGTTGTCATCTCACAAGTAGAGCAGAGACCCCCGACTGCCGCTAGGACACACGCCACAGCGAGGCGTGAACTTGCGGTAAACACCCACGGAATGTCCCCGTTGTGGGCGTTTACCCGGCGGCCATCGGAGGCCTGGCTGGGGTCGGATCGGGGTTAGAGGACGGGGAAGACCGTCATGCCGCCGAGGTACTTCTGCAGGGCGGCGGGGACGTTGACGGAGCCGTCGGGGTTCTGGTGGTGCTCCAGGATGGCGACGATCCAGCGGGTGGTGGCCAGGGTGCCGTTGAGCGTGGCGACTGCCCGCGTGCCCTTGGGCGCGCCGTCCTCGTTCAGAACCCGTTCCCGGATGTTCAGCCGGCGCGCCTGGAACGTGGTGCAGTTCGACGTCGAGGTCAGCTCCCGGTATGCGCCCTGGGTGGGGACCCAGGCCTCACAGTCAAACTTCCGGGCCGCGGAATTGCCCAGATCGCCGGCGGCGGTGTCAATGACGCGGTACGGGAGCTCGCACTTGGCCAGCATCTCCTCTTCCCATGCCAGCAGGCGGGCGTGCTCGGCGGCAGCGTCCTCAACCGTGGTGTAGATGAACATCTCCACCTTGTTGAACTGGTGGACCCGGATGATGCCGCGGGTGTCCTTGCCGTGCGAGCCCGCCTCGCGCCGGTAGCACGAGCTCTGGCCCGCATAGCGGATGGGGCCGGCCGAAAGGTCCAGGATCTCGTCGGCGTGGTAGCCGGCGAGGGCCACCTCCGAGGTGCCCACAAGGTACAGGTCGTCCTCGGCGAGACGGTAGATCTCGGCGTCGTGCTTGACGTCAAAGCCGGTGCCCTGCATGGTTTCCGGGCGGACCAGGGTGGGCGTGATCATGGGGACGAACCCGGCGTCGATCGCCTGTTCCATGGCCATCTGGAGCAGCGCCATTTCCAGCCGGGCGCCGACGCCGCGCAGGAAGTAGAAGCGTGAACCGGAAACCTTCGCCCCGCGTTCCATATCGATGGCCCCGATCAGCTCACCGATCTCGAGGTGGTCCTTCGGCTCGAAGTCGGGGAATTCGCGCGGCGTGCCCACCGTCTTGACCACAATGTAGTCGTCCTCACCGCCGGCCGGGACGCCGTCCTCGATCAGGTTCGGGATGGTCCGGAGGAGTTCGTCCTGGGCGGCCTGGACGAGATCGGCCTCGGCCGATGCCGCTTTGACGGAGGCCGCCAGAGCCTTGACCTCGGCGAGGAGGGCCTGCTTTTCCTCGCCCTTGGCCTGCGCGACCTTCTTGCCGTACGCATTCTGCTCGGCCCGCAGGTTCTCGAACCGGATCAGGGCTGCCCGCCGGGCCGAGTCCCCAGCGATGATCGCGTCCACCGCGGATTCGTCGGCGCCTCGGGCGCGCTGGCTGGCACGGAACTTGTCCGGATTTTCGCTGAGGTCTTTTACGTCGATCACCAGACAAGAGTATCCAATCCGGTCACGGTTGCCCGGCAAGCCGGCCTGCATGCGCTGGCGGGATACTGTTGGATCACAATGCGCGACTGGCTGCTCTACCTCGTCATCGCTGGGGCCCTGGTCTTTGCCGTCTCCAGCTGGTGGGGGGTGCGCCGGCTGAAGGCCAAGCACACCCGCCGTGCCGTGTGGGAGGAAACCCACAGCCCGGGCCCGGGCCGCCAGAAGGTGGCCGTGGTCCTGAACCCCATCAAAGCCAAGTCTGCCGAGGCCCGGGGCCTGATTGAGGCAGCGTGCGCGGCGGCCGGCTGGCCGGCGCCCCGCGTCTTTGAAACCACCGCAGAGGATCCCGGCTTCTCGCAGGCGCGGGCTGCGGTGGCCTACGGGGCCGACGTCGTCCTGGCCGGCGGCGGCGACGGTACCGTGCGTGTGGTGGCGGAGGTCCTCGCCGGGACGCACACCGCCATGGGCGTGATCCCGCTGGGCACCGCAAACCTCTTGGCCCGCAATGTGCATCTGGAGGTCAACGACCTCGCCGGCAACGTGCAGGCCGCCCTGTTCGGGCACCAGCGGTTCATCGATACGGCGCGGCTCACCCTGGAAAATTCCCTCACCGGGGAGTCAGCGCAACACACGTTCCTGGTGATTGCGGGCATCGGCATGGACGCCGAAGTAGTCAGCGACACCCTTGACGGCCTGAAGAGGGCGGTGGGCTGGCTGGCGTACACGGAAGCCGGGGCCAGGCACCTTCTGGGGCGCCGCAAGAAGGTCTCCATCGCGCTGGATGGCCAGCCTGAGCAGGCCCGGAAGATCCGCAGCGTCCTGTTCGCGAACTGCGGCCTGATCCCCGGGGGAATCGACTTCATCCCGCAGGCCATGATCGATGACGGGATGCTGGACGTGGTGGTGATGAGCCCGCGCAGTGCGATCGGCTGGCTGGCCATGTACACAAAGATCGTCCTGAAGCACAAGAAGGACCTGCCGGTCATGACGTATTACCGGTGCGGCAAGATCACCATCCGGTGCCCGGAACCCATGCCCACCCAGGTCGACGGCGATCCTTCCGGCGAGGCCACGATGGTCACCGTCGAGGTGGACCCGGGATCCCTGCTGGTGAGGGTAAAGGACGGCGCCAAAGGCCGCTAGGCCGACGGCGGCTGGAGCGCGCCAGGAGCGAGGGACTAGGCGCTGGCGGCCTTCTTGGCCTCTGCCGCCTTCTTCGCCTCGGCCGCAGCCTTGGCGGCCCGGGCTTCGGACTGCTCACGGATCATTGCCTGCTCCTCTTCGAAGCGCAGGCGGTCCGCGCGGTCGGCGTCGTCGCCGTCCCAGTCCTGATTTTCAGCTGTCGGCTTGGGATTGACAATCATTCCCTGGCCGTCATTTTCTGTGCTGGTGCCTGACATGACCCGCTCCCTCCCGTAGGGGAATTCCCCAATATGGATCAGGTAAGCATACGCACAGTTGGGAGGGCGTGGAAGTGCGCCCTATGGCATTTGCCTACGCTCTGGGCGAAGCCCCCGGGGTATATTCCGGCACAGCAGATGCGCCGCCCAGTATGTCTTTCACCCACGCATGCGCGGCGCGGAATGCCTGGTCGGAGGTGTGCGGCGCGACGCTGGTCCGGTGGCCGTCGGCACGCTGGTAGGACCCGAGGAAGCGGGTGGCCGGGCTGATCCGGTGAAGACCTGCGAGTGCGTCGGCCACCCGGGCGTCGGCGACATGGCCGTCGGCGTCAATGCTGAAGAAATAGTGGCCCAGGTACTGCCCGGTGGGCCGGGATTCGATCCGGCTCAGGTTTACGCCGCGGGTGGCGAACTGGTCCAGGATCTCCATCAGCGCACCCGGCCGGTCCTCGGGCAGCGGCACCACGACAGTGGTCTTGTCGGCTCCGGTGGGGGCCGGCAGTTCGCCCGGGCGGCCCACCAGCACGAACCGGGTGACGGCTCCGGGGTTGTCGCCGATGTTTTCCGCCAGCACCTTCAGGCCCGGCTGCTCGGTGGCCACGATCGGGGCGCAGATCGCGGCGTCGTAGTGGGCGCCGTCGCCATCCAGCAAGCCCATGGCGGCAGCGGCGGTGGAAGAACCGGGAATGTATTCCGCATTGGGAATATTGGCGTCCACCCAGAGCCTGCACTGGGCCCAGGCGTGGCCGTGGGTGGAGAGGCGCCGGATGTCCCCGAGCGCCACGCCGGGCCTGGCCACCAGGACGAAACTGATGGGCACCAGAGCCTCCCGGAGGATCCGGAGTTCCTGGCCGGTGGCGATGGCGTCGAGGGTGGCGGTGACCCCGCCCTCGACCGAGTTTTCGATCGGTACCATGGCCGCATCGGCGGAGCCGTCCCGCACCTTGTCCAGCGCCGTGTTCACATTCGAGGACGGGATGCGGATGGCCTCCGCCGCGTCCGGGACCTGCATCAGGGCCGCTTCGGTGAAGGTGCCCTCGGGTCCGAGGAATGTGTAGGTGAGCGTCGGTACGGGCATCAGTTCTTCCTTCTTCAGTTACAGGACAACCGGTTTGAGGCCGTTGTCGGACACCAGCGGCATGCCGGTCTCAACCCACTGGTCCATGCCGCCGGCCACATTCACGGCGGAATATCCCATTCCGACCAGCCACTGGGTGGCCCGGAAGGAGCGGCCGCCGGTGCGGCAGATGACGTAGACGTCCTCGTCCGGGTCCAGCTCCTCGATCCGGGCCGGCAACTGGTCCATGGGAATGTGCAGGGCACCCTCGGCGTGGCCCGCAGCCCACTCATAGTCCTCGCGGACGTCCACGATCTTGGCACCATCGGGGATGCCAGACACGCTTACGCTCTGGAAGTCGCTCATGTTGACCCTTTCCGCAGAATTCAAGCTCCGATCCCAGCGTATCCCCCGCCGCTGGCACCGCACCCCCGCTGGCGGCACGTTACGCTTCTGGGGACCGCAAAGGAGACCTCATGGCTGCCGAACACCCCGCGGAGCGGCCGGTCCGCGGCCCCCGCCACGGGACATGCCCTCCCCTGGCCGCGCGCGCTGGGCATGATGCCAACGTGTCCTTCCGCCGGACCCAGGAATGGGCATGTCCCCCGGGCAGCCGGCCCGCGCGGCCCCACGTACGGCCGGAGCCCCGCCTCCTTGGCTGAAATCCACGAACTCTCCGCCGTCGAGCTCCGCGATGCGCTCCGTTCCGGCGAGCTGTCCGCCAGGGCCGCCGCCGATCATTTCCTGGACCGGATCGAAGCCGAGAATCCGCACCTCGGTGCCTTCATCACGGTCACCGCGGAACAGGCGCGGAAAGACGCCACGGCAGCTGACCGGCGCTACGCCCTCCGGAGCCGGAACGGCGGCGCCTTGCCCCTGCTGCATGGAATGCCGGTCGCCTTCAAGGACCTGACGGATGTGGCAGGGGTCGTCACCACGCATGGAAGCGCGGCCCTGGAACGCAAGCCGGCCTTGGCCGACGGCGCAGTTCCCGCCGCGCTCAAGGCCGCCGGGGTCCTCTCGCTGGGCAAGACACAGGTCCCGGAGTTCGGCCTGACCGCCTACAGCGAGAACCGGATCGCCCCGCCGTCGCGCAATCCGTATGCACTCAGCCGCAGTTCGGGCGGCTCCTCGGGCGGCAGTGCTGCCGCGGTGGCCGCGGGGCTGTTGCCGTTCGCCCCCGGGTCCGACGGCGGGGGCTCCGTGCGGATCCCGGCCGCGGCATGCGGACTGGTCGGGTTGAAGCCCGGACGTGGGCTTCTGCCGGCCGGGGAAAGCTCAGGCGATCCCGCGCAGCTCGTGGTTGCCGGACCGCTCGCCCGCTCCGCCGCCGACGCCGCGCTGCTGCTGGATGCTCTGGTGCCGGGCCCGGACAATCAGGGTGCGGGCGAACAGGGTGCGGGCGAACAGGGTGCGGGCGGTCCGTGCATGGGCGGCCGGGCGCACACCAGTTATCTCGAACTGACCGCCAGCGAGCCCCGACCGCTGAGGATCGGCATAAGTCTCGACAGCCCGTGGCAAGCGAAGTTTCCCTTCATCCCGGACAGTGAGGCGCTCGACGCACTCGCGGACGGCATCTCGCGGCTGGAGGCGGCGGGGCACGAGACGATGGAAGCCGCGATTCGCTACGACAACCGCTACCCGGATGCTTTCACCACAGCCTGGACGGCCGGCATTGGCAGCGCGCGCATCTCGCCGCAGCGCGAGGCGCTCCTGACACCGCTCACCAGGACTTTCCGCCGGCGGGCACAGCAGCGCAGTGCAGCCAAACTTAACGAATCCCTCGGGTTCCTCCGGCAGTTCCAGCAGGACACGATTGTCCAGTACGCCCAATGGGACCTCATAGTGACGCCGGCCCTGGCGCAGACACCCCGTCCGGTGGGCTGGTTCACGGGCGCGACCCACGGCGGAGGCTACTGGCCGGCCGCGGAATGGGCGGGCGACGCCGACGGCGACTACCGCAAACAGTGCGAGTACGCTCCATGGTCATCCATGGTCAACGTTTGCGGGCTGCCGGCCATCAGCATCCCGGTGCACTGGACCGGCGGCGCCCCTGGTTCCGGCCTGCCGATGGGCATCCAGGTGATCGGGCCGATGGGCTCCGAGGGGCTCCTGCTGCAGGTGGCCGCCGAATTGGGCTTCTAGCCGTGGACCCGGCACTCACCCGTGGGCATGCCCACACCTGACGCCGCGCAGGGGACATGTCCGGAACTCACATCGGGCACCGGACATGTCCGTCCTCCACCAGTCGGGACATGCCCATTCCGCACGCCGCGCAATGGACCCGCCCGCCCCTGACGCCGCGCTATGGACATGTCCAGTGCTCATCACGGACATGTCCGCCCGTAGCCGAGGCGGGTGGACATAATGCCATCATGTCCACGCCCGGGCGCCAAGAATGAGCATGTCCCCCGGTGAGGCCCAGGAACTCAACCAACTCGCCCTAGACGGACCGCAGCCCTACCCGCGGAAGTAGCCCGCAACGTCGGCGATGATCTGCACCGAGCCGCTCGAGGTATTCGTGATCTTGACTTTGCCGTCCGGCCCCACCGGGACCACTGCGAGGTTAGCAACCGCCTGACCACGCTGGTAGGAGAGGTTCGAGGCGTTCGGAGTGGTCGAGCCCGAGGCGAACGCAGTGAGGTATCCGATGGACTTTGACTCGGTGACGGTCAGGTTGACTACTACGGCGGCCACGGTGGTGGGTATCCCCTTGACGCCGCGCACGTGGATAGTGACTGAGCCGCCCGCCGCGACGGGGCCGGAGGTGACCCGCGTGTCCAGGAACCGCATGGGGCTCCAGGCTCGCAGGGCGCCTACCTGTGTAGGTTTTCCGGGTAGGAAGTACCCGGTGACGTCTGCGATCATCTGTGCCGATCCGGACGACGTATTTGCCACCGTCACTTTCCCGTCGGTCCCGACGGGAACCACAACAACGTTGGACACGGTCTGTCCCGCGGAGTAATTCAAATTGGAAGTGCTCGGCATCGGGGACCCCGTGGCGTAGGCGGTCAGGTAGCCGAGCGACTTCGTCCCGAATGCCGTGATTCTCAGGACCACCGCCGAGGCATTGGCCGGGATACCCGTCGTGCCGCCGGCTTTGAAGGACACCGTCCGTCCGCCGGCGACGGCCCCGGAGGAGGAACCCGTGTCCAGCAGCCGGGTGGGCTTGACTGCACTGAAAACGCCCGGCGCTGTCGGTGTGCCGTCATGGAAGTACGCAGACACATCGGCGATCAGATGCACGGTCCCGGACGAGGTGTTGGTCAGGGTCAGCCGGCCGTCGGTGCCAAGCGGGACCATGGCGAGGTTGGAAACAGTCTGCCCCGCAACATAGTTCAAGTTCGAGGTGCCCGGTTTGGATGTCCCGGAGGCATAGGCGGTGATGACGCCGGACGACGTCGCCGAGGTCACCGTCAGGTTCACGGCGACCGCGGACGCATTCGCCGGTACGCCGCGGACGCCGGCGACGCGGAAAGTTACCGACTTGCCCGCTGCCAACCGGCCCGGCCAAATCCTGGTGTCCAGGAATCGTGTTGGGTCGATGGCGATGGCCCGGCCCGCACAGTTGGGCACGCTGAGGGCCGGTGTGGCGATGGGCGACGCCTGGGTGTTCGCGATCGCCTGCCAATACGCGGCAAGAAATGCCCGCCCCAGGTATTCGACCCCCGTCCGCGAGAAGTGGGTGGAGTCCCCCGGGTTCAGGGCGCAGGCCATCGATGGCGCGAATCCTGTATAGGCCACGCGGTCTGGGGTTTGGTAGTGGCTCTTGTCCACGTTGGCCCGGCCAGGCACACTCGCTATGCTTTCCGGCGACATGCGTCCCACGACAAAGGGCAGCTTCGGCGCGGACAGCCGACTGCGGAAGAAGGCAATGAGTCGGTCCAGGCTCGCACTGTATATGGCGGTGGTTGTGGCGGAGTTACTCTCGCCCTGGTGCCACAGGATCCCTTTGAGGTCCACCGCGTACCCGGCCGCCTTCGCCGCCGCAATACCGCTCAACGTCTGCTTGACCGCCAGCGCGGGCAGGTCATAGCCCGGCGCGGAAGCCGCCCCGACTGACCAGGTCAATGTCCCCGGCGCTGCCGTGAATGCGGTGTCGCCGTGTGCCGCGGGGATGATGAGGACTCCGACGTCGGCGGGCTGGGTCTTCAAATACTCCCGGGCCATCGTCGTCGCCGGAGAAATGCCGCTGGGGGTGTCGAGCATGTCAAGCGGGACGGAGGCCGAACGGAACGTGCGGGTTTTCGCTCCGTACTGGAAGATACGCGGGTCTGCCGCCGTGTCTGCCAGGCCGAGGACGGGAACGCCCCGCCCCGACATGTTCGATTGACCGACCGCGAGAAAGACGTGAAGAGTGGTGATGGCCTTTGCGGCCTGCGCCGGCACCATGCCCGCGATCATCAGCACGCATACCGACAGGCCGATCAGCAACCGGTGAAACCGCCGGCCGTGGACCGACGTCGCAGACCTTCCCGGCGGTTCCGGGGCCCAGTGCCACCGGGGCAACAGCCGCAGGATAGAGGCCGTTGTTGAGGAGGGCACTGTCATCACTGCCGGCTCTGCCGCGTCCGGGGGACGGCAGAGCTTTCCCCAACCAGCCATGGTTCACACTTTGGCGCAGTCACCTTGAGGTTTTCTTGCCCGCGGCGGTGGCTGGCTGCCCTACGCGAAACCGCCCGCCCCCAGCCACCCCAAGCCCGCGGCCGCCGTCGGACCTCCCCAGCCCCCAAATGGACGCTGGCGGCGGCAGGCGGCTATCGTTCACTCAAACCCGACCAGGCCGCGAAAGAGGATCGATGAAGATCACCGGTGCAGTACTTGAGGAAATCGGCCGCCCCCGCCCCTTCGCGGAGTCCAGGCCGATCAGCATCTCCGAGCTGGAACTGGCGGCTCCCGGGCCCACCGAGATCCTTGTCCGGATGGAGGCCGCCGGAATCTGCCACTCGGACCTGAGCGTCGTCGACGGCAACCGGGTCCGGCCCGTTCCCATGCTACTGGGCCACGAGGCCGCGGGGCGCATCGTGACGGTCGGTTCCGGCGTCACGGACCTGCAGCCCGGCCAGCGGGTGGTCATGTCCTTCCTGCCCCGCTGCGAGAACTGCGCGAACTGCGCCGAGGACGGCCGGCTGCCCTGCACGGCAGGTTCCAAGAGCAACAACGACGGGACCCTGCTGCACGGATCCCGTCTCCTGAGCCGCGACGGCGAGCCCGTCCACCACCACCTTGGCGTCTCAGGCTTCGCCACCCACGCCGTCGTGGACCGCGCTTCCGCCGTGCCGGTCGACGACGACATCCCCGCGGACATTGCGGCAGTGCTGGGCTGCGCTGTGCTGACCGGCGGCGGCGCGGTGCTCAACGCGGCCCGGCCCCGCCCGCAGGACAGCATCATGGTCGTCGGCCTCGGAGGGGTGGGCATGGCGGCGCTCATCACCGCCGTCTCGCAAGGAATCTCGCGGATTGTCGCTGTGGACACGCTGGAGCAGAAACTCGATCACGCCCGCCGCCTCGGCGCCCACGAGACATACACCCCGCAGCAGGTCCTCGACGCCGGGGTCAAAGCCAGGTTCGTGATCGAGTGCGCGGGAAATCCCCGCGCGTTCGAGACCGCGTTCGCCGCCACCTCCCCCGGCGGCACCACCGTCACGGCGGGACTGCCCTCCCCCGAGGCCCGCGCCCAGCTGGCGCCGCTGACCGTCACCGCCGAAGCCCGGACGATCGTGGGCAGCTACCTGGGCTCCGCCGTCCCGTCGCGGGACATCCCGAGATACGCCCAGTTGTGGCGGGACGGGAAACTGCCCGTCGAGGAGCTGATCTCGGACCGCATCGCCCTGGCCGATATCAACCGGGCCATGGACCAGCTGGCGGACGGCCTCGCCATCCGGCAGATCATTATGTTCGACGCCGGCGAGCCCGCCCAGGAGCCCGCCGGCGAGCCCGTCTAGGACACAGCCGCCCAGCCCGGAACGCCCCGCGAAACCGGCGGAAAGAGAGGCAAAACACGGCCGCGGTTGCTTGCCTCGGGCCTGCTCGAATGTGACAATCGCGCGTCACAATGTCACCATTAAGTAAATGAGCACAACTCATTTATCCAATCCCCCCGCTATAACGCCGGGCGATCCCTCGTTACGTCCCCCCACCAAGACACCGGGCGACACCTCGTTTTTTGGCCACCCAAAGATGCTGGCCAGCCTTTTCTCCGTAGAGATGTGGGAGCGCTTCTCCTTCTACGGAATGCAGGGGATCCTCCTTTACTACATGTACTTCACGGCTGCCCAGGGTGGCCTTGAGATTCCACAAGCTTTGGCGGCCGGCCTCGTCGGCGCCTACGGCGGCGGCGTCTACCTCTCCACAATCCTCGGCGCCTGGCTCGCGGACCGGCTCTTCGGGTCCGAGCGGGTGCTGTTCGGCGCGGCCGTCCTGATCATGGCCGGCCACATCGGGCTGGCACTCGTGCCCGGCATTCCCGGCCTGATCGCCGGACTGGTGCTGGTGGGCGTCGGCTCCGGCGGCCTGAAGGCCAATGCCACCGCCCTCGTCGGCAGCCTGTATGGGGAGAAGGACGAACGCCGCGACGCCGGGTTCTCCATCTTCTACATGGGCATCAACGCCGGTGCGCTGATCGGCCCGCTGGTCACCGGCTGGCTGCAGGAAAGCCAGGGCTTCCACTGGGGCTTCGGCGCCGCCGCCGTCGGCATGGCCATTGGCCTTGTCATCTACTCGCTGGGCCGCAAGAAGCTGCCCGAAGAAGCACACCGGGTACCGAACCCGCTCCCGGCCGCCCAGCGCACCCGCTACGGCCTCGTCTTCGCCGGCATCGCCGTGATCATCGCAGTGCTGCTCGTGACCGGCACGGTGAACGCCGAAAACCTGGCCATGTCCATGGCCTACGCCGCAATCGGCGCGTCGGTGCTGTACTTCGCGCTGATCTTCAGCAGCAAGAAGGTCACCCCCACCGAGCGCGGACGGGTCGCAGCGTTTATCCCGCTGTACATCGCCTCCGCGGCGTTCTGGGCCCTGTTCCAGCAGCAGTTCACCTTCATCGCCGTGTACTCGGAGGAGAAGCTGGACCGGAACCTGTTCGGCTGGGAAATGCCTGCCGCCTGGGTCCAGTCCATCAACCCGGTGTTCATCATCATCTTCGCCGGCATCATGGCCGCCCTCTGGACCCGGCTCGGCCGCAAGCAGCCCGGTTCGGCCCTGAAGTTCTCGATCGGCCTGTTCGTGATGGGCCTTGCTTTCCTGGCGTTCATCCCGCTGGCCGGCGGTGGCAAGACCCCTCTGCTGGCTCTGGTTGGAATCCTGCTTCTGTTCACGCTTGCAGAGCTGTTCCTTTCCCCCATCGGCCTGTCTGTGACCACCAAGCTGGCGCCCAAGGCCTTCCACACCCAGATGGTGGCACTGTTCTTCCTCTCGGTGTCCCTGGGCACCACCCTGGCCGGCATCCTGTCCGGCCTGTACAACCCGCAGGACGAGCTGCCCTACTTCATCGGCATAGGCGGAACCGCAATGCTGCTGGCTGTGGGCCTGGCGGTCGCCTCACCGGCGATCAAGAAGCTCATGGGCGGCGTACGCTGACCCGATGAGCACCGCACATCGCGTTCCGGTTGCTTCGCGCGTCTACACCCCCGCCCCCGGCGAGGCGTCCGACGTCGAACTCATGCCGGCAGGCGATGTCACCGACGGCGTGGTGCGGGTTGGCGGAACCATCCGCCGCCCGCACCAGCCGCAATCCCTCGCCGTCGCCGAGTACCTCGACTGGCTGGACGACGCCGGTTTTGCGGGCTCCCCCCGCTTCCTCGGCCGCGACCCGCAGGGCCGGGACGTCCTGACCTTCGTGCCGGGAGACTGCGCCGGGACGCCGCCGGAATCCTGGGTGCAGTCCGAGGACCTGCTGGCCTCCGTGGCCCGCCTGGTGCGGCGTCTGCACACCGCGTCCGCCGGCTTCGTGCCGCGGGCCCACGCGTTTCCGCCCCGGCCGGTCCGGCCAAACCCCGCCGACGCCGCCGGACTCATCTGCCACCTGGACGTGACACCCCAGAATGTGGTGGTCCGGGGCGGCCTGGCCGCGGGACTGGTGGATTTCGACCTCGCCGGACCCGCCACGGCACTTCACGATTCGCTCAACACCGCCATGCACTGGGTGCCGCTCCGCGACCCGTCAGATAGGTGGCCGGGCTGGGAAGACCAGAATCCGTTCCGCCGGCTGCGCATCTTCGCCGATGCCTACGGCTGGAGCGAGGATGAACGACGCCGGCTGCCCGGCGCCGGGATCGACGCCGCGGCGCTCAGCTACGAGCGGATGCGGCACAACGCCGCCGCCCTGGGCGGCGGCTGGGCGCGGATGTGGCAGGAGGGCGTGGGCGGCCAGATCAACCGCCGGCGCGCTTGGCTTGAGGCCAACGCGAAGCCCCTGGTGGCTGCGCTGACAACCTGACCAGGCGCGGCTCCGGCGCCACAGGGCAGACCTAGGCTCCGTACCCGCTGTTGCGCGCGGTGCCGATGACCAGTCCAAAAATGACCAGGACCAGGATGGTGACGGCGATGCCCACGTAACCCATCACCAGGCCGGCGATCGCCATGCCCCGGCCGGCCGGTTCGCGCCGCAGGGCCATGTGCCCCAGAATCACGGCGGCCAGCTGTGGGAGCAGGAAGAATCCGAATCCCACCAGTACCGAGATGCCGCAGCACATGCTGGCGATGCTCAGACTCTTGGGCGACGGCGGCGCGCCGTAGTACGCGGGCTGGCCGTAGGCGTTGGGGCTGCCCGGCTGGGCATACGGCGACGGCTGGCCATACGGGGCGGCCGGCTGGCCGTAGATCGGGGGGTACGGGCTTGAGTACTGGCCGCGGTCAGGTGCCGCCTGTCCGGTATAGGGCTGCTGCCCGACGTGGGGCTGCTGTCCGACGTGGGGCTGCTCGCCCGTGTCGGGCTGCTGGCCAGTGTGAGGCTGCTGGCCTGTGTGAGGCTGCTGGCCCGGGTAGGGCTGCTGCGGGGATTCGGGTTGCGCGAACTGCTGCGTCGCCGACGGTCCCTGGTCCTGGCCGGCGGGTGGTGCCTGCCCCGGCGGAACGTCGGGTTGCTGGTCCGGGAGGCGCAGGGTCGGCTGGTAGCCCTCCGGGGTCTCGTCTTTGCCTTGTTTTGGCTGTTCAGTCATGGCTTGTCCCCTCAAGAAGTCTCTGGATCCAGAGTACCGCCGCACGGTTGGCTTGGGACCGGGCCTATTGGCTGGTTTTCTTTCGTCACAGGAGCGGGTTTGGCGCGAAACCGTGTTGCACCCCGCCCTCGTCTGGCATGCTGGTGCCATGGCTAGCCGCGCGGGCACAGTTGCCCAACCCCAAGACCTTGTTGACCTCACTGCGCTTTTGGATGCGTACTACGACGTTTCGCCGGACCTTTCGGACCCGGGCCAGCGGGTGGCCTTCGGCACCTCCGGGCATCGGGGATCGAGCCTGAAGGCGTCCTTCAACGAACCCCACATCCTCGCCATCACGCAGGCGATCGTGGAATACCGGGCAGGCCAGGGCATCACCGGCCCCCTCTACATGGCCAAGGACACCCATGGCCTGAGCGAGCCCGCACAAAACTCCGCCCTCGAGGTGCTGGCCGCCAACGGCGTGCACGTCCTCATCGACGCCCGCCACGGCTACACGCCCACCCCTGCCCTGAGCCACGCCATCCTGACGCACAACCGCAATGCCGCCCCTGGCGCGCCGCAGGCCGACGGCATCGTGGTGACCCCCAGCCACAACCCCCCGGGCGACGGCGGATTCAAGTACAACCCTCCGCACGGCGGCCCCGCGGACACCGACGCCACCGGCTGGATCGCCAACCGCGCCAACGAGCTGCTGGAAAACGGCCTGCGCGGCGTCAAGCGGATTCCGGTGGCCGAGGCCCTGGCCGCCGGGACCACCGGCAAGTTCGACTTCCTGAGCAGCTACGTCGACGACCTCCCGTCGGTACTGGATCTCAACGCGATCCGCGAGGCGGGCGTCCGGATCGGCGCCGACCCGATGGGCGGAGCGTCGGTGGACTACTGGGGCGAGATCGGTGAGCGCCACCACCTGAACCTCACCGTGGTCAACCCGACCGTCGACCCGCAGTGGGCTTTCATGACGCTGGACTGGGACGAGAAGATCCGGATGGATTGCTCCTCGCCGTCGGCGATGGCGTCCCTGATCAACCGCATGTCCGACGGCGCCAAGTTCGACGTCGCCACAGGCAACGACGCCGATGCCGACCGCCACGGGATCGTCACGCCGGACGGCGGGCTGATGAACCCGAACCACTACCTCGCCGTCGCCATCGATTATCTGTACCGGCACCGGACCGGCTGGAACCCGCAGTCCGTGATCGGCAAGACCCTGGTTTCCTCATCCATCATCGACCGCGTGGCCGAGAGCCTGGGCCGCAAACTTGTTGAAGTGCCCGTGGGCTTCAAGTGGTTCGTCCCCGGGCTGCTGTCCGGAGAGGGCGCCTTCGGCGGCGAGGAATCCGCCGGTGCCTCCTTTAACAAGATGGACGGGAGCGTCTGGACCACCGACAAGGATGGCATCCTGCTGGCTCTGCTGGCCTCGGAGATCACGGCGGTGACGGGCAAATCACCGTCGCAGCTGTACAAGGGCCTCACCGACCAGTTCGGCGACCCCGTCTACGCCCGGATCGACGCGGCCGCCACCCGGGAGCAGAAGGCAGCGCTGGGCAAGCTCTCGCCGTCGGACGTCACCGCGACCGAACTGGCCGGCGAAACGATCACGGCCAAACTGACCGAAGCACCGGGCAACGGCGCCGCGATTGGCGGCCTCAAGGTCGTTACCGAAAACGCCTGGTTCGCGGCCCGGCCCTCCGGCACGGAAGACGTCTACAAGATCTACGCCGAGTCCTTCAAGGGTGCCGAGCACCTCAAGCAGGTCCAGGCCGAGGCGAAGGCGCTGGTGGACGGGGTTATCTCGTAGTTCAGCCGCCGGTGGCCAACTCGGCGCGGTCCCTGCCAAGCGTCTTTGCCTGGTAGAGGGCCGCGTCGGCCGAGATCACTGCGGCGTCGAGGCCGCCCGGTCCGGCGCCGGTGGACGCGATGCCGTAGCTCACGGTGGGCAGCCGGGGAATGACTGCGGAGCCGGATTGATGGAGCCGGACGCTGATGTCGGCAGCGATTTCCCGTGCCCGGTCCGGCGTGACGCCAGGCAGCAGGAGGATGAATTCCTCGCCGCCGTAACGGCCCACGAGGTCGGTGGAGCGGACGGTACCGGAGCAGGCCCTGGCAAAGGCCTGCAGAGCGGAGTCCCCGGCCGAGTGGCCGAACTGATCGTTGATGGCCTTGAAGTGGTCCAGGTCCGCGAGGATGATCGATGCCGTGGTGCCGGTCCGGCGCAGACGGCGCAGTTCGTTTTCGGCGAGGTCCAGGAACGCGGAACGGTTGAGCAGGCCCGTGAGGCCGTCCACGGTGGCCCGTGCCCGGAGATCCTGGGTCTGCTGTTCGTAGCTCAGCTCGGCCATGGTGAAGGAAGCAACCACGAGTGTGATCGTCGAGAAGACGGTCATGGGGACGGAGCCGAACACCGACGTGAAGACGGCACCGTCCGGTCCGTTCGCCAGGAAAGCGACCAGGCGGCCAAGGTAGAACACGGCCAGGATGCCGGCGCCCACGGCGAGTGGACGGTGGACGCGCGAGTAGTCGCGCTCGAGCAGGAACAGCTCCCGGGATGCCAGGCCGATCAGCACGGCCATAAATCCCAGGTACACCGGGCCTCCCGCCCAGACGTTGGTGGCCGGGTGGTCGAGGAAGGAAGCGACGGCGGTGGCGGCAGGACCGGCCGCGAGCTGCCAAGGCCGGAGGGAGGGGGCGCGGAGGGATCGTCCGCCGGCCCAGATGCTGGCGGCACCGGCGACCAGCAGGACGTTGCCGGCAGGGATGGCCCACCCCTGCTGCGCCGTACCGTCCAGCAGGTACGCGGCGTTGCCGACCAGGAACAGCAGGAGCGCCATGCACCACCAGCCGCTGTAGTGCGACCGGGTGCGCCGGAACGTAATGAAGTAGAAAAGCATGAGCAGTGTGAGGTCGACAAGCGCCAAGGCAACCCGCAGTGTCGCGGCGTCAAGCATCATTTAGTGGTCCCCCCGGTCCGCTGTGATTTGCCCGAAATACTCACTTCGTCTTCGAATAACCCTCGAATAGCTGCCGAAGTTGACCCAAGTATGGCACCCGGTCCGCAGGAATCCAGCGCCGGCGTCGCGGATATGACGCCGGGCCCTCCCAAGACGCCGTTCTGGCGCCTCGCCTACGCCTGGCCGGCGGTCCACAACTTCAGGATCCGGCGCGTGGCGTGGCCGCCGTCGGGCGCCATGTCCACGAGCGCTATTCGGTCAAACGCGAACGTGTCGCCCTGCCGGAGCCGTTTGTCGCCGTGGTGCGAGACGTGCGGCCGGTACCCCTCCAGGGTGTAGGCAGGCGTGGAGATCCGGCCGGGCAGCTGATCCACGATCCGGACCAGCTCGTTGTGGAGGACCTGCAGCTCGTCGCTGGGTTCAATCAGGTTGACCGGGATTGACCCTGCGCGCCCGAACCCGGCTTCGCCGCCCACGCTGAGCCGGCAACCCAGGGCAGCGGCCACCGGGTCCGCCATGAGGGCGGCAATGTGGTCGGCGAGCGGATCTCCCGCGGCCGGCGGCGTGCCCGACGCGGGTTCCGCGCGGGTTTCCTGGCCGGGTTCGACGACGTCGGACTTCACGACGCCGGCCTTGACCACGTCGAACTTGACCAGGGTGAGATGCAGCGGCCAGTCATCCCGGGGAAACTCGAGCCCTTCGGCTACCGGTTCCACGAAGGCCACCGCGATCAGGTTCCGCATGGGAAAAGTGTGCCACGCCGCGGCGCCTCCGGGGTCGGGCGGGCGCCGCAAACTCACAGTGCCGGCGGCGACGGCGCGGACTAAAATGGGAAGTGGCCTTGGATGTGGGCCTTGCGCTGAACCGCAGAATCGCATCCCGCGTGCCTCCGGCCTGTCCCCCATGGTGCCGGAGGCACCTCCGCGGGAGGACAGTGCCGGAGGCACCTCCGCGGAAGGACAGCGCCGCAGGCACCTCCGCGGGAGGACAGTGCCGGAGGCACCTCCGCGGGAGGACAGTGCCGCAGGCACCTCCGCGGAAGGATAGCGCCGGAGAACGGCGCCGAGGGCTGTTAGACGGTGCGGACGACGTCCTCGTAGGCGAATTTCGGCTTGGCTTCGCCCCAGGCGTCTGCCCCGGGCTGGCCGATGTTGACCACCAGGAAGCTCTTCTGGCTCCCGTCGGGGAAGAACGCAGCGTCGATCTTGGCGAAGTCGGCACCGGTCATGGGACCTGCCGCGAGGCCCAGGGTGCGGACCGCGAGGATGAAGTAGCCGGCCTGCAGGTGGGCGTTGTTGTTGCCCGTGGCCGCGGCGAGTTCCGGCGCGGCGTCATACATGGCTTTGGGGGCGTTGTAGCCGGGAAGGAACGCGTCCCACTGGTCCTGCCACGCGGTGTCGTAGCTCAGGACCGCGACGAGCGGCGCTGATGCCGTCTTGGCGCGGTTTCCGGCGGCCAGCGCATCAACAAGCGTGGCGCGGGCTTCGTCGGAGCGCACGTACGTAACGCGCAGCGGCTGGGAGTTGAACGCCGTGGGGCCGAACTTCGTCAGTTCGTAAATTGCGCGGGCCTGCTCTTCGGTGACGTCGCCGGTGAAGGCGTTCGCCGTGCGGGCTTCGGCAAAGATGGCGTCGACGGCGGCTGCCTCGATTACTGCTTCATCGTGGGCGAGTGTCATGGGCATCCCTTTCGCTGGGCCGGCGCACTCTTGGGCGGCCGGCGTCTCCTGCTGTCAATAGTTGCAACTTCAACGGACGGCGCCTGCTTCCCGCTGCGCCCTGTGACCTCGGGCACACCGGCCCGGCCCGCAGCACGCCGGCCCGACGGGACGGCCGGTAAATGCTGCGCGGTAAAGTTGCTCGGGAAGATTCCTTCCCGCCCGCCCCACATTCTCTGAAAGGCTCCCGGCATGAGCATGCTCGGCACCAAATGGAAGCTCCACGGCAACGGCAAGTCCGTCCGCCCCGGTGAGGTCGTCAGGCCGGATGAGCGGCTCACCTGGCCCCTGACGGTAGGGATCGGGATGCAGCATGTTGTGGCCATGTTCGGTGCTACCTTCCTAGTCCCGATCATCACGGGCATGCCGCCAGCCACCACCCTGTTCTTCTCCGGCATTGGCACGCTCCTGTTCCTGGTCATCACGCAGGGACGGGTGCCCAGCTACCTCGGTTCCAGCTTCGCGTTCATCGCGCCGATCATGGCTTCCCAGCAGCAGTTCGGCGTCCCCGGGGCACTCGGCGGCGTGGTCCTGGCAGGCGCGACCCTCGCCGTCGTCGGCGCCGTAGTGCAGAAGTTCGGCGCCGGCTGGATCAACCGAGTCATGCCGCCGATCGTGACCGGCGCGATCGTGGCGCTGATCGGCCTGAACCTGGCACCCGCGGCGAAGGCCAACTTCGACCAGGCCCCCGTCACCGCCTTCATCACCCTGGCCGTCATCATCGTGGTCAGCGTGTTGTTCCGCGGCATGCTGGGCCGGCTGAGCATCCTGGTGGGTGTCCTGGTGGGCTACCTTGTTGCGATGATCCGGGGCGAGGTGGACTTCTCCAAGGTGGACAGTGCTGGGTGGGTGGGCCTGCCGCATTTCCAGACCCCCGAATTCCACCTGGGCGTCGTGGGCCTCTTCGTGCCGGTCGTACTGGTGCTGGTGGCAGAGAACATCGGCCACGTGAAATCCGTGTCCGCCATGACGGGGCAGAACCTCGACGGCGTCTCCGGCCGCGCGCTGCTGGCCGACGGCGCCGCCACCGTACTTGCCGGTCTTGGCGGTGGGTCCGGGACGACCACCTACGCCGAGAACATCGGCGTCATGGCCGCCACCAAGGTGTATTCGACGGCGGCGTACTGGGTGGCCGGCGCCTTCGCTGTGATCCTGAGCTTCTCGCCGAAGTTTGGCGAGCTTATCGCCACCGTCCCCGCCGGCGTCCTGGGCGGCGCGGCCACGATGCTGTACGGCATGATCGGCGTGCTGGGCGTGAAAATCTGGGTCCAGAACAAGGTGAACTTCTCCAACTCGATCAACCTGACCACGGCCGCCGTCGCCCTGATTGTCGGGATTGCCGACTACACCTGGACCATCGGCGACTTGAAGTTCACCGGGATTGCGCTCGGCTCGGCCGCGGCCCTGGTGATCTACCACGGCATGAAGGCGATCGCGAAGGTGCGCGGCACGGTGGCCGAACCGGAAACCGAAGATCCCACGCCGGCCGCGGCTTCGACGGCCGCGGTCAAGGCAGCCGTCAAGCGCTCCCCCAAGAAGCGCCGCTAAAGAACGCCGCCCGGAAGCGCGCGGCGAGCGGGCAATCCCGCCCGACGAGAAAGGCCGGACTCCGCCCAGGGGCAGGAGTCCGGCCTTTTCGCTGTCACGGCCGGCAGCGCCGGTGGCGGCGGGGCGCGACGGGCCCGGGACTAGCCGGCGTCGAAGGCGTCCTTGTCATCGTCGCGGTCCTTCGGCGACTTGTTCTCCGGCAGGTCCGTCCCGGAGCCGTCCGGCAGCCCCGCCGCGTCCTGTCCGGACTCAGAGGAGAAGGGCCGCCCGGCGTCGGGCTCTTCCGTGTTGGCGCCGTCCATCTCCGCTTCCGACGACGGCACTGCCGCCTCGGAATTCTCCGAGGCGTCCGGGTCGAAGCCGGGGGTTGCGCTGGCGTTTTCTGAACTCATTTGTTCCTCCGCTCCTCCGAAGCGTCCTGCTCCGGGTTCTCCTGCACTGTCTTGGTCTTCTGCACCGAACTGGCTCAGGTCCGGCGCGCCGGCCGGATACGTCTCGCCGTCGGGGCTGTCCTGGTTCAGCCCGGCGGCGTCGAAGGCCTCCTCCTCGCGGGGCTGGGCAAATTTCTTCCCATCGCCGCCCATCTCCTGCTCGGCGGTCGGCGTGCCGTAGCCGCCCGCTTCCTCGGTGACGGACTTGGGATCCTGCTGGTTTTCAGTCATGTCATTCCTCCTGGTACTGGAAACTGGTGCTGGAAATGGGACTAGCTGGCAGTGGACGGGTCCGGAGCGGGTTCAGAGCGGGTTCAGAGACCCTTGCCTCCGGTGACCGGAAGCACGGCTCCGGAAATATAGGAACCGTGGTCGGAGGCGAGAAGGACATAGGCGGCCGCGAGCTCCGCCGGCTGCCCCGCCCGCTGCAGGGGCGTGTCCTGGCCGAAGGACAGGAGCTTGTCGGGCCATTCGGTGGCCGGAATCAGCGGTGTCCAGATGGGACCCGGGGCCACGGCGTTGACCCTGATCCCCTTGGGTCCGAGCTCCTGGGCCAGGGCTTTGGTGAAAGCCACCTGGGCCGCCTTGGTCATGGCGTAGTCAATGAGTTCCGGGGACGGGTTGAAGGCCTGGATTGACGCAGTGGTGATGATCGACGCACCCGCTTCCAGATGCGGGACCGCGGCACGGGCCGTCCAGAGCAGGGAGTACAGATTGGTTTTGAAAACTCGATCAAACTCTTCGGTGGGCAGTGATTCGAAGCTCTCGCGGTTCTTCTGGTAGGCCGCGTTGAGCACCAGGACGTCGAGGCGCCCGAATTCGGCCAGCGTCGCCTTCACGATGTCCGCCGCGAAGTCCTCGCTGCGGCCGTCGCCGGGGAGCAGCAGGGCCTTGCGGCCGGCCTTTCGGATCCACTCGGCGGTGTCCTGCGCGTCGTCCTCTTCCTCCGGCAGGTAGGAGATGGCGACGTCGGCCCCCTCACGGGCGAAGGCGATCGCCACCGCCCTGCCGATCCCGGAGTCGCCGCCCGTGATCAGGGCAGCCTTGCCGCTCAGGGCACCGCTGCCGCGGTAGCTTTCCTCGCCGTGGTCCGGCTTGGGCTCCATGGGCGCGGTGAGGCCGGGCTGCTTCTGGACCTGTTCCGGGAACGGGCCGGAATGGTAGCCGGCGCGCGGATCGCGCGGCTGTTCGGGCTGCTTGGGCTGATCCTGCCGTTCGCTTGAGTCGCTCATAATCCGCCTAACTACGTGTCGGTTTCCAGGGATGTTCATCGGTCCCGTGTGGCCGGGGCCCGCTGAATCCATCCCGGCGAAGTAATCAGTTTCTACCTAACCACAATATCGTCAGCAAGCTTAGTACCAACTTGTTTTTGGCAACTCTCAAGCCTAGGTTGAGGGTGGGGCCGCGTGCTGCGTCGGGTTCCCTTGGTTTCAGGATTTGCGGAGGAGTACCGATGACTGGCCCAGTAGCGCCGAAGAACGACGGCAGGGACGAGTCCCTTGCCGAGCGGATGGACCGCAACTGGGTCGAACTGCTGCAGGAACTGCGCGTACTCCAGACCGGCGTCCAGATTCTCGCCGGCTTTCTCCTGACGCTGCCGTTCCAGTCGCGCTTCGAGACGCTCGATGACTACCAGACCCGCCTGTATCTCGCCAACGTCGTCCTGGCCGCCCTGACCACGGCCACGATCCTGCTGCCCGTGAGCGTGCACCGCCGGCTGTTCCGGCAAGGGCTGAAGCAGGCCCTCGTGAGCAGCGCGGACATCATCGTCAGGTTTTCGTTGACCGGGGTGGGGCTGCTGAGCGTGGGCACCACCTCACTCATCTTCGATGTCACCGTAGGCCGGACGGCGGGCGTGATCGCCGGCGTCGGGCTGCTCGCCGTGCTGGTGCTGCTGCTGGTACTTGTCCCTGCCTGGATCCGTCGACGGGCCCGCAAAGAGGAGTCGCTATGACAGACGTTTCACATGAGCGCCACACCGCGGGCGCGGGAACCATGGGCAAGTGGGTCAAGGAACATGGACTGCTTCTGGCCAATATCGGGCTGTTCGTCGTGTTTTTCGTCGGCATGGTCCTGAGCGGGGCAAGCACCTACAGCGACGAGCAGCAGGCCCACGGCGAACCTGCCGTGACCGTCCTGCAGTACCTTGGCACCGGGAACTTCCTGGAGGCGACTTTCGAGAACTGGGAGTCGGAATTCCTGCAGATGGGCATGTACGTCATCCTCACCGTCTTCCTGTTCCAGAAGGGGTCCTCCGAGTCCAAGCCGCTGGGCCGGACCGCCCCGCAGGACGAGGACCCCCGGCAGGCAAAGCTCAAGGAGTCCACGCCGTGGCCCGTGCGGCGCGGCGGCTGGGTCCTCAAGCTCTACGAACACTCACTTTCGCTCATGTTCCTCCTGCTGTTCCTGGCGTCGATCGCCCTGCACGCGGTTGGCGGCGCGGAGGACTACAACAGTGACCAGCAGGCGCACGGCCAGCCCACCGTGACGGTGCTGGGCTATCTGGCGACGAGCCGATTCTGGTTCGAGTCCTTCCAGAACTGGCAAAGCGAGTTCCTCGCCGTGGCGGTCCTGGTGGGCGCCTCGGTATACCTGCGCGAGAAGGGCTCCCCCGAGTCCAAACCCGTGGCCGAACCGCACTACGAGACCGGCGCCTAGACGGCAGGCCGGCCGGCACGGGCGTCAGGAAGGCGCGTCAGGCGCCTTCGAGGACCTGGCTGGTGACCCAGGTAAGGTACTTTGCGGCGTTTGCTACTGCGTCCTGGGGGCTGCCGGCGACGTCCAGCAGCTGCGCCGCGGCCACCACGCCGTGGCGGGCAAGATCCTCCGGGGTGACGAGGATCCGGCCGGCCACCACGACCACCGGAATGCCGAGGGCCTGGGCGGCATCGGCGAGGGCGATCGGCGCCTTGCCTGTCAGCGATTGGCTGTCCATGGAGCCTTCCCCGGTGATGACCAAATCAGCCACCGCGAGTTTCGCGTCCAGCCCGGTGAGGCCGGCCACCAGCTCGAAGCCGCCTTCCAGGGCGGCCGTGCTGAAGGCCAGGAACGACGCCGGGAACCCGCCGGCCGCCCCGGCGCCGGGCACGTTGACGTCCCGGCCGGTACTCTGGCGCAGGACCGAAGCCCAGTTGCGCAGGCCGGCGTCGAGCAGTTCCACCGCATCGGCGTCGGCGCCTTTTTGCGGTCCGAACACGTGTGCCGCGCCGTCACTGCCGAACAGCGGGTTTTGGACGTCGACGGCGATCCGGAACTTCACCCCGGCCAGCCGCGGGTCGAGGCCGCTGACGTCCACGGACGCGACGTCGGCAAGCGACCCTCCGCCGAGCGGCACCACGTTGCCGGCGGCGTCCAACGGCTTGAGTCCGAGGGCGCGGAGGGCCCCGCTGCCGCCGTCGCTCATGGCCGAACCGCCCACGCCCAGCACGATTTCCGTGGCACCGGCGTCCAGTGCGGCGGCGATCAGCTGGCCGCAGCCGTAGCTGTGGGCGCGCAGCGCGTTGGCCGGTGTGGGCTCCATGTGCGCCAGCCCTGAGGCCTGCGCCGTTTCAATCACCGCGGTGGCCCCGCCGAAAGCATCCGCCCGGATGGCCCACGCGGCACCGATCGGGGCCAGGATCGGGCCGACGACCGCGTTGAGCCGTTCCTCATAGCCGGCCGCGACGGCCGCCTCGAGGGTCCCTTCGCCGCCGTCGGCCACCGGAAACTGGATGGCGTCGGCCTCGGGGTAGACGCGCAGGGCGCCTTCGGCAATGGCCGCGGCGGCTTCGACGGCGGTGAGGGAGCCCTTGAACTTGTCCGGGGCGATGAGGATGCGCATGGCTCTATCCTGCCAGCCCGGCGGCCCCGGATGTTGCTCGCCTCGGTGCAGGGACAAATCCGCGCCACCGGGAGTAACCTTTCTGCCACACATATTCCAGCCCGGGCCCGCCCGGCAGAGGACGACGTTGGAAAGCAACGGATAGGGGGAACGGTGAGCCACTATGGACACGGCGTTCCGGGCGTGAGCGAGTTACTGCTCGTGCGGCACGGTGAAAGCCAGGGCAACGTTGCCGCCACGCTGGCTCAGCAGGCCGGCGCGCATGTCATTGACGTCCCGGCCCGGGACGCGGACGTCGGATTGTCGGACACGGGACGGGAGCAGGCGCTGGCCCTGGGCAGACTCCTCGCGGACTACCCGGACGGCCGGCGCACGCCAGTCTGGTCCTCGCCCTACCTGCGCGCACGCCAGACCGCGGAACTCGCCGTCCAGACCGGCGGCTGGCAAACATCTATCCTGATCGATGAGCGGTTGCGCGACCGTGAGCTCGGCATCCTGGACATGCTCACTTCGGCCGGGGTGGAAGCCCGCCTCCCGGAGGAGGCCGGCCGGCGGCGGTGGCTCGGCAAGTTCTACTACCGGCCCCCGGGCGGCGAGTCCTGGGCGGACGTCGTGCTGCGGCTTCGCTCGCTGCTCGCCGACCTCGACACCAGGCATCCGGGCGGGGGCGTCCTGTTGGTCTGCCACGATGCCGTGATCCTGCTCATCCGCTACATCCTGGAGGGGCTCTCGGAGGAGCAGCTGCTGGACATCGCGGCCGCGTCCACCATCCTCAACGCCTCCGTCAGCCGCTTCATCCGGCCCGGCGGCCGGGGGGAATGGCAGCTGGAGGGGTTCAATATGGCCGACCACCTCACGAGCGAAGGTGTCCCGGTAACCCAGCACTCGGGAGACGCCGATGTCCACCCCCGCTAACTCCCGGCAAGCGAAACGCCGCCCCCAGGCCGAGGCCGTCACCCCTGCTTTGCTGCGGGCCTGGCCGCTCCCCGACGGCGGCTCCGGAAAGGATGACCGCGGCTCCGTGCTGGTGATCGGCGGCGCGCGCAAGACGCCCGGAGCGGCGTTGCTCGCCGGCGTCGCCGCCCTCCGCGCGGGCGCTGGCCGGCTGACCCTGGCCGTGGCGGAGTCCGTGGCGGTGCCGCTCGCCATCGCCCTGCCCGAAGCCGGCGTCCTTGGCTTGCCGGAAACGACGGCCGGGACCGTGGTCGGTTCCGCCGCCGGGTCCCTGGCCGCCGAGCTGGAAACCGCCGACGCCGTCCTGGTGGGGCCGGGCCTGGACGACAAGGACCAGACCACGGCGCTGCTGCGCGAACTCCTTCAGGCCACCCCGGGCAGCCCGCCGTGCATTGTCCTGGATGCTTTTGCCCTGGCCAGCGTCCCGGAGCTCGAAGCCGAACTGGCGCCGTGGGCCGGCCGGCTGATCCTGACCCCGAACGTCACGGAGGCGGGCATCCTGCTCGGGCGGGAGGTCGAGGACCTGCACCGCCAGCTCCCTGAGGTTGCCGACAAATACGGGGCCGTGGTCACGTGTCAGGGGGCCATCGCAGAACCCCGCAGCACCGGCAGGGCTGCCACGTCCGGGGCCGGCCTCTGGGAGATCACCACAGGGCACAGCGGGCTGGGCACCTCGGGCAGCGGGGATGTCCTCTCCGGCGCCATCACCGGCCTCCGCGCCAGGGGAACGGGCAACGCGCAGGCCGCCTGCTGGGGAACGCATCTGCATGCTGCGGCCGGAGACCGCCTTGCCAGCCGGCTGGGCGGCCTGGGCTATCTCGCCCGGGAGCTCACCGACGAATTGCCGCCACTCATGATGGAACTCTCCGCCTGAGCGGAGCGACCCTTCAGGACCAGGTCCCGCGCTCCTGGAGGACCGATTTGAGCAGGTCCGCGCGGTCCGTGACAATCCCGTCGACGCCAAGGTCAAGCAACCGGTGCATTTCCGCGGGCTCGTTGATTGTCCAGACGTGGACCTGCAGCCCGTGCCGGTGTGCCCGCCGGATGAAGCCCGGCGTCACCACAGGCACGGCGCCGTAGCGGACGGGGACCTGCAGGGCGTGGACTCCGCGCAGTGCCCGGCGCACCACGGCGGACATCAGCGGCGTCGGCAGCACGGGGCCCAGCAGGACGAACACGGCGTTGGACACGATGCCGGCCGAGCTCGCGGCGGGACGGCTCAGCTGCTTCAGCACTGCCCGGCGCCGCCGGTCCGAGAAACTGGCCACCAGCACGCGGTCGTGCAGTCCGTGGCGTTCGATCGCCGAGGCCAGGGTGCCCACGGAGTTCCAGTCCTTGACGTCGATATTGAGCCGGACGTCCGGGAAGGCAGCGATCAACTCATCGAACCGCGGGATCGGTTCGGTCCCGCCGATCCTGGCCCGGGCCACGGTTGAGGCGGGAAGGTCAGCGATTTGGCCTCGGCCCTCCGTGATCCGGTCCAGGGTCTTGTCGTGGAAGAGCACCAACACGCCGTCGGCCGTGGTGTGCACGTCCGTCTCCAGATGCCGGAACCCGAGGTCGACGGCGGCGCGGAACGCGGCCATCGAGTTCTCCAGCCCGTCCAGTGAGAAGCCCCGGTGGGCCAGCGCCAGCGGCGCCCGGGAACCGCCCGGGGCCGGGGTGGCGGCGCCCTCCGGGCCGCCGTCGCGATCCCCGCGAGGGGCAAAGTAGGGGTGCAGGTCAGTCACTCCTGAAGCGTACCTTGGTCTGCCGGGACCGGGATTCGACCGGGGCTTGGGGGCCGGTACTGGCGGGCCGGGTCAGCGGGGGCCGGGTCAGCGGGCCTCAGTGGGCCTCAGTGGGACGGGCTGTCAGGAGCCTGCTGGCGGATTTCGACGCCGTCGCTGCAGTGCAGCAGCGTGCGGCCGCGGCCGCCGTCGAGGTCGACCCAGACCACGCTGTGGTCAGCCGTCACGGCGTCCACAAGCCCGCCGGTCTCAAGGCCCGGGGCGAGCCGGACGCTGACGCGGTCGCCCTGGCGCAGCTGCCTCCAGTGCCGGTCCGGTTCCACCGGGTGCAGGGGTTGTTCGTCCGTGTTGTTGAGTCGGTGCCTGGCCATGATGTCCCCATTCTCGGTCAAACGTTTCGTCGCGAGCTTCCAGCCTAGGAGGCCAAGGTGAACGCCAGTTGACCGCGAGCTGGGAATCCGGTGTCCGCCGGGAACCGGGCGACCGGTGGGGGGACCTGGTCCGGGGCGGGCGTGGGGACCTGGGCGGGGTTTTAGGGCAGCCGGACGCCGAGTTCGGCGAGCTTTGACTCGAGGATCTGGGCGACGCCGTCGTCGTCGAAGTGCGGGGCCTGCCGGCCGGCGGCCCGGATCGCTTCCGGGTGGCCGCTGGCCATCGCGTAGCCGTGCCCGGCCCAGCGAAGCATCTCGATGTCGTTGGGCATGTCCCCGAATGCCACCACGTCCGCGGCGCCGATGCCGAGGGACGACGCATATTCAGCCAGGGCCACGGCCTTGTTCACGCCTGGCAGGGACAGCTCGAGGAGGGCCATGTTCGGCGCCGAGTGCGTCGCGGCGGCCAGATGGGCGACGGCGGGCGTCACCTCGGCCAGGAACTCATCGGCGGTGCCTTCGCGGACAATGGCCAGGAACTTCGCCACGGCGTCCGCCTCCGTGAGGGTGGTGTGAAGCGGGGCCGGGGTGAATTCCGCGAGCAGTTCGCTCGAGCCGTTTTCGATAAAGCCCGGTTCCAGATGGAAGCCGGTCAGGGTTTCGGCGGCAAACAGCGCGGACGGACGCAGCCGCTTGATGATGCGGCGGGCCTCGAACATGGCGTCGAGGTCCAGTGTCCGCGCCGAGAGCAGGCGGTCGGCCTCGAGGTCCCACACGACGGCGCCGTTGGAGCAGATGACCGTTCCGGTATGCCCCAACTGGTCCTGCAGGGGGTGGAGCCAGCGCGGCGGCCGTCCGGTGACGAACACCAGTTCCAGCCCGGCGTCGCGGCAGGCGTGGAACGCGCGGACGGTCCGGTCGCTGATTTTGCCGTCATGGCCGAGGATCGTTCCGTCAATGTCACTTGCTACCAGCCGCATAGTGCCAGTCTACGTGCGCCGGGACGGCAGGCCCTCGCGGCCGCATTCGCCGAGTTCGCCGGACCGCGTCGGGTTCGCCGGACAATCACGGCGAACTGGGGAGGTTCCGGCGAACTCGGCGACAGGGGCGACAGGCGGCGGCGGGCTCAGTGACGTTCGAAGATGCCGGTCAGCGTGCCCCGGCCCAGGGTGTGCTGCGCCAGCTTCGCCTCCAGGCTGCCCGGAGCGGTGTGCTCGTTGAGTCCGGACGGTGCGATGTCGAGCGCGTGGACGGTGATGACGTACCGGTGCGGCCCGTGTCCGGGGGGCGGTGCGGCGCCCAGGTAGCCATGGAATCCGGCGTCGTTCTTCAACTGGATGGCGCCCGCGGGAAGGAGCCTGCCGCCCTCGGCGCCCGCTCCTGCCGGCAACGACGTGACGTCGGCGGGGATGTCCAGCACGGCCCAGTGCCAGAAGCCGCCGCGCCCCGGGGCGTCGGGGTCGAACATCGTCACCGCGTAGCCCTTGGTGCCGGCCGGGGCGCCGCTCCAGCTCAGCTGCGGGGATTCGTCCTGGCCGCCGGCGCGCATTTTGCCGCTGCGTTGGGCGGCCGGGAGCGTCTGGCCCTCCGCGTAGGATTCACTGCGGACGGGGAACACCGGAACATCGTGCCGTGTCATGGCTGCCTTTCACTCACTGCAGGGGCTGGGCCCCCATTTCCATCCGTGCCAGTTCCGCGCGCGTGGGCGGGTTCGCGCCGGCGCGGGACACGGTGACCGCCGCTGCCCGGGAGGCATGGGCGAGGACATCGCGGAGGCTTTCGGCGGAGAGTTCGCGCAGGCCCTTGCGGTTTTGTGCCCCGTCCAGGCCCAGATCCACCACGCCGGACAGGAGCGCGGCCATGAAGGAATCCCCGGCGCCGACTGTGTCCGCGACGTTGATCTCAGGGGCCGGGAACTGCGCCTCACCGGCGGCGTTGATGCCCCAGGGCCCCTTGCTGCCGCGGGTCACCACCACCATTGCCGGCCCTTCGGAACCGCCCAACGCCTGCCAGCGGCGGGCCGAGTCCAGCGGGTCCACGCCCGGGTAGAGCCATTCGAGGTCCTCGTCGGAGGCCTTCACAACGTCGGCGAGGCGCACAAACTTTTCGGCCTGCCCGCGGGCGTAGTCCACGTCCGGGATGATGCTGGGACGGCAATTGGGGTCGAAGCTGATGGTGGCGGACGGGTGGGCGCGCTCGACGGCGGCAAACACGTCGGCGGCGCCCGGCGCCAGCATGGTGGCGATCGAACCGGTGTGCAGCAGCGTGGTTCCCTGGAGCAGGAACGGCAGTCGCGCCGCGACGCCGGGAAGCTCCCAGGCGAGGTCGAACGTGTACGTGGCGGCGCCGGCGTCGTCGATCAGGGCGGAGGCCACACTGGTGGGCAGCTCGTCGGGTCCCAGCGGGAGCAGCACGGAGCTCGACTTCAGGTGCGCGGCCAGGGCCTCGCCATACGCATCGCGGCCGTAGCGGCCGATGAACTGGACCGGATGGTCCAGCCGCGCCAGCCCCACCGCCACGTTGAGGGGGCTGCCGCCGACATGGGCCTGGACGCCGGAGGACCGCTGGACAACATCAACCAGCCCCTCGCCAATAACTGTGAGCATGACCATACTCTGCCAGAGAATGCGCTCCGGTGCCGTGTGTTGCGCCCCCACCCGCTTCCGCCCTGCCGGCGCCACTGCCGGCGTCACTGCCGGCGCTCAGGCTGCGGTGGTGTCCAGCGCGATCCCCGCGGACGCGGCATGGGCAAACCTGGCGTCGATGTGGACCACGTCCCGGCCTGCCCGTTGCAGGAGGCTGGCGGCGACCCCGGCACGGTACCCGGAGCCGCAGTGCACCCAAAGTTTCCCGGCGGGAATGTCCCCGAGGCGCAGCAACAGCTCGTGCAGCGGCACGTTGACCGCGCCCACCACGCGGGCGGCGGCGAATTCGTCGGCCCGGCGCACGTCCAGAACGGTGTCCTCAGGCGCCCGGCCGGCGAGCATGCCGTCCCAGCCCACGCGCGGGTAGGAGGCGAGGCCGGCCTGCGGGGCGAGGGCGTGCGGCTCGGAACCGAGCGCGGCGTCGGGGGATTCGATGCCGATCCGGGAGAGGTCGCGGATGGCGTTCTCAACGTCTTCCCGCGAGCCCACCAGGGTCAGCGGTTCGCGCCACGGCAGCACCCAGCCGAGATAGGTGGTGAAACTGGAGCCGGAGCCATACTCAAAACTGACGCTGCCCTTGAGGTGGCTGTTGGCGAACGCCACGCGCCGGCGCAGGTCCACCACCCACTCGCCGCCGTCCAGGCGCCGGGTGAGTTCGGCGGCATCGAGCGATGCCGGAACGGCCAGCTCGGCAGGGCCCGGGCCCCGGACATTGGCCGGGCTCATGTGCGCGTAGTAGGAGGGGTGGTCCGTGAGGTTGGCGATGAGCTGGCGGACGAAGTGGTCCTCATCGGGGTCCGTCAGGGCGTGGTTGGCGGCAAGCTGCTCGCCGATGGTGGAGGACCGGGCACCGCTGGCGGGTCCGGAGGAGCAGAACGAGCCGAATCCGTGGGTCGGGAACAGCGCCGCGTCAGGGCCGGCCTCGGCGGCGAGGCGACGGACCGAGGCGTACTGGTCGTGGGTCAAGCCAACGGTGTCCGCCTCGGCGACAAGGTCCGTGCGGCCCACCGAGCCATACAGGAGGCTGCCGCCCGAGAAGACGGCCTGCTTCCCGCCGTCGTCCACGATGAACGACAGGTGGGTATGCGTGTGCCCCGGCGTGGCGACCGCCTTGACCGTAAGCGAGCCCACGCGGACCGTTTGGCCGTCCGTGATGGGAGTGCGCTCGAACCCGACGGCGTCCGCGGCGTTGACGAGATAGCTGGCGCCGTGGGCGCGGGCCAGGATCAGCCCGCCGGTGATGTAGTCATTGTGCATGTGCGTTTCGGCCACGTGCGTGATGGCTACCCCGGCGTCACGGGCGGCCGCCTCGATGCGGTCCGTGTCGCGCTGCGGGTCGATCGCCAGCGCCACCGAGCCGTCGTGGACCAGGTAGCTGCGGTCCCCGAGCTGCGGGGTCTCGATGACGATGACTTCCATGGTCCCTCCGGTGCGGTCAGCCCTTGAAGGTCAGCCCCGGTTGACGGGGTGTCCCTCGTCCTGCCACTTCATGATCCCGCCGGTTACGTTGACGGCGTCGTATCCCTGGTCCTCCAGGTAGGTGGCGGCCTGGGCACTGCGGCCCCCGGCGGCGCACATGACGTAGACGGTGCCGCTGGCCGGGACCTCGGCGAGGGACTGGACGAACCGTGAGAGCGGGATGCTCCGGGCGCCGGGAACGCGGACGGCGACGTATTCGTCTTCCTCGCGGACATCGACGATTTCGGTGGCATCGCCCAGGGCGGCCAGGTCCTTGACGGAAATGCTCTTCATGCCTGTTCCTTTCGCGGGCGCCAGACGGCCCGGCGCGCGTATTCCAGCTCAATCATGATACCCCTTGGGGTATCATTGACCCTCCGGACGGCCCCTCCCGCCACACCCCTAAATATAGCCCGTCGGCCTGGCCTGCCAACCTAGCCTGCGGGGCGGTCCTGCTGGTAGACGTCCGGGATGCCGTCGTGGTCCGAGTCGACCTGTTCCGCCTCCTCCGCACGCCGGTACTGGTGGTTGCGTGTCCGGAGCACCGTGGTGGCGAGGAGCGCGGCGAGCAGTGAGGCCGCGAGGATCCCTACCTTCGCGTGGTCTTCATGCGCAGTGCCCTGGCCGAAGCTCAACTCGGCAAGCAGCAGCGAGACCGTGAAACCGATGCCGGCGAGGATGGCGAGGCCGAAGACGTCAATCCACTTGAAGGACCCGTCCAGGCGGGCCCGCGTGACTTTGGTGATGAGCCATGTGGTGCCGAGGATGCCCACCGGCTTTCCGGCAACCAGCGCCACGATGATGCCCACCGCCACGGGGTCCGTCAGGGCGGCACCGAGGCCCTGCCAGCCGCCTATGGCCACCCCGGCGGAAAAGAACGCGAAGACCGGGACGGCGATCCCGGCCGAGATGGGGCGGAACCGGTGTTCGAAAATCTCCGCCAGGCCCGGGCCGGCTTCAGGGCCGCCGCTGGCCTTCGAACGTTTGACGGGAATGGCAAATCCGAGCAGGACCCCGGCCACGGTGGCGTGGATGCCTGATGCGTGCACGAGGGCCCACGTCGCGAAGCCGAGCGGCAGCAGGATCACCCAGGCTGCGGCTGCGTGCGTGCCGAAGAACCGCCGGTATTTGTGCGCCAGGAACGTGTAGAGGCCCAGCGGGAGCAGGGCCAGCAGGAACGGCTCGGGGTGGAGATCGCTGGTGTAGAAGATCGCGATGATGGCGATGGCCAGGAGGTCGTCGACGACGGCGAGGGTCAGCAGGAAGATCCGCAGCGCACTGGGCAGGTGGGAACCGATGAGCGCCAGCACCGCGACAGCGAAGGCGATGTCGGTGGCGGTGGGAATGGCCCAGCCGTGCAGCGTTTCGGGACCGGAGAGGTTGATGGCCGCGTAGATGAGTGCCGGAACGGCCACACCGCCAACGGCGGCGGCCACCGGAACCACGGATTTGCTCGGTTCGCGCAGGTCGCCGGCGACGAACTCGCGCTTGAGTTCGAGCCCCACCAGGAAGAAGAAGATGGCCAGCAGTCCGTCGGCGGCCCAGGCGCCCAGGCTCAGGTCCAGATGCCAGGGCGCGTAGCCGATGGTGAAGTCGCGCAGTGCGAAGTAACTCTCCGAGGCCGGTGAGTTGGCCCAGATAAGGGCCACCATCGCCGCGGCGACCAGCAGGGCGCCGCCCACGGTTTCCTTGCGGAGGATCTTGCCGATCCGCAGGGCCTCGGCATAGCTGCCCCGGCCGAAAATGGTGAGGCGGGGCGGCGAAGGAGGAGGCGGTGTTGGTGAAGAGGGTGTCGGCGAAGGGGGCAGGGCGCTCATGGGGTCCTCAAAATGGGGTCGACGGAACTATGCCGACCAGACTTCCCGGCGCACCTGCGCTCCAGTCTATTCGCTTTCGCCGGCCAGGGGATGCCATCGGGGACACCGGGGCCCCCATCCCGGCCGCCGGGCGGACTTCAGACCAGCAGCTGCTGCACGAGTTCACGGCATTTCCGGTATGCGGGTGCCTTTGGGTCGATGAGCGCGAAGTGGTCGCCCGGGACCTTGAGCAGCTGGACCGGCGCGCCGGCGGCCTTGGCTGCGCCGGCGTAGGTCTCGGACTGGCTCACCGGCACGGTATCGTCCTCCGTGCCGTGAACGGCATATACGGGCACGCCCAGCGGTACCGCACTCATGGGGTCGGCAAATTTATGCCGTTTGGGATATTTCTCCGATGAGCCGCCCAGGAAGTTGCTGACGGCGCCGTTGCTGAGGTTGAGCCGCTCGGCGGCCGCGAGGTTAAGTACCCCCGACTGGCTGACGACGCCGGTGAGCTGCACCGCGCCGTCGTCGTCGCCCCGACGCGTCAGCTGGCGGTCCGCGTCCGGGGCACCAAGCCCCGCGAGCCGGCGGCGTCCCGCCGCCCAGACGGCGAGGTGGCCGCCTGCCGAGTGGCCCAGGGCCACCACGCGGTCCAGTCCCAGCCCGTGCTCGTCGGCCAGTTCACCGAGCTTGTCGATGCCGGCCAGGACGTCGGCGAACGTGTTGGGCCAGCCTCCGCCGTTGCCGGCCCGCCGGTACTCCAGGTTCCAGGCCGCCATGCCGTGCGCGGCGAGGTCCTTGGCAAGGGGCTCCCCCAGTTCTGCGCCGTACTGCGAACGCCAGTACCCGCCATGGATCACCACCACCACGCCCTTGGGCGCGGCAACATCCGGGAGGAAGAGCTCACCCCACTGGCTGGGGTCCTCGCCATATTGGTACTTGTGCCTCTTCACAGCGTCCTCCTTGGGGCCCGGTGAACAGGCGGCGGAGACTGCCCCCAGAGTCACCGCCGCTGCGGCCGCGATCATAGTCCGCCGCCGCATTTCAGCCATATGCTGAGCCTACCTTGGGCACCAAGCGGCCCAGCGCAGGCCGGACCCCTCGCATGCCGGACCCCTCCCATGCCTGCTGCGCCGCCCTTGCCTGCGGGCGTGCCCGGCGTTGCCAGCCTGCGGGCCGGTGTCGTTGGTGCGCCGTAAGCTGGATCCATGGCGAGCAACTGGGACCGTTTGGACGTGAGCCTGCGCGATTCCGTGCAGGAGAACGTGGAGTTGTACGAGCGGGTCCGGCCTGCCCTGAAGCTGGTCACCCGGGAGGTCCTGCTCACGCTGCGGACCATGCTCAAGGACACCGAAGTCACGCCGTTGTTCGTCACCGGACGCACCAAGACCGTTGAATCCTTCCGCGAGAAGATTTCCCGCATTGAGGAACCGCTGGAGCCGGGCGGGCCACCCGTGCTGAAGTTCCCGGACCCGTTCCGGACCCTGAATGACATGGTGGGAATCCGTGTGATCACGAAGCTGCCGGCGGAAAACGCGGTGGTGGCGAATCTGATCAAGCGCCAGCGCCAGCTCTTTGACTGCCGGGGGGACCGGGAAAAGGACATCGGCTCGATCGAGTCCGGCACATACGGCTACTCGAGCCGGCACCTGATCCTGCGGACCATCCAGAACGAGGCCGTCAAGGACTACCAGCTGGCCTTCAACCCGGACGTCCCGCCGAACGGCAGCTACTTCTTCGAGTGCCAGATCCGCACCGTCTTCGCCCACGCCTGGAGCGAGATCGAGCACGACATCCGGTTCAAGGCCGAGGACCCGCGGGCCTGGACCCCGCACTTCGACCGCCAGTTCACCGCGACGGCCGCCATGCTGGAGACCGTGGAGAGCGCGTTCTCGGACCTGCACGAACGCTACGAGGAGGTCCGCGGCTACTGGGACATGGACGGTGAGGGTGCCGCGCAGCTGACGCCCAACCGGATTCGCGACGTCTGGCGGACCCTGCTGCCGCACGTGGACCGGAAGGTCGACGACGACTGGGGCTGGGCCGCGGAGCTCATGGCCGCCCACGGCCTCAACCAGACCATGCAGCTCGCCGGGCTGCTTAGCGCCAACCGGATCACCGAGGTCCGCAAGGCCCTGGACCACCGCTACTCCCCCGGCCCGGACCGGCTCCTCGATGACCTGCTGCTGTGGCAGTACGGCACCGAGCACATCGAGCTCACCGCCGAGCCGGCCGACGCCGTCCCGCACCCCCGGCGCGACAGCCTCCTGCGGCGGCTCAAGCAGATCGAACGGTACCGGCTCACCCAGGGCTAGCGCGCCTGCCTCAGCGGATGCCCTCTGCCACCACCGATTCTCCCCACCTTTGAACCAGCGACGCCGGTCCTCACCGGCGGTTCGGCCCGACACGCCGGGTGCGGCGACCAAAGGTGGGGAATTTCAGCGCCAGCGGGGCGGATGTTCGATGGACGCGGACGGCGGGTGCGGCTACGTGTGGGCGTAGGTGAGGCAGTCGGCGTTGTCGACGCCCGGACCCACATGAACTTCGGGCGCCTTGCACATCAGATGGTCGTTGTGGGTGCACTCGGAACGCTGGCAGGCGCCGACGTCGGCCAGCACCTTGGGGAGCCCGCCGTGCACCCCGATGTCTATGAAGGTCGCGCAGGAGGCATGATCTGCGGCGCCGCCGACGGTAATGGCGGCCGCGTTGCAGTGGGAGTGGTCATTGAAGGAGCAATTGCTCACGCTGCAGTCGGCTACGTGCGTCGTCATTGGATTTCCTCCATGCTCCGGCCACCCGGACGGGCGGCGCCGTAAATCCACGCTAGGCCGCACCAAGGCAAACAAAAAGACCCAAACGTGTGACCTAATACCGGCCCGACCGGTCGCGCCGCCCCGTCAGTTCCCCGCGCCGAGCTTGCCGGCCAGGCGTTCGCGCATCAGGGCGCTGGCCCGGTTCAGGCCCACGACGTCGACGCTCTTGCCGTGCTGCCGGTACTTCTCCGTGATGGCATCCAAAGCGGCGATCGTGGAGGTGTCCCACAGGTGGGAGTCGCGCATGTCGATGACGACGCGCTCGGGGTCCAGTGCGTACTCGAACTGCGTGTAGAGGTCATTCGCGGAGGCGAAGAACAGCTCGCCGTCCACGCGATACGTGGCCCGGCCGCCGTCGTGTTCCGTCACGGTGCGCTCGACGGTGACGAAGTGGGCCACCCGCCTGGCGAACAGGACCATCGCGACGAGTACGCCGACGCCGACGCCGATTGCCAGGTTGTGCGTGGCAACGGTGACCACCACCGTCGCCGCCATGACGGCGGTTTCGCTCTTGGGCAGGGCCTTGAGGGTGGCGGGCCGGATGCTGTGCCAGTCAAAGGTGGCAACTGATACGAAAATCATGACGGCCACGAGCGCGGCCATCGGGATGAGGGACACAATGTCTCCGAGTGCCACCACGAGGATGAGCAGGAAGACGCCGGCCAGAAGGGTGGAGATCCGGGTCCGGGCGCCGGAAGCTTTGACGTTGATCATGGTCTGGCCGATCATTGCGCAACCGCCCATGCCGCCGAAAATGCCGGTGACAATGTTCGCGACGCCCTGCCCCCAGGCCTCGCGGGTCTTGGCCGAACGCGTGTCCGTGATGTCATCCACGAGCTTCGCGGTCATGAGGGATTCGAGCAGGCCCACGAAGGCCATGGCCAGCGCGAACGGGAAGATGACCTGCAACGTTTCGAACGTGTTCGGCACGTTGGGCAGTGACAAAGAGGGCAGCGAGTCCGGCAGTTCACCCTTGTCCCCCACAGTGGGAACGACGACGGCGGCCGTCACCGTGATGAGCGTCAGGGCCACAATGGCCACGAGGGGTGCGGGGACGGCTTTGGTGAGCCTGGGCAGGCCGAAGACGATCAGCAGGCCCAGCGCGGTGAGCGGGTAGACCAGCCAGGGCACTCCGATCAGCTCGGGCACCTGCGATAGAAAGATCAGGATGGCCAGGGCGTTCACAAACCCCACCATGACCGGGCGGGGGATGAACCGCATCAGTTTCGCCACGCCGGAGAGGCCCAGCACGATCTGGAAAATGCCGGCCAGAATCACCGCCGCCACAAGGTAATCCAGTCCGTGGGACTTCACTAGTGGGGCGATCACCAGGGCGACGGCGCCGGTGGCCGCAGAAATCATCGCCGGACGGCCGCCGACGAAGGCGATGGTCACTGCCATCGTGAAGGACGCGAAGAGCCCGATCCTCGGGTCCACGCCGGCGATGATCGAGAAGGCGATCGCCTCAGGAATCAGAGCCAGTGCCACCACGAGGCCGCCCAAAACCTCGGTCTTGAGCCGTCGCGGGGACGTCAAGGCGCCTCGGACCGATTGCAGTTGCGCGGGCGTGGCGGCCGGGGCCTGCGCGTCGATACTGGTGGCCATCGCTGGCTCCGTTCGTGGTCAAGGAGGCCGAACGGCCTCCAGATGTCAAAGAATGTGAAGAATTCAGGGAAGGTGGGCGCTGCGTCGCGCCGGGGTGGGGAGTTCGCCTTTTCGGGCTCACCCACGCAATGAACCCTACCCGTCGGACTCCTGCCCGCACGGCGGCATAAAAATCTGACATATTTGTCCGACAGGTGGTCACGAAGTGGCCACCCCGTGGACGCCGGTGGCACCATTCTTGGATGCTTGAGGCAACTAAAACTTCGAATACCGCCCGGGACGCGGGCACTGTCGCCGACGTCCCGGCCAATCCCGCCCTCGCCGCCGAGGCAAAGGTTGCCCGCATCGCGGTGACGGTCTTCCCGGTCCTTGTGGTGGTGGCCGGGCTCGCCGGTTTCCTGCTCCCCGGCGCGTTCAAACCCCTCGCCCCCAGCGTGCCCTTCCTGCTGGGCATCATCATGTTCTGCATGGGCCTGACGCTGACGCCGCCCGATTTCGCGTCGGTGGCCAAGCGGCCCTGGGCCGTGGCCCTGGGAATTGTGGCGCACTACGTCATCATGCCGGGGGCCGGCTGGCTGATCGCCGTCGGCCTTCACCTCGAGCCGGAGCTTGCGGTGGGCCTGATCCTGGTGGGCTGCGCGCCGTCGGGGACCGCCTCCAACGTGATGGCGTTCCTCGCCAAGGGCGACGTCGCCCTGTCCGTGGCCGTCGCCTCCGTGTCCACCCTGATCGCGCCGATCGTGACGCCGCTGCTGGTGCTGTTCCTGGCCGGCTCGTACCTGAACATCGACGCCGGGGGCATGGTCCAGGACATCGTCAAGACCGTCCTCCTGCCGGTCATCGCCGGACTGCTGGCCCGCCTCTTCCTCAAGAAGCTCGTGGCCAAGGTCCTGCCCGCGCTGCCGTGGGCCTCGGCCGTCGTGATTTCCCTGATCGTCGCGATTGTCGTGGCCGGCAGCGCCAGCAAGATCGTCGCCGCGGGCGGCATCGTGTTCCTCGCCGTGGTGCTGCACAACGGCTTCGGCCTGGGTCTGGGCTACCTGGCCGGCAAGCTGGGGCGCCTGGATGACAAGGCGCGCAGGGCCCTCGCCTTCGAGGTCGGGATGCAGAATTCCGGCCTGGCCGCCACCCTCGCCACCGCGCACTTCGGCGCGCTGGCGGCGCTGCCGTCTGCCGTCTTCTCCCTGTGGCACAACGTCTCCGGCGCGATCGTGGCCGCGTGGCTGGCCCGCCGTCCCCTCCGGGAGGCCGCAACCCAGGAAACCGCAGCGCAGAACGCGGCAACCCAGAACACGGCACCGGAGGCCGCGCTGAAAGCCTAAGGGTCCTAACCCCGCAACTGTGCCAGCAGCAGAGTGACGGCGCGCCCGGCCAGGATCTCGGGGGTGTCCGTGCCGGCGGGGACCACCTCGTGTCCGTCCTGGACAGCAAGGCTGCCGGGCCCGGCGTCGTCCGTGATGAACACGTGGGGCGTGCCGCGGCCGGCGGGCTCTGCCATGGCGCCGGAATCGTCGTCCGTCTTCGGCGCGCTGGTGTGGATCACGCCGTCGGCTCCGCCGGAGAGCATGAACTGCCGCCAGTTCCCGCCCAGCAGGATGACCGACTGGTAGCCGTGCTCCGGCAGGATCCTGGCCAGCACCGTGGCGATGGCCCTGTCCCGGGGCTGCTCGAGGTTCGGGACGGCCACGGCCACCAGCTCCGTCCGGCCCCGGCGCATTCCCCGGGCGGCACTGTTGGCCACATAGCCAAGTTCGCGGACCGCGGCGTGCACCCGGTCCTGGGTGGCTTCGCTGATCCGGGTGGTACCGCCGGAGCGGCCGGAGAGCACATAGGAGACGGTGGTCAGGGAGACCCCGGCCGTCTGCGCGACATCGCGGATGGTGGGCTTGGATCCAGGCCGCACTGATGACTCCCGGCTGTTTCTCCGCCGGGTCCGCGGCGGCTCGTGAAAACGTTGTTTTAGGGCAGACCCCCTGTGTGAACTCTAGCCCGAAGCGCCGGTTCCCGGCCCACACCGACCAAGCAGCGCGGCGGGGTTCGCGGCGGGGTTTGCGGCGGGCAGGTCCTTGGTGAATGCCAGCGGCCCGATGGTTTCCGGGTCGGCGGAGAGATCGAACTGTGCCTCGTAACCGGTGCTCAGGTAGAGGTGTTTCGCCTCCGGCTGGCGCGGGCCGGTTGTCAGGTAGACCTTCCGGTAGCCGCGACGGCCGGCCAGCGCCTCCAGCTCGGCAAGGACAAACCGGGCCAGTCCGCGGCGGCGGTGCGCTGAATGCGTCCAGATCCGCTTGAACTCGGCGGTCTGCGGGCCGTGCCGGCGGAACGCGCCGCCGGCCACGGATTCGCCGTTCTCGCGCACAATCAGCAGGGCCCCGCCCGGCGCGGCGAATTCCTCGGCCGGGTAACGGTTGAGTTCCTCCGCGGCGGCCCCGCGGCCAAAGAGGCTGCCGTAGCGGGTGTCGTATTCGAGCGCGAGCTCGTCCAGGAGCGGACGGACCCTGGGATCGCTCATGGGGAGATTGAGGACCGTCAGCGCGGCGGTGTCCACGGGCGGGGTGTCCACGGGCGGGGTGTGTGGTGGGGACGGGGTCATGACGGGTCCTTTCCGCCGGCGGCGGCCTGCGGCACCGCCCGGCCGGCGTCCGTTTGATCGTTGTTGGCCAGGCCGCTGTCGGCCGGGCCGTTGTTGGGGTTCGCCAGCAGTTTCAGGACTCGCCGGGCCAGGGCATCGTTTTCGCGGAACGGCGCGGCGTTGGTGCCGGGCCGGGCGAAGGCGCCGGCGCCCCAGCCGGAAGTACCGGGCCCGACGCCGAACAGCCGTTCGCGCCGCTCCCCCACCGGACTGATGAGCTCGTTGTGGGCGGACACCAGGAGCCGTCCGGTCGCGTGCGTGCCGTCGGCAGTGAGGAGCTGCTGTTCAGTGCCGAGCCCGGAGGCGTGCAGCTGGCGCAGCAGCGGGTTCGCGGAGCGGGCCACCGACGGCGCCGGGAGCCGGGCCTCGATCAGGGCCGGCGCTGACACGCTGATCCCGGATTGGGCCGAGCGGGCGACGAACCGGCCCGAGTACTCCGCGGCCTCGATCTCCAGTCCCGGGCCAATGAACTGCAGCAGACCGGCCCGGTGGATCGCCAGCATCTCCCGCAGCCTGCGCGGCGGCGGCCCGGAGTCGACGAAGCTGAAGAAGCCGTGCCACCAGCCCTGGACCTCCCGCTGCGACCGTGCGTTCAGCCGCTCGGACGGCACCAGCCGGCCCAGGTCCATGTAGGACTTCAGCAAGGAAGTGAACAGGGCCAGGGTTTCCGAATGGTCCGGCCCGGTGCGCAGCTCAAGGTCGCGGCCAATGTACGCTGCCACCGCCGACTGGAAGTCTGCGTGGCCGGCGAAAACGCGGCCGGCGAAGGGATGGTCCAGCCGTTCGAGGTCCAGGTGGAGCCCTGCGTCCGGGACGGACCCGGCGACGAGCCGCCGGCGCTCCTGGCTGTACCAGTCCGCAGCGGCGAACCGTTCGGCGAATTCCCGCCAGCCGGTCCGGACCCGTTCCGGGTAGCCGGTGAACAGCTCGCGGTAGTACGCGTAGCCGGCGTCCTTGGCGATCAGGGGCCACAGCTGGGCGCGGAAGTCCACCTCGCCAGGCGCATCCAGAAGCGCCGTGACGGCGTCGGCCGTGAAGAACGCCGGCTCGCCTGCTGCGTCGCCGCGCAGGGCGGACGTGATCTTGGAGTGGTAGGGCACGCCGCGGCGGGAGCCGGCCCACAGCCGCGGCTCGGCACCGGAGGGCACGTAGCGCAGGCGGCCGCCTGGCAGCTCCTCGAACCTGCCGCCGCGGCCCTCCATGAGCAGGACCAGCAGGTCCACGAAGGCCAGGCCCATGCCGGAGACAATCACGTCCTGGCCGGCGGCGAGGGGTGAGTAGTCGACGTCGGTGGTGTAGCTGGGCGCCGCGTGGAACGCGCCGTGCCGGGCGGCAAAACCGGCCCACGCCGCAGACTCCTCATTGGGCAGCGAATCCGTGTGCCCCAGGGAGGCGATGACGACGTCGGCGGGCAGCACCGCGCCGCCGGCCAGCCGGACGCGGTAGCGTTCCGGACCCTGGTCGGCTTCATGCTGCACCGGCTCGACGGCGGACGCCGTGTCCCGGTGCACGGTGACGGTGGTGTCCGGTCCGAGGGCGGCGACGGAGCGGCGGAAGAACCATTCCAGGTAGACACTCTGCAGCTGCCGGGTGGGGAAGCTGGCACCGGTGAGGGCGGCCAGCTGGCGCCGGAGTTCCGCCGGCAGCTCCGGAACATCCGCGATGGACCCGTCCAGGACCCCGGCGGCCCACTTTGCCAGGCCGGGGCCGTCGACCGCGGGTCCCTCGCATTGGACGGAGGCATCCGTGAACATCGTGACGTCCGCCGCCGCGGAGTTGAGCATCAGCCCGGGATGCTGCTCGTAGCGCCAGATCCTGCCGGCACCCGGGGTGTGCGGCTCCACGACGTGGATCTGCAGGGCGCCGTCGAGCAGCTCCGGCCGGTTGGCGGCGAGGCGTTCCAGCAGCCCGGCCGCGCGCGGGCCGCCGCCGATGAGGACCACGGATGGGGCATTCACTGGCATGACGGTCTCCTGGCTCGGGTGCGGAGCCCTCATGCTAGGCACCCGAAATGGAGCCGGTCGAGGCGCCGGTCACGGCCGTTCACCCCGCGTAACGCGGCGTAAATCGAGGCAAGAATTCGTCGTGTGACGCCGTGCGAACCTGCGTGAACGTATGCAACCTGCCGCCTTGCCGCGCGTTTTCGCACGGCCCTAGATTGGCAGCCAACTACCCCCACAGCAACTGGAAGAAGCGAGGTGGCGCATGAGTTCAACAGCAACCCCGGTGGCACAGTCCGCCCCGGAGCCGGCGTCCGCCGGCATCGAATCCGCACCCGAGACCGCGGAGGTCCGGCCCGCAGGACCCGTACCCGCCGGCGAGCGCGCACCGGCCGGAACTGTCGGCTCCGGTTCGGTGGGCCGCAAGGCCGCAACCGACTACGCCGACTACCGGCTGGTCCCGGCCCGCCATCCGTGGCGCTGGGTGGGCACCGCCGTCGTCGCGGTGGGCGTGGCCGGCATTGCCTGGTCGCTGGCCACCAACCCGCGCTGGGAGTGGGGCGTGGTGGCGCAGTGGTTCACGGCGCAGTCGATCGTGAACGGCCTGCTGGAGACCCTGAAACTGACGGCGATCTCCGGGGCGCTCGGCTTCATCCTGGGGTTCATCCTGGCGCTGATGCGGCTGTCCGCGTCGCCCCTGCTGGTCTCCGTCTCCTGGACGTTCTCCTGGATTTTCCGCTCCACGCCGCTGCTGGTGCAGATGCTGCTCTGGTACAACCTGGGCTACCTCTACGAGAAAATCAGCCTGGGGCTCCCCTTCACGGACGTGCGCTTCTTTGAGGCGCAGACCACCACCCTGATCAGCCAGTTCGCCGCGGCAGTCCTCGGCCTGACCCTGAACCAGGCCGCCTACTCCGCCGAGATCATCCGCGGCGGCATCCTGTCCGTGGACCAGGGCCAGCTCGAGGCCGCAACCGCCCTGGGCATCCCGGCCTGGCGGCGTTCCACCAGGATCGTCCTCCCCCAGGCCATGCGGGCCATCCTGCCCACCGCCTTCAACGAGGTGATCGGCCTGGTCAAGGGCACCTCGATCGTCTACGTCCTGGCCTATTCCGAGCTGTTCTACACCGTCCAGGTCATTTACAACCGCACCCAGCAGGTCCTGCCGCTGCTGCTCGTGGCCACGCTCTGGTACGTCGTCATCACCTCGGTCCTGAGCGTCTTCCAGTACTACATCGAGCGGCACTACTCCAAGGGCGCGGTCCGCACGCTGCCCCTGACCCCGCTGCAGAAGGCCCGCAAATTCCTCGCCGTCCATACGCCCGCCGCCCGGGAATCGAACCAGGGAAGGGGCACCCGATGAGCACCGCACTCCGTACGACCACCCAGACCCCGTCCGCGGCCGCTGCCACGGACGCCGTAACCACCCGCGGCCTCGTCGAGATCACGAAGGTCCGCAAGTCCTTCGGCGCCGCGGAAGTCCTCAAGGGCATCACGCTGACGGTCGAGCCCGGGGGTGTCGCCGTGATCGTCGGACCGTCCGGATCCGGCAAATCCACCCTCCTGCGCACCATCAACCACCTCGAAAAGGTCGACGCCGGGTTCATCGCGATCGACGGCACGCTGGTGGGCTACGAGGTCCGCGGGCGCCGGCTCCACGAGTTGCGCGAAAAGGAAATCCTGAAGCAGCGCACCGAGATCGGCATGGTGTTCCAGAACTTCAACCTCTTCCCGCACCTGACCGCGCTGGAAAACGTCACCGAGGCACCGATCGTCGCGCCGCGGGCCGGAAAACCCCGGCTCTCCAAGGCCGAGGCCCGCGACCGCGGGCTGGAACTGCTGGACCGCGTGGGCCTGAAGGACCGTGCCGGCGCCTACCCGCGCCAGCTGTCCGGCGGCCAGCAGCAGCGCGTCGCGATCGCCCGGGCGCTTGCCCTGGACCCGAAGATCCTGCTCTTCGACGAGCCCACGTCGGCCCTGGACCCGGAACTGGTCAACGAGGTCCTTGACGTCATCCGCGGGCTGGCCAGGTCCGGCACCACGCTGATCATCGTCACGCATGAGATGGGCTTCGCCCGCGACGTCGCCGACACGGTGGTGTTCATGGACCAGGGCCAGATCGTCGAGCAAGCCACACCCCAGGAAATTTTCACCAACCCGCGCGAAGTTCGCACCCGGAGCTTCTTCTCCAAAGTCATCGAACCCGCTTTCAACATCTAAGGAACCCCATGGCAATGAGCTCCGCCCTCCGCACCGCCCGCGCGAGTACTGGTCCCCGGCGGACGCGTGCGGCGCTTCCCGCCGTCGTCCTCATCGGCACCCTGTCCGGCACCGTGGCCCTGAGTGGCTGCGCGGATCCCGGCGCATCTGCCGCGTCCGGCGGGCATCCGGCGACGACGGCTGCCCGCAACGGCGTCGTCTACAACACCTCGCCGGACCAGCAGCGGATCCGGGCCGAGAAGGACGCATCCCTGGCCGCGAAGGTCCCCGCGCTGATCGGCAAGGACGGCAAGCTGACCGTCGCGACGACGGCGGGCGCGATTCCGCTGTCCTTCCACGCCACGGACGACAAGACCCCGATCGGCGTGGAGGTGGACCTGGCCCAGCTGGTCGCGGACAAGCTGGGCCTGGACCTGGACGTCCAGGTGACCTCCTGGGAGAACTGGCCGTTGAAGACCCAGTCCGGCGACTTCGAGGCCGTGTTCTCCAATGTGGGCATCAATGCCGCCCGCGTGAAGCTCTTCGACTTCTCCAGCTACCGCGCCGCGTACATGGGCTTCGAGGCGAAGAAGAGCTCCGGTTACAACATCAAGGGCTCCGATGACATCTCCGGGCTGAAGATCTCGGTGGGCTCGGGCACCAACCAGGAGAAGATCCTGATCGCCTGGAACAAGGAGCTCGAGGCCAAGGGAAAGGCGCCCGCGGTGCTGCAGTACTACTCCTCCGACGCCGACACCATCCTGGCGCTGTCCTCCGGCCGCACCGACCTGAACCTCGCGCCCTACCCGTCCGTCACGTACCGGCAAAACACCCGCGACGACCTCAAGGTGGTGGGCAAGGTCAACGCCGGGTGGCCGTCCGAGACCCTGGTCGCGGCCACCACGCTCAAGGGCAACGGCCTGGCCCCGGCCATCACGGACGCCCTGAACTCCGCGATCAAGGACGGCTCCTACGCCAAGGTCCTGGACCGCTGGGGACTCTCCGAGGAAGCCCTTCCCGAGTCCACAACCGTCACTGAGGGCAACTTCGGGACAGCCCAGACAGGGAAAACACAGTGAGGTTCCAGGTCCTCGACATCATCCCGCACCTGAAGAACCCGGTCACCGGGGAGATCGTCTCCACCGCGGACCGGCTCAACCAGGTGGTGGAGACCGCGCGCCGGGCGGAGGGCTTCGGCTACGACAGCTTCTCCGTCGGGGAACGCCACGCGGGTGAGTTCATCTCCTCCTCCCCCACCACCGTGCTCGCCGCCATCGCCGCCGTCACCACCAGGATCCGGCTGCAAAGCGGCGTGACGGTGCTGTCCGTGCTGGACCCGGTGCGGGTCGCCGAGGACTACGCCACGATCGACCAGCTCAGCCGCGGCCGGCTGGAACTGGTGATCGGCAAGGGCAATGAGGTGCTGCAGTACCCGCTGTTCGGCCTGGACCTGGCGGACCAGTGGGAGCTCCTCGCGGAGAAATATGCCCTGCTCCGCCAGCTGTGGACCGAGGAAAACGTCACGTGGTCCGGGAGGTTCCGCGCCGCGCTGACGGAGCCCACCACCACGACGCCGCGGCCCTTCGCAGGGGCGCCGCGGGTCTGGCACGGCTCCGCCACCAGTCTGGCCTCGGCGGCGCTGGCGGCGCAGTGGGGCGATCCGCTGTTCACGGCCAACGCGATCCAGCCGCGGGAAAACTACAAGGTGCTCATTGACCACTACCGCGAGGAATACGCACGCCACGGCCACGATCCCCGGCACCAGTACCTGGGCTCCGGATCGGGCGCGGGCGGGGTGTTCATCGCGGACACCACGCAGGAGGCCAAGCGGCAATTCGGCCCGGTCTACGAGGCCCTCACGACCGGCCGGAACGTTCCCGGCAACAACTCCCCCTACCGGGACATCGACCACGCCGTCGCCGACGGTCCGGCCCTGGTGGGCAGCCCGGAGCAGGTGATCGACAAGATCCTCAGTTACCACGCGCTCTACGGCCACGACCTGCAGTCCATCTCGCTGCCCACCACACTGCCCTTCGCCCAGCAGCTGGAAATCCTCGAGCGCTTCGCCCTGGAAATCATTCCGGCCGTCCGCGCCGCCGCGCCCACCACGCTCTGGGCCGACGGCGACCCGTACGCCGGCCGGCCTGCATTCGCCGGCACTACTGAGACCGACGCCGCCGCCCGCGTCACGGCCGACCACACCCACCACAGGAGCTCTCATGTCCACGCCCACTGACACCGACGGCAGTCCTGACATTCGTCCCGACCGCCGTCCCGACCGCCACCGCGACCCGGAATTCGAAGCCGCCTGGGCGGACTGGCATGCCGCGCACGAACGCCACCGCGCCAGCCCCCACGGCTTCCTCGCCGTCACCCACCTGCACTGGCTCGATGCCGCGCCCGCCCGGCTGGACGGCGCGCCGGGCACGTGGAGCGTCGAGGACGGCGCAGTCCGCCTGGCTTTGGGGGCCGGCGAACGCGTCCTTCGCGACGGGCAGGAACTGAACGCCGACGGGACCGGAGCCACAGTTTTTCTCGGCCCGATTCCCGAGCGCGACGGCATGAATCTGCGGGTGGAGGATGCCGGCGCCGGCCATACCGTGATCGAGCTCGCCAAGCGCGGCGGCCGCTATGTCGTGCGGCCGCGGCATCCCCTGAACCCGCTGCTCACCGGCTACCGCGGGACGCCCGCCTACGCCCCCACCCCTGAATATGCCATTTCAGGAATATTCGTCCCGTTCGCCGAACCGCGGCCCACCACCGTGGGCGCGGCGGTCGAAGGAATCCACCACGTCTACGAGGCCCCGGGGGAAATCCACTTCCGGCTCCGCGGCAAGGACCTGAGCCTCACCGCATTCAACGGCCACACTCCGGGCACGCTGTCTGTCCTCTTCACGGACGCGACCTCGGGCAAGAGCACCTACGCGGCCAACCGCTCGCTCACCGTGGCGGCTCCGGGCGCCCACGGCACGGTCTGGCTCGACTTCAACCGGGCGGTGAACCTGCCGTGCGCCTACACAGACCTCGCCACGTGCCCGCTGCCGCCGGCCGAGAACCGCCTGCCGGTGCCCATCGAGGCCGGCGAACAGATCCCCTACGAACGACAGGACGCATCATGAGCACCCATCCCGCCAAGAACGGGCCCCGCGAACTCGGCCTGCTCCTGCTGGAGCTCGACGGCGCCGGCAGCCACCCGGCCGCGTGGCGGGTGTCCCGCACAGCACCCGCGTCCGTGCTGGGCCCGGAACACCTCCGCGGCGCCGTGCTCGCCGCCGAGTCCGCCGGATTCCACGCAGCGACGTTTTCCGATCCCGGCATGCCGGCCCCCGGGCACCCGGACGCCGCGGCCCGGCTCAACGCCCTGCAGCGCGCCGCGTTCGCCGGCCCCGTGACCCGCTCCCTCGCCCTGATCCCGGAAGTGGACACCGCCTACACCGAGCCGTTCCACATCTCCACCCAGCTGGCCAGCCTCGACTACGTCTCCGGCGGACGGGCCGGCTGGCTGGTAGCCGCTTCATCAAGCGCGGCCGATGCCGCCGCCGTCGGACGCGACACCGTGCGCGGGGACCGACTCTCCCGCGAGGCCGCCGATGCGATCGAGGTCAGCCGCAGGCTCTGGGACTCCTGGGAGGACGACGCCGTGATCCGCGACGTCCCCACCGGGCGCTACCTCGACGTCGACAAGCTGCATTACATCGACGTCGAAAACGGCAGCTATTCCGTCAAGGGTCCGTCGATCATTCCGCGGCCGCCCCAGGGCCAGCTGCCTGTCCTGGCCCCGGCCGGGCTCCTCGCCCCGGAGGCCGTTGCGGCCGGGGCAGCGGACGCGCTGCTGGTCTCGGCCCCGACGCCCGGGCTCCTGGCCGCCGAGCTCGCGGCGACGCGCGCAGGCCTCGCCGCCGGCGGGAAGGGGCCTGCGCTGATCGCCGAGCTCGACGTCGTGCTGGACTCCCGCGGCCAGGCCGCCGCCCAGCGGCTGGCCGGGCTGAACGGCCACACCCCGTGGCAGAGCCCGCGCGCACAGTTCATCGGCTCGGCGGCCGGGCTTACCGATCTGCTCACCGAGGTGCTGGCCTGGGCCGAAGGGGTCCGCCTGCACCCCGCCGTGCTGGACACGGATCTTGAGGAACTGACGCGGCTGGTGCTGCCCGAACTGCGCCGGCGCGGGGTCCTCGCCCCCACCAGCCCGGACGCCACATTCCGCGATCAGCTGGGGCTGGCACGGCCAGCCAGCCGCTACGCCGCCGCATCCAGCGCCCCCGGCGCGGAAAACTAAGGAGCCCACCATGAGCCACGGCACCCACCCCGCCGCTGAATTCACCGCGTCCGGGTTCATCCCCTCAGGTCAGCTCCAGCTGGGCGTGTTCTTCCAGGGCGTCAACTCCGGAACCGTCTGGAAGGCGGCCGAGTCCGGCTCCCAGACCGACTTCGAATCGTTCCGGCGCATCGCCCAAACCGCCGAGCGCGGCCTGTTCGCGGCGTTCTTCCTCGGCGAAGGCCTGCGGCTGCGCGAGCATCTTGGCCGCCCGCACGCGCTCGACGTCGCCGGCCGTCCCGACGCGCAGACCGCCCTCGCCGCCTTGGCCGCGGTGACCACCAACATCGGGCTGGTCGCAACCCAGAACACCACGTACAACGACCCCGCAGACCTGGCGCACCGGCTCTCCACGCTGGACCTGCTGTCCGGCGGCCGCGCCGCCTGGAACATCGTCACCACGGACAACGCCTGGACCGGCGCCAACTTCCGCCGCGGCGGCTACCTGGACCACGCCGACCGGTACACCCACGCCGAGGCCTTCGTGGAAACCGCCAAGCGGATCTGGGACGCGTGGGACGACGGCGCCGTCGCGGGCTCAGCCTCCGCCGAGCGGTGGTCGGCGGAGGGCGCGGTCCGGCGGGTGCGCCACACCGGCCGGCACTACACCGTCGACGTCACCCCGCGGCTGCCGCGCAGCGCCCAGTACCGGCCGGTGCTGTTTCAGGCCGGGGATTCGCCCGCGGGCAGGGACTTCGCCGCCCGGCAGGCGGACGTCATCTTTTCCGCGCACCCGCAGCTGGATGACGCCCTGGAGTTCCGCCGCGACATCGTGGAGCGCACCCTCCGGGCCGGCCGCGGCGCCCAGGACGTGAAGATCATGCCTGCCAGCGAGTTCATCCTCGCCGCCACGCCGCGGGAGGCCCTCGAAAAGAAGGCCTGGGTCCGCAGTCTGCAGATCGGCCCGCAGCAGGCCATCGCGTACCTCGAACAGTTCTGGGGCCGGGAGCTGCAGGGCTACGATCCCGACGGCCCGCTGCCGGACATCGACCCCGTGGTCGAAGAAACCTCCGAAACGCGCGGCAGCGGATTCCACGGCGCCAAGGCACGCCAGTTGACCGACCAGTGGCGGGCCGAGGCCACGGAGAAGGGCCTGTCCATCCGCCAATTCGTCTCGGCCAAGACCAGCCGGGGCGACTCCACCTTCACCGGCTCGTACACCGAGGTCGCGGACCGGCTCAGCGAGTATGCCCGGACCGGTGCCGTCGACGGCTTCAACATCTCGCCGTGGCTGATCCCGTCCGGCCTCGACGACATCGTCAACCACCTCGTCCCGGAACTGCAGGAGCGCGGCGTGTACCCCACGGAATACGCGGGCAGCACGCTGCGGGAGAACCTCGGCCTGGCCACCCCGGTGCGCCCAGGTGCCAGCGTCGAGGCCGGCATCGATTCAGGTTCGGTCACGGCACAGGCCTAGACGATCACCGCTGCTTCACCACGCAGGCACAACGAATCCCCGCCGCAGACGTTCCCGGCGGGGATTCGTTGGCTTTCGGCACCGTTCATTCAACCAACGCGGGGTCACATCGCGCCCATAATCCTCTCCGGGATGGGCGCGATGTGACCCCGCGTTGGATTTAGGGCGGGCTACTTCTTCGGCAAGCCCGCCGGATTCAGCTCCGACTTCGCGACGGCTTCCGCGGACAACCCCCAGCGGTCCAGGATCTTGGCGTAGCTTCCGTCCTGGATCAGATGGTTCAGTCCGGCCTGGGCCGCTGCGGCAAACCCGTTGTCCTTCTTGGTGGTGACGGCGATGCTGGCCTTCAGCGGCCAGCCGCCGTCGACCAGGCCGACGAGCTTTGTCTTGGCGTCGGAGGCCGCCTTGTAGGCCGCCGTGGCGTTGGGGCCGAACGTGAGGTCCGCCCGTCCGGACTGGATGGCGAGCTGGGAGGCGGAGTCGTCGTCGTAATACTGGAACTCCACGGGCTTGAGGCCGTTTTTCTTGTTCTCCTCATCCCAGCGCAGCAGGATTGCCTCCTGGTTGGTGCCGGAACCGACGATCACGCGCTTGCCGGCGACGTCCGGGGCCGATTCGACCTTGGTGACGCTGCTGTCCGCCTTGGCGTAGAAGCCGAGCTTGTCCTCACGGTAGCTGGCGAAGTCGAACTTGAGCTTGCGCTCCTCCGTGACGGTGACATTGGAGAGCACAGCCTCGTACTTGCCGGAATCGACGCCGAGCGGCCAGTCGGCCCAGGCCGTCGGGACAATGTCTGCCTCCAGGCCCAGGGACTCGGCCAGAGCGACGGCGATATCCACCTCGTTGCCCACCGGGGTCTTGTTGTCGGTGGCGTAAACGGCCAGCGGCGCCGCAAACGGGCTCACCGCCACGGTCAGCTTCCCGTCCTTCTTAATGGCTTCCGGGACGAGCGCGGCGGCCGCGGCATCCACCGTGGCCTTGACGCGGTCCTGCTGCGGCGAGAGGTTGAACTGCTTCACCCCGGTGGACGACGACGCCGCTGCCGACGGGCCGCCGGCAGCGGCGGCGCCGGGATCGGAGCAGGCCGCCAGACCCAGGACAGTGGTGGCCGCCAACGCGACCGCGGCGCCTGATTTAAAAGAAAGACTGGACATGTTCTCCCCTTGAGAGTGGACTGAAATGGTGCTGGTGCCAGCAACTATCCGGGGCCCGGGAGAGCCGGTCAAAGCGCCGTGAAACCGGGTGAAACCAAGGGATACAGGCGGTAATACCCGTTCATCCGGCGTCCGCGGACGCTGCCTGCGGACGCCCTGTGTTACCGAAGATTGCCCTGCGTGACGCGACGGGACGGAATTGTTCACGGCAGGCCGCAACTGGCCTAGCCTGCATAGAAGACCTGCAAGGTGACAGCACGACACAGGAGGGGTGAACTTGTCAGTGAGCACGCACCAGCAAACGCACCGGACCACGCACCGGCTCGGCATCAACGCCCCGGCGGACCTTGTCTTCAGCATGCTGCGCGACGCCTCACACTGGCCCTACCTCGAGGGCCTGACGGTGTACTCGGAGCGCGTCAGCGGCGACGACGCCGGCCACGAGCTGCGCACGTCCGTGGTGTCCAACGGCTCACTCAGTTCAAGCCACTGCTGGCGCGTCTTTGACACCGCCAGCCACCGCGCCCAGTTCCACCAGCTGGACCTCGAGCCCCCGTTCCGGGAGCTCGGCGGCGACTGGGCGATCCTGCCGGCGGACGGGCTCTCCGTGGTCACGCTGAACCATGAGTTCGAGGTCGACGACGAGCACCTCACCGAGCGGATCCGTGCGATCATCGAGGACTACAGCCGGCGTGAACTGGAGGCGTTGCGGATCAGCTGCGAACGGTTGTCCGTCCTCCTGCAGCACCACGCCCCGCAGACGCACCCCACCCCACATCTCACGGCGCAGTCCACCCCGCACCCCACAGCACAGGAGGCCTAAATGTCAGAGGCCAGGTTCACGACGGAACGGGACAGCTTCGGCCGGCTTCTCGCGGACCGCGAAGTCTGGCGGCAGGCCTCCACGATCCCGGCGGCCGGCGAACTGACCGCCCGTTGGCTGGAGGGCAACAGCCAATACCAGCCGGGAGTCTTCGCGCCCGGGTTCGACGAGGAGACCGCGGCCATCGCCGGAGAGCTCGCCCGGCTGAACCGCAACGGGCTCTTCACCAAGGAATCGCAGCCGGGCGTTCAGGCCGGGGGCCTCGCGCAGCGCGCCTACGTGACGGCCTTCTGCGGCCCGGAGGCGGCGACGGCACTCCTGGCCCTGTCCGCACGGACCGGCCTGGTGACGGTCGTCCACGACCCCGGCGAGGCGAGCAGCGTCTCCATCCCGGTGACCGTACAGGACGACGACGTCGCGACCTTGCTCGGCAGCAGCGAGGGGCCCGTTGGGGAGGACCAGCTCAGGGACTGGGCAGCCGAGACCAACGAGACCTTGGCCCTGGTCCTGGCGGATGCCTGGTACGTGGAAATCTTCGACCCCGTCTGGGGCCGGAACGATGTCCTGTTGGCCGCCGTACTCGAGGCGCTGCAGGCCGCTTAGCCGGCGGGAACGCGCGCCGCGCTGCCGGCGGCGACCCGGTTCCCGGTAAATTCACATATCGGTCGCATCCCACCCGATGCTCGCGGCCTCGTCCAGGGTGCGCGCCTCGAAATGCTCCAGCATGTCCTTCATTGCCTCGAGGCCCTGCTTGAACAGGGCAGAATCCCGCCACTGTTCAATCTGTTCCAGGGACTCCCACGGGCCGGTGCTGATGAATCTGTTCTTGACGTCGCGATCGTGCATCAGCACGGCTTTGGCGTTGGGAAAGTCTTCCTTCGTCTTCCTGGCCAGATCCCGCCAGGCCTGCACAAAATCGTTCTCGCGGCCGGGATGCACCAGCCAGATTCCGAGCGTATAAACAGACACGTCGATCGCCTCCATTGTCCGTACGGGTTGATACGCCGATTATGTTCCTGTCCTCCGGCCGGCGGTAGTGCCGGACCGCCCGGAGCCCGGTTGTGGCCGCAAATGAACCGTTGTAAGGGTGAAGTGGAAGGCCTAGCATGTGGGCAGACCCCCACTCTGGGGCCAGCCTCGGACCTTCCATCGTTGGGAGCGGGCACACGTTCGGATGCCGATGTCCCGGGCGAACACAGGATAGGAAAAACGATGAGCAAATATCTGTTCGAAGCGAACTACGTCGGCGACGGAATCAAGGGACTCATGCGTGAGGGCGGCACCAAACGGCGTGATGCCGTTGTCGAAGCCCTCAAATCGGTGGACGGCTCGCTGGAAAGCTTCTACTACGCTTTCGGGGAGACCGACGTTGTCGGAGTCTTCGATATCCCCGACCAGGCCGACGCCGTCGCCCTGTCACTGATGATCAATTCCACCGGCGCCGTGAACCTGCACATGAAACCGCTCATGTCAGCAGAGGATCTCGACGCGGCAGCCAAGAAGACGCCGTCGTACCGGGCCCCCGGGCAATAGCCCACACGGTGCCCGGCGTGCCGGTGCGGGGCCAGTCCCCCGGGCTGGCCCCGCACCGGCAGCGCCGGATGTTTTAGCGCAGCCGCGCTAACTGCCTGGCGGTCGTGCTACTTGGCACCGTTGTATTCCTCGTCGGTCACGAGGTCACCCCACTCGGACTCCGCGCCCTCTGCTGGCGCTTCCCACATCGCGAGGTGGGTCATGAAATGGTCCGGCGCGGCCCCGTGCCAGTGCCATTCGCCCGGCGGCGTGTAGATCGTGTCGCCGGGGCGGATTTCGGTCACTTCGCCGCCGCGGGCCTGGACCAGGCCGACACCTTCGGTGACGTGCAGGGTCTGTCCGACGGCGTGCGAGTGCCAGGCCGTGCGGGCGCACGGGGCAAAGTGCACCGCGTTGACGCGCATGCGGGACGGTTCGGGCTGCGGGGCCGCGACGACGTCAAACCAGACGTCGCCGGTGAACATCTGCGCCGGTCCCTTGACGCTTGGCTTCCTGGCTTGGATTTCCACTGTCATTTCCTCACAGGGTGTTTTTGTCGGGTGGCGGGCGCGACCGGAGGCCGCGTCCGCCCACTCCCGGGGTTCTTCGTGCGCTGCTGCGTCCTAGTTCAGGGTCGCGGTGTCGATCACGAAGCGGTAGCGGACGTCGGAGGCCAGGACGCGCTCGTAGGCGTCGTTGATCTTCGCGGCCGGGATGACCTCGATTTCGGCGCCCAGGCCGTGCTCGGCGCAGAAGTTGAGCATTTCCTGGGTTTCCCGGATGCCGCCGATCATCGAGCCGGCGAAGGAACGGCGGCCCATGATCAGGGCGAACGCGTTCACCGGGAGCGGTTCCGCGGGGGCGCCGACGTTGACCAGTGCGCCGTCGAGGGTCAGCAGCTGCAGGTAGGAGCTGATGTCGATCGCGGCACTGACCGTGTTGATGATCAGGTCAAAAGTGCCGGCAAGGTCCGTGAAAGTGTTCTCGTCGCTCGTGGCGTAGTAATGGTCCGCGCCCAGCTTCAGCCCGTCTTCCTGCTTCTTCAGCGACTGCGACAGGACCGTGACCTCGGCGCCCATGGCGTGGGCGATCTTGACCGCCATGTGGCCGAGTCCGCCGAGTCCGACGATCGCGACCTTCTTGCCGGGACCCGCGCCCCAGTGGTTCAGCGGCGAGTAGGTGGTGATGCCGGCGCACAGCAGCGGCGCGGCGACGTCGAGCTCGATGCCCTCGGGAATGGTGACCACGAAATCTTCGGTCACAACGACGTGGGTGGAGTAGCCGCCCTGGGTGATGGTGCCGTCACGGTCGACGGCGCCATAGGTGCCGGTGTTCCCGGCGAGGCAGTATTGCTCCTCGCCGGCCTGGCAGTTGACGCACTCGCCGCAGGAGTTGACCATGCAGCCGACGCCGACCCGGTCACCGACGGCGTGCTTGGTCACGGCCGTGCCCACCTCGGTGACAATGCCGGCAATTTCATGGCCGGGAACCAGCGGATAGGTCTGCGGGCCCCAGTCGCCGCGGACAGTGTGGATATCGGAATGGCAGATCCCGGCGTACTTGATCTCGATCAGGACATCGTGCGGTCCAACGTCGCGGCGCTCGATGGTGGTGAGGGCGAGCGGCTCGGTCGCGGACGGTGATGCGTAAGCGTTGACGGTAGGCAATGAATCTCCTGCTTGTTGATCGTTGGGGGTTGTTCAACGGAACACCATCCATCAAACCCGGTAACGCAGCCGTGAGGGAGTCCCTGCTGATAGGGGTACTGGCAGGGCCTCCCTCAGAGAGCCCAAAGGCCTAACGTTGATGGCATGGATAATCGAGAGGCGACCCGCGAGTTCCTTGCCTCGCGCCGGGCCAAGATCACCCCCGAAGAGTCGGGATTGCCGATCTACGGCGCGAAACGCCGGGTCCCCGGACTCCGCCGCGGGGAAGTCGCCATGCTGGCCGGCGTCAGCGTCGAGTACTACACGAGGCTGGAGCGGGGAAACCTGTCCGGCGTTTCGGAGGGGGTGCTGGACGCTGTGGCCAGGGCCCTGCAACTCGACGACGCCGAACGGGCCCACCTCTTCGATCTGGCCCGGGCAGCGGCCCCGGGCAGCCGGACCCGCCGTCGTCCCCGTCCCGCGGAGTCCGTCCGGCGCAGCGTTCAGCTGACGCTGAACGCCATCGCCAACGCGCCCGCCTTTGTGCGGAACGGACGCATGGACATCCTTGCGGCCAACCCGCTGGGCCATGCCCTGTATTCGGACATGTACGCGGGTCCGGCCCGCCCGGCCAACCATGCCCGGTTCATCTTCCTGGACGCACGATCGCGCAGCTTCTACCCGGACTGGGGCCGTGCGGCGAGCGACACCGTCGCGATCCTGCGCACCGAGGCCGGCCGGGACCCCTACGACCGCGGGCTGACCGACCTGGTCGGGGAACTATCGACGCGGAGCGAGGAATTCCGCACCTTGTGGGCGGCGCATAACGTGCGCCAGCACTACACCGGGCTCAAGCACTTGCACCACCCGGTGGTCGGGGATCTCCACCTGATGTACGAGGCAATGGACGTCTCCGCCGACGCCGGGCTGTCCCTGCTGGTCTACAACGCCGAGCCCGGCTCCGCGTCGGAAGATGCGCTGCGGCTGCTGGCCAGCTGGGCCGCGACCAACCAGCAAGTCAAGGAGGCCGGGGCGGCTTTTACGGTGGACAAGGCCTAACCGGGGCAGGCCGGCACTGTCACGCCAGGGCGGATATGCCGTCCGTGTATCCACCGGACTGGCCGCTGGAGGTGAAGTTGTTCAGCCAGGCCATGGCCTCGTCCCGGGACGTGAAGAATTCGTGGGGGTAGCGGGTGTGCCGGCTCATGGCCGCCGCGATCACACGATCCACTGTGCTCGATCCAAGCACGGCAATCGCCAGAACCCCTGTTGTCTGCGCGAACTCGTACCTGGCGGCCGCGCTGATCTCCACGTCCGTCATTTCGGAGAGCATCGGCATCGGTATTCCGCCGCTGATCTGCGCTACGGCCAGCATCGCGTCCCTGGCATCGTCGACATCAACAAACGTGCCCGGCTGCCAGACGGATGTGATGATGCCCGCACTGATGCTCAGCACGTTCTTTCCGTCAGCAGCTGCTATATGTCCTGGCATCATCGAGACCATTGTAGGGCCGGTCCTGACAAGCCACGGGTTTGGGGCCCGGTGCGCGTGGCGGACCGCAAACCATGGCTGCACTCCGCGTCGCTGACCGGCAAGGCGTACCCCGGGTGCCACGTGGCCCGCAGCCCGTGCCGGTATTCAGCAAAGGCATTGCCTTCGCCATGCCCCGCAGGCATACTCGTGCCTGCGGGAGGACGTCCCCGCGTCCCCCACCGACGACCCGCGATGCACACGCGAACGGATGAGCGCCATGGCTGATATGACGAACCTCGAGCAACAGCAGGTGGACCGGGCGAACGCTTCCGGCCTCAAACCCGTCGTCTTCGTCCACGGACTGTGGCTCCTGTCCAGCAGTTGGGACCGGTGGCGGGCCCTGTATGAGGAGAACGGCTACACCACGCTCGCCCCCACGTGGCCCGATGATCCCGAAAGCGTCGATGAGGCCAGACGCGACCCGGAGGTCTTTGCCAAGAAGATGGTCAGGCAAGTCACGGACCACTACCTCGACGCGATTGGCCAGCTCACCATCAAGCCCGCTGTCGTGGGGCATTCCTTCGGCGGACTCATCGCCCAGAGGATCGCCGGAACCGGAGCCGCCGCAGTCACGGTGGCGATCGATCCCGCACCGTTCCGGGGAGTCCTGCCGCTGCCGGCCTCCGCCTTAAAGTCAGCAGCGCCTGTGATCGCGAATCCCGCCAACGCAAAGCGTGCAGTGTCTTTGACTTTTGACGAATTCCGTTTCGGCTGGGCCAATGCCCTGGACGAGGACGAAGCCCGTCAATTGTTTGACACCTTTCATGTCGCGGCCTCTGGCGTGCCTCTGTTCCAGGCTGCAACCGCAAACCTCAACCCGTTCACCGAGGCCAAGGTCGACACGAAGAATCCGGATCGGGGGCCGTTGCTGATCATCTCCGGGGAGAAAGACCACACCGTGCCGTGGGCCATCGCCAATGCGTCCTACAAGCGTCAAAAAAGAAATTCGGCGCACACGGCAATCAAGGAGCTGCCGGACCGCGGCCACTCTCTCACGATCGATCACGGCTGGCCTGAGGTCGCCCAAACCGCCCTGGACTTCATCAAAGAGTTCGGCTGAGTACTGCCGGCCAGAGTCAACGTGTCCGGCCGAGGGCATGCCCCCTGCCGGCGCTCAGCAGTGGACATGTCCCCCCTCAGGAATGGACACGTCCCCCGGCGCGGCCCAGGGATGGACATAGTGGGCATATGTCCATCCCTGGGCGCCGGAGGAGGGCATGTCCCGCGGAGGGGTGCCGGAAGCTGCCCGGCCGTCACAGCATCCCGCGGTCAGGACTCCAGGACCAGCAGCTGGGCCTTGTCCGCGTCCCAGCCCACCCACAACTCCTCGTCCGGCCGGATCCCGGCGACACTGTCGGAGCTCAGCTCACGGAGCTGGAGGTCGTGGCCGCCGGCAGTGAGGCGGTGGCGGACCGTGGCGCCAAGATTCGTGGAGGACACCAGGGTCGCGGCGCATCCGTTGCCCGCCGCGGCCCGTGTCCTGAATTTGAGGTGCTCCGGGCGGATGGAGACGGCGTAGTTCTCACCGCTTGCCCCGCGGTCCCGGACCTTTGCCATCCCCAGCCCGCCGAGGTCCACCACGGCTTCCTCGCCGTTGCGCTCCACGATGGTGCACGGGATGAGGTTGGTGTCGCCCAGGAAGCTGGCCACCCAGTCGGTCATGGGGTGGTTGTACACCTCCTCCGGCGGGCCGGACTGCACGATCTTCCCGTCCCGCATCACCACGATCCGGTCCGACATGGCCATGGCCTCGTCCTGGTCGTGCGTCACGAACAGCACGGAGATGCCCAGGCCCTTCTGCAGGGTCTTGATCTCCTCCTGCATCTGCTCGCGAAGGCGCTTGTCCAGGGCTGCCATCGGCTCATCCAGCAGCAGGGCCGCCGGGTTGAAGACCAGCGCCCGGGCCAGCGCCACCCGCTGCTGCTGTCCGCCCGAGAGCTGGCGCGGCTTGCGCCCGCCCATCTTGCCCAGTCCCACACGGTCGAGGGCTTCCTCGGCGCGCTGGCGGCGTTCCGCGCGCGGCACCTTCCTCATGCGCAGCGCAAACTCCACGTTTTCCAGCGCGCTCATGTGCGGGAACAGGGCGTAGTTCTGAAACACGACACCGAGATTGCGGTCCCGGGGCGGCAGCATGTCCACGGGTTTGCCGTCAATGAGGATGGCTCCGGCGGTGTGTTCTTCAAACCCCGCCACCATCATCATGGTGGTCGTCTTGCCGGAGCCGCTTGGGCCCAGGAGGGTCACGAACTCCCCCGGCTGGACTGTCAGGTCCAGTTCGTCCACGGCAACGACGTCGCCGTAGTGCTTGCTGACCTGGCGGAGCTCAATGGCGCCCTGGGCGGCCCTGCCCGTGCCGGGAATGGGCCCCGCGGAAATCACTGATGCGGTCATCGACTTTCCTTACGTTTGTGCGGACACGGCCAGCGGCAGCATCCGGGTTGAAGAGCGGCGCTTGAGGACAAACAAGACCTGGAGCAGCAGCCCGATGGTGGCGACGCTGACCAGCAGGGCGGAGGACACCGCGATCTTCGGGGTCAGGTTGAACTGGATATCCGTGAACATCTTCACCGGCAACGTGGTGGCCCCCGGGGACTGCATGAACAGGGACATCACCGTCTCATCGATGGAGACCGAGAACGCGAAGAGCGCCCCGGAGATCAGGCCGGGCAGGATGATGGGCAGATACACGTGCCGCAGGACGGAGAGCGGTCCGGCCCCGAGGCTCTGCGCCGACCGGACCAGGGCCGGGTTGAGCCCGGCGAGGCTGGCGCGGGTGGTCAGGTACACATAGGGGGTCGCGATCACGGCGTGCGCAAGGCCGATGGGGACGATGCTGCCCACCATGCCGATCGAGATGAAGAACTGGTAGAACGCCAGCGCCAGCACCACGGTCGGCACGATCATCGGCGCGAGGATCAGACCCACCACGGCGGGCTGGCCGGGAAACTTGCGCCCGTGCAGGCCGATCGCCGCAGTGGCGCCCAGCAGCACGCCGATCACGACGGCGATCGCCGCCGACTGCAGGCTGGCCGTCAGGGCGGAGGTCCAGGCCCGGTCGGCGAAGAATCCGGCCACGGCGGCGAAGGAGATTCCCTCCGGCGGGAAGGTGATGTAGCGGCTGTCGTTCAGCGCGACCGGCACCACAATCGCCGTCGGAATGACGAGGAACAGGAAGGCCGGGATGGAAAGAAGCGCCAGCAGCCGGTGCTGTGGATTAGTTGTCTTCATGTTGGCCTCCTGCCTTGAGGACGCGCTGGTAGACGGCCACGAGGATGCTGACCATGACCGTCAGGATGACGGCCAGCGCAGCGGCCCCGGAGAAGTCCGTGAGCTGTCGGGCGTAGTAGTCGATCTGGTTGGCGATCATCATGTCGCCGGGCCCGCCCATCACCACCGGGGTGATGAAGAAGCCTGTGCTGATGATGAAGACCAGCAGCCCGGCCGCGGAAATGCCGGGCATGCTCAGCGGCAGCGTGATCCTGCGGAAGACGGATCCTTCCCGCGCGCCAAGGGAGCGGGCCGCGAGCCCCAGCCGGTCATCGATCGATGTCAGCGAGGAGAAGATCGGGAACACCGCGTACGGCAGGAGACAGTGCACCATGCCGACGATCACGGCGAACCGGTTGTGCAGCAACGGGATCGGCGCACCGGTCAGCCCGATTCCCTGCAGGAAGGCGTTCACAATGCCGTTGTCCTGGAGCAGGACCGCCCAGGCGAAGTTCTTCACCAGGATGCCGGTCCAGAACGGCAGGAGTACGACGGCGAACAGGATCACCCGGGTGACGTTGCCGGCCCGCCACAGGACCATGGCGATGATGTAGCCCAGCACCACGGTGACAATGGTGCTGGCCAGGCTGATGGTCAGGGTGTTGACCAGGGCGCGCATCACCAGCGGGTCCTCGAGGACCCGCTGGTAGGCGTTGTCGGCGAAGCTTGCGCCGACCAGTTTGCCCAGCGGCGTCAGGAACAGCACGACGTCGAAGGCAAGGATCGGAGCCAGCAGCAGCCACCAGCCGCTGCGCCGCCGTCGGGGTGCTGCCTCGGCGGAGGCAGGCGCGCCGCGGCCCCGCGGCCGGGGCCGTTCGAGGGTTGCGTTGCTCATGTCAGCTGGCCTGCCAGAGCTTGAACTGCTGCTCGGTCTTCTTCAGGTTCTGCGACCACCACTTGTCGTCGCGGACCAGGATCTTGTCCGCGAGCCGGGGGCTGGTGGGAAGCGTGTCGGCGATTTCCTTCGGCAGCTTGGACAGCGCTGGGGTGTTGGCCAGGGTCAGGTTGGTGACCTTGTCGAACGCCGCGCCGGCCTCGGCGTCGTTGGACATGAAGTTCATCAGTTTGAAGGCCGCTTCCTTGTTCTTGGCGCCCTTCGGAACCACGAAGTAGTCGCCGGCGAGGACGGCGTTTTCGGCGGAGAAGTTCAGTTTCGCGCCGTCGTTGCGGGCTGCGTTAATGCGGTTGTTGAAGCTGGTGGAGAGCGAGACCTCGCCGGAGGTGAGCTGCTGGATGGGCTCCTGGTTGGCGGCGTGGTACAGAAGCCGGTCCTTGCCCGGGTGCTGGCCCAGGACCCTAAGGGCCCGGTCGACGTCGAGCGGGTAGATCTTGTCGAAGGGGACACCGTCGGCCAGCAGCGCGGCTTCCAGGACGGAGCTGTCGGAGAGCTGGTTGTACACCGAGCGCTTGGTGTTGTACTTGCCCTGGTCGAAGAATTGGGCCCAGTCTTTCGGGGCCTGCGCGTCGGAAATGACCTTCTGGTCCCAGGCCATGACAAACAGGAAGCTCAGGTACTTGATGCCGTATTCAGCCTTCGCGTATCCGGGCAGGCCCTTGTCGCTGATGATGTCGTAGTCGAACTTCTCTAACAGCCCCTCGGCCACGGCCACCTCATACTCCGGCGCCGTGATTTCCACGAGGTCCCACTGCACGTCGCCGGACTGGACCTGGGCCTTGAGCGCGGCCAGGGAGGTGTTGGCCAGCAGCGTCGTCTGGATCCCCGACTGCTTGGAGAACGGGTCCAGGATTGTCTGGGTCAGCTGGTCGTTGTACGAGCCACCATAGGACGTGACGGTCACCGTCTTGTTGGCAGCGGCGCTTTCGGCGGGCTTCGCCGCGCAGCCGGAGAGCGCCAGACCCGCAAATGGCGTCAGCGCTGCCGCCTTGAGGAGCTGCCTGCGGTCAAAGGGAGTGGAACGGAATGCTGTCATGGGGGAAGTGCCTCTCATGGACGCGGGCACGCCAAAAGAGGGCGTGCAGGATTGCGGGCGTGGCGGGGTGCGGTGCGTGTGACGCAGTGAAGCGAGAAGAAGTGAAGAGAGAAGGAGAAGTGACAGCTGCGGTTCGCGCGCGCCATCCATTCCAGCTGGAGATCTCGAGTCCGCCTTCCGGCGGCTTTTCGGTTTCGCAACTGTAACTGTGAAGTTGCTCACTAGTCAACAGTTGTATTGCTTTAAGAAACAACGAGATTTCTGCCCCGCGAGCTCCCCTAACGCCGGCCCTCCTGAGCCCGCCCGGGCATCTCCAGGGTCACCGAATGATGCGCCCGTCGTGGATAACAGTCCTCGACCTGTTGTGGTCCCAGAGAACTGCCGGGTCCACAAAGGGGTCGCCGTCCAGAATCACGGCATCGCCCGCCATTCCAGCGCCGATGCTCCCGATGCCTGGGTCCTGAAGGAGCTCTGCGTTTACTGAGGTAAGGGATCTCAGCGTCTCCAAGACGCCTGCCGCCTCGATCTGCAGCCGAATGCCGACAAGCTGATCATCCTCAAGGTCCCCCATCAGGTCGGATCCGAAGCCCACCTTGACTCCGGCCTGCAGGGCCAGTTCCACAGCAATTTTGCCGGCCTCAAGCACCTCGGCGTTCTTGGCCTGGGAAACGGGGTTCAGGCCCATTGCAGCTCCCCTTCGGCTCATGGCGTCGTAGGCGGCAAGCGTCGGCACGAGGAAGCTCCCGTGCTCGGCCATCATCTGCGCCGCGTCCCGGTCCAAGAGGTTCCCGTGTTCTATGGAACGTACCCCGTTTTCCACGGAATGCCTGATTGCCTCGGGTGAATACGCATGGGCCGCCACGTAACTCTTGCGCCGGGTGGCCTCGTCCACCACCGCCCGGACTTCTTCCGCTGAATACTGCGGCAGCCGGATGGGATCTGTCAGGGAGACCACGCCTCCGGAAGTCATGATCTTGATGGCGTGGCTTCCCGTGCGGAACCGATCACGAACTGCCCGGCGCAGGTTGTCCACCCCGTCCACCACGGCGCACATGTGACCGTGATCGAAGCAGACATCCAGATCCGCGGACCGGGGATCGCCATGGCCACCGGTTTGGCTGAGGGCCGGACCCGTGTAGTAGTATCTCGGAGCCGTGACCAGGCCGCTGCGGATGGCGCGGGCCAGCCCGCTGTCCCCGCCGGCCACATCGCGGACGGTCGTGAATCCCCGCCGCACGGCGGCGCCCAAGCGGCGCGCCCCCACCAGTGCGGTGTAGCTCAGGAGCGAGCGCTCAACCTCAAGGCCGCCCAAGCCCACGGCGTACGCGTGAAAGTGGGCATCGATGAGCCCTGGCACCACGACGCGGCCGCCGGCGTCGATCACCTCACCTTCGGGGATGACGTCGCCGGTCTCCTGGATGATCCCGTCCCGGAACAGGATGGATCCGCTCGCCAGCTCGGGCGAATGTCCGTCAAAGATCCGGGCATTGTGGATGGTCAGGGCGTCTGCGTTGGTCATGCTGACAACTCCTCGGGTGAGATGTTCGTGGGTGGGCTCGGTCCGGTTTTCTAGGTGCTGGCCGGTTCCGTGGAACCGCGGACCATCAGTGAACCCTGGAGGATCAGCTGGTGCTGTTCCAAGCCCTTGCCCTCCATGACCCTGCGGAGCTGTTCGCCGGCCCTGGCCCCGAGGGCGTCGCCCGGAAGGTGGACGCTGGTCAGGCCCGGGTTGGACGTGGCCGAATAGGGCAGGTCATCGAAGCCTGCCACGGCCAGTTCCTGCGGAATGCGGACGCCGGCCACCCTGGCTTCCTGCAGCACGCCGTAGGCATGGGTATCGGTGGCGCAGACGACGGCGGTGACACCGTCCCGCTGCCAATCCGGCCACGCCGCGGCGAACGCGCCGGCGGCGGCGCCGACGTCAATGGTGGTGCCGATGACATGGTCCGTGGCCACGGTGATGCCCAGCGCCGCAGACTCCTCTAGGAATGCCGCCCGCCGGATATCGAAGGTCGCCGTGCCGGTCACACTGTCCATGTACGCCGCTTGTTTGTGTCCGGCGTCCGCCAGGTGCCGGGCCAGCAGGCGGGCGCCGTGTCCGACGTCGAGATTCACCGAGGGGGCGAAGGACTCCAAGCCGGGGGCGTCCAGCAGAACGAGAGGCCCAGCGACGGAAAGATCCTCCAGGAACTCCGCGCTGGGCGCATCTACGAGCAGCCCGGCCGGCCGCAAAGCCAGGAGCCTGCGGACGTCGTCGACGCGCGGGAACTCCCCGGCGTCCGTGACGGAGAGCAGCAGCTGGTATTCGGCGCCGAGCGCGCCGCGGACACCTGCAATGACGTTGGCGAAGAAAGGGTTGGAGATGTCCGGCGCCACGAGAATGACGATCGAACTGATGCCCTTGGCTAGCGAACTGCCAATACTGTCCACCACATAGCCGAGTTCCGCAATGGCTTCCCGGACCCGCGAAATGTTGTCCTCCGAGACCCGCCCCTGGGTCTTTCCGTTGGCCACAAGGGAGACCGTTGCGGTGGAGACCCCGGCCCGCGCAGCCACCATCGCCGCAGTGACGCGCGGGGTGCGCCCCCGAAGCTCGTGTACTTGTTCGCCGGATTCCATACCTCGATCGTAGCCGGGAGTGACGCATCGCACCTGCCGCAAGACATCAAGCGCTTGACGTCATTTACGTTAAGCGCTTGACGCTTGACGCTTGACAGTGCCAAACTCACTCTGAACGCTTTATCGCACCGCCCCGGCGGACCCCCAACGACGTGGAGATATTTACGTGGATCCCATCACCCTGAAACCGGAACGCAGGAAGATCATCCTGGACTGCGACCCAGGCCATGACGACGCCGTGGCCATGCTGCTGGCTCACGGCAATCAGTACATTGAGCTGCTCGCGGTCACAACGGTCGTCGGCAACCAGACCCTCGAAAGGGTCACCCGCAACGCCCTGTCGGTGGGCACGATTGCCGGCATCACCGGCGTCCCCTTCGCCGCCGGCTGCGATCGGCCCTTGGTCCGCAGCATCGAAACCGCCCCCGACATCCACGGTGAGAGCGGCATGGACGGCCCCGCCCAGCCCGAATCCAGCATCGAACTGGACCCGCGCCACGCCGTCGACCTCATCATCGACACTGTTATGGCGCACGAGCCTGGCACTGTGACGCTGGTGCCCACGGCAGGACTGACCAACATTGCCATGGCGGCCCGCAAGGAGCCGCGCATCGTGGAGCGCGTGAAAGAAGTTGTGCTCATGGGCGGCGGGTACCACGTAGGCAACTGGAGCGCAGTTTCCGAATTCAACATCATCATCGACCCCGAGGCCGCACATATTGTGTTCAACGAGCCGTGGCCGGTGGTCATGGTGGGCTTGGACCTCACGCACCAAGCCCTCGCGACCCCCGAAGTCGTGGAAAAAATCGCCGCCGTGGGTACCAAGCCCGCCCAGTTCGTGCTGGAGCTGATGGAGTTCTTCACCAAGACGTACAAGGACGCCCAGGGCTTCGATTACCCGCCCGTCCACGACCCCTGCGCGGTGGCCTACGTCATCGATCCCACGGTGATGACCACCCGCAAAGTCCCCGTGAACATCGAACTGCAGGGCCAACTGACGCTCGGCATGACCGTCGCCGATTTCCGCGCCCCGGCACCGGAGGACTGCCACACGTCTGTTGCTGTGGACCTCGATCACGCGAAGTTCTGGAACCTCGTCACAGACGCCCTGGTGCGCATCGGCGACGTGGACCCGTCCGCCGCCGTCAGCATCGGCGCAGGAAACGGAGCCAACTCATGAGCACTCTGACTTACGAATCCAAGACAACGGGACGAAGCGTCGCTGCACTCACGGCGGCCCTGTTGACGGCCTGCATTGCCTTCCAGCTCAACGCATCGATGCTCAGCCCCGCCCTGGTCACGATGGGCAACGAACTCCACACCGATCAGGCCGTGATCGGCCTGTCCCAGACCTGGTTCTTCACCGCGGCAGCACTGTTTTCCCTCTTCCTGCCGCGCCTGAGCGACATTGTGGGGCGCAAGAAGATCCTGCTGGGCATGATGTTGATGATGGCTGTCGGCTCGGTGATCGCGGCCATGGCTCCCGATATCACCTGGCTCTTCGTCGGACGCATCATCCAGGGCGTCAGCGGCCCCACGGTCCCGCTGTGCCTGATCATGCTGCGCTCCGCCGTCAGTGACCCGCGGAAGTACGGTGCCCTCATGGGCCTCATCACCGCCGTCAACGGCGGGGTTGCCGGCGTCGACTCCTTTGTCGGCGGTTACTTCGCCGAGCATTACGGATTCCGCAGCATCTTCTGGCTCATGGTGGTGCTGGCCGTCGTGGCGGCGGGCCTGGTCGCCGTTCTGGCCGGTGAGAGCAAGCCGGCGGTGGGCACCAAGATGGACTGGCCCGGCGTCTTCTTCATCGTGATCGCGGTCGGCGCCCTGCTCACAGCCCTCAACGAGGCCTCCAAACTGGTCAGCGGATTCTCCCCCGGCACCCTCGCACTGGCGACTGCCCTCATCGCCGTTGCAGTGATCGCCTTCTTCGGGTTCTGGACGGTGGAAAAGCGCTCCCGGCAGCCCATGGTGGAGACCGCCCACCTGCGCCAGCGCTCCACTTGGGCGCCGTTGCTGACCACAATCCTGACCATGACCGGCGTCTTCGCGGTCATCAACGGGATCGTTCCCGCCTACGTGCAGGCCACGGCTCCCGGCTTCGGCGTGGGACCGACCGAAATGTCACTCATCATCCTGACTCCCTACGCCCTCCTGGGCTGGGTTGTCGGACCCATCAGCGGCCGTTTGGCCCCGGTTTTCGGCTACACCAAAGTTTTGCGGATCGGCATGGCCGGCAGCGTCGTGGCCCTGGCGATCATCGCCTTCTTCGGCCTCAGCAGCCTGCCCATGATGATTGCCGGAACAGCGTTGCTGGGCATCATGTACGCGGGTACGGTCAACATCATGCTGAACGGCCTTGGCGTTGTCCTCTCCCCAGCTGGCAACCCCGGCTTTCTCCCCGGCATGAACGCCGGCGCGTTCAACCTGGGCGCCGGCCTGAGCTTCCTGGTCCTGCCGGCAGCGCTGGTGGCCTCTTCTGCACTGGGCGATGCCCAGGCATCCTACTTGACCGCGATCACGGTGGGCCTGATCATCACCGTGGCGGCTTTCGCCGCTTCACTCCTGATTCCCAAGCCCTTGGAAGCTGAGGCGAAATGACCCGCCCGGACTCTGGCCGGATCGTCGTCGTCGGTTCACTGAATGCGGACCTGACCATCTACTGCGACAGGCTCCCCCTCCCCGGCGAAACGGTGCACGGGAATGGCTTTGCGGTCAATCCCGGCGGCAAGAGCGCCAACCAGGCGGTCGCGGCGGCCAAACTCGGAAGCCGGGTCGTGCTGATCGGTGCGGTGGGCGACGACACCAACGGGACCATGCTTCTGGCCTCCACCGCCGGGGCCGGGGTGGACATTTCCCGCGTCCGCCGCACGCCTGATGCTGCGACCGGCGTCGCCGTCATTTCCGTCGACGCCCACGGTGAGAACAACATCATCATCTCGGCCGGAGCCAACGGCACACTGGCGCCCGGGGATGTTGCCGCTTCCGCCGAATTGTTCGAGGGCGCGTCCGTGATGTGCCTGTGCCTCGAGGTCGGTCTGGACACCGTTGAGGCCGCGGCCCGCTTGGGCCACGACGCCGGGGCGACAGTTCTGCTCAACCTGTCGCCCTACGCCGAGATCCCGGCGAGCTTGGCCGCACTCTGCGACATCCTGCTGGTGAACGCGCATGAGGCGTCGCTGTTCCTGGGCGGCGCCGCCGTGCCCGACGCCGGGGCTGACACCGCGGCGTGGGCGCCGGTCCGGGACCAGTTCGCCGATCGCGGACTGCACCGCGTTGTGGTCACTTTGGGGGCGAACGGCTCCGTCGTCCTGGACTCCGGAGCCGGCGCCGAGGGCCGCATCACCCGCATTGAACCCACCAGGGTCGACGCCAAGGACACCACCGGTGCAGGCGATGCATTCACCGGGGCCGTGGCTGCGCGCCTTGCCGCCGGCGATTCACTTCCGGCCGCTGCCGCCTTCGCGTCCGTTGCCGCGGCCTTGGCAGCGACCAGGAAGGGGACGCAAACGGCGTACCCGAAAGCGGCGGATGTGGAGGGACTGCTCGCTTAACGGCCACCCCCGCCAGTTAGGGCCGCCACGGGAGGGGGCGCCGCAGAGCCTGTCTGCGGCGCCCCCTCCCGGTTAAGCACCGGACCGGTCTGGTGGTCCTTGGTTGATGCAACCCAATTGCACAGCAGATTCACAGCGAGGCGCTATTGAAGTTACAGCCGCGGGGCCGACAATGGTTCGACCTGATAGGAGTATTTGCCGGGCGATGGTGGCCGCGACTTACTGGAGCGTCAGTGGCGAGCGTCCTGACCAATCGAGCCGGAGCAAGCGAACTTGTACCGACTAGTGATGGGCTCCCGGCATGATCACTCTCCGCAAGCACGTACTTCCCTCGCTCCTCGCCCTGGTCCTGCTCTCGACGTCGGCCTGTACCTCCGGTGTCGCGGCTGGCATCCCGTCGGCCGGCGTTCCGTCCGGTGGCACACCATCTGGCACACCCTCAGGTGGCACACCGGGCAAATCCGGCGGCGGGACGAGCCAATCCGCCGCACCCGCCGAGTCCGCCAGCCCGAGTGCTGCGGTCCCGCAGCTGACCCCGGCGAGCACGGTGGATGCGCGCACGGTGCTGGCGGCGTTCAAGTCCCGGGACATGGTGGGGCACCTGCAGGCACTGCAGCGCGTGGCCGATGCCAACGGCGGGAACCGGGCCTCGGGCACCTCGGGGTATGAGGAGTCGGCCCGCTACGTCGAGGAACAGCTGCGCGCGGCCGGGTATGAACCGGTGCGGCAGAGCTTCACGTTCAAAGAGGACGGCCGGCGCGGCAAGACGGTGGAGTCCTTCAACATCCTCGCCGACACCGGGGGCAGTGCCGGGCACACCGTGGTGGTGGGCGCGCACCTGGACTCCGTGCAGGAGGGACCGGGCATTGATGACAACGGCAGCGGGGTCGCGGCCGTCCTGGAGACCGCGCGGTGGATGAAGGAGGCCGGGATCACCCCGGCCAACCGGGTCCGGTTCGCGTTCTGGGGCGGCGAGGAGGACGGGCTGTACGGGTCCCAGCACTACGTCGACGAACTGAGTGCGGCCGAGATCGGCCAGACCGCGGCGAACCTGAACGTGGACATGGTGGCCTCGCCCAACGGGGTCCGCTCGGTCCATGACGGGGACGGCACGGACTTTGGCCACGCCGGCCCGGCCGGGTCCAAGGCGATCGAGGACGTCTTCTTCCGCTACTTCCAGGAGAACGCGCTGCCGGCCGAGACCACGCCCTTTGACGGGGGCTCGGACTACGACGCCTTCCTCTCGGCCGGCATTCCCGGCGGCGGGCTGTTCACCGGGGATGAGAAGAGGAAGACCCAGGCCCAGGCGCAGGCCTATGGCGGGGTGGCGGGCAAGGACCTCGATCCCTGCTACCACGAGGCCTGCGACACGATCGCCAACACAAACCCGGAACTGCTCACCGAAATGTCCGGCGCCCTGGCCTACGGCACCGTGGCCTACGCGATGGCCAAGACCGGCTAAACACCAGCTTCGCCGCCGGCTCCGGGCCGCCCCGCAGGAAGGTCCCCGGCCCAGCCACCTTCTGACGAGGGGCCGTGCCGGGGACCTGTGCTTGCCAGGGCCGAATTTGTGCCCTAGATTCCGGCCCCGCGCCGCGCCGTGGCTCCTTGGGGCTGCCGTACGCCGGCCGGTGTGAACTGTGCGCCGGTGTCCGGGAATCCGGGCACGGCAATGCGCGCGTGGGTGTGGATCTCCTCGACGGAGTCGCGCGTGTGCTGCGCGATCTTCTCCATGGTGGTGACCCACATGCCGTCCATCGACTTGACCCGGTCCATCAGCTGTTCCAGGGCCACGGCCTTGGACGGCCGGCCGGAAATGAAGGGGTGGTTGGTCAGGACGAAGCAGCTCCCGGCAGCGTGGTGGGCCTCGGCCTCTAGCGTCCACATTTCGAGGACCTTGGCCGGGCTTTCGATGACGCCGCTTCCGGTGACGCCCGGGTAGAAGGCATACTGCTCCCAGTCGTCCAAAGCCCAGTCGACAGGGATTTCCACGAGATCGCGGGGGTCTGCCTCGGCAACGCTGAAGCGGTACGGCGCGTCGCCGTCGAGCAGGCTTGAGTCATACAGGAACCCGCGGTCGGCAAGGAGGGCCGGGGAATGCCAGTTGAGCTCCCACCACGGTGCCCTGTAGCCGGTCGGCCGGACGCCGGCGGCCTTGGCCAGGGCATCCAGGCCCCGGTCCAGGTACCGCGCCTCCGTGGCGGCGTCGATGCCTTGCATGGGTTCGTGCAGGTACCCGTGGTGTGCAATCTCGTGGCCGCCGTCGGCTATCCGGCGGACCACGTCCGGGTAGCATTCGGCGGTGAATCCCGGGACGAAGAACGTCGCCTGGATCTGCTGGCGCTCAAGGATCTGCAGGATCCGCGGAACGGCGACCTTGGGCCCGTAGGACTGGTGCGTCATGAGGGACATGCGCCTGGTGCTCTGCGGGTCATGGGCGATGGTGCAGGATTCGGCGTCGACGTCGAAGGTGAAGGACGCCGCGGCACGATTGCCTTCGGGCCAGGTGATGGGATGGGCGGTGTCGGCGAAAGCGGGGAAGTTCACGGGGTTGATCTCCTGCTAGAGGGCGGCGGGCGTGGTTGATGTGACCGGAAGGCCGGTTGCCTCAGGTGAATCTGCGGTCTGTTCGCTGGGGGTGGGGACATCCAGGAACTTCCTGTGGAACCGCGGACCGAGGACGGCGTAAGCCGCGGCGCTGGCCAGTCCCCCGGCGAGCCAGGACAGATCCCACCCGCCCAGGGCGACGGCGATGGGGCCCTGCATGGCCGGCACCAGTCCGTACATGAACAGCCAGGTGGCGAAGATGCCGATGAGCAGTGAAGCGACACCGGCCGGATTCACGCCCGGCAGGCGTTTGGTGCCGACGGCGTCAAAGAGCCGGGACGGGTCGCCGGGCCAGCGCTTCTCGATCCAGAAGTAATGGACCAGCATGACTCCGCCCCAGGCAGCCACCCAGGCGACCAGCCCAATCAGCCAGGCGTCCAGCACGGAGGCGAAATCCTCCTGGAAGATGAAGAAGATCACGGCCGCGAGGGAGAAGACGCCGACGAACAGGTTCAACTTGCGCCGGCTGATGGAGATGTCCAGGGCCTGCGTGGCGACGGAAAAGGTGTAGATGTTCAAGATGTTGGTCGCGATCGGGCCGTGCAGCACCATGAGCAGCACCGGAAGGGCCAGCGCGCCGAAGTTCTGGACGATGAGTTTGCCGGGATCAATTTCACCCGTGTTGGTCGCCAGGCTGGCCCCCAGGATGCCCAGCCAGACGACCGGGATGAACTGGCCCAGCACCGAGGCGAGATAGACCTTGCGCTTGGGCACCGTGGTGCTGACAAAGCGGGAGTAATCCGCAGCGTAGGTGAACCAGGTGATGCCCCAGCCGATGCCGATGGCCGTCATGACCGCGCTCATCGCGGCGATGCGTTCCGAGCCTTCCAGGATGTGCCCCGCCGGGCCGGCGTAGGTCCAGTTGATCTTCATGCCGAACCAGGCCACTGCCGACATCACGGTCAAGATGATGATGGTGGGCGGCACGGTCCACTTCTCGAAGGCGGCGATGGCTTTATAGCCGAACCAGGCGATGGCTACCTGTACAGCCATGATGAAGGTGGCGATGCCAATCTTCCAGGCGTAGTTCTTGGCCTCCGGGTCAACCCAGCCGAGCGTTCCGAACAAGGCCATGACCAGATCCAGGATGATCCAGGTGTTGACCGCGCACCAGCCGATCACCAGGAGAGCCTGGATGCCGGCGGGCAGGTAGTTGCCGCGCCGGCCGAAGGCGGCGCGGGCCAGCACCATGCCGGTCGCTCCGGTCTTCTGGCCCAGCAGGACGAAGCAACCGAAGAGCAGCATCCCGATGAGGTTTCCGAGGACAAGAACCGTGACGGTGTCCGCGAACCCCAGGCCAAGCTGGATGCCGAGCGCTCCGAGCACCCAGTTGATCGGGGCGAGATTGGCGCCGGCCCAGATCCAGAACTGGCCCGAGACCTTGCGGGTCCGTTGTGATTCGGGGATGGGCTGGAGCCATGCTTCGTGGTCTACGCTCGCTTCCGGCGCGGTGCCGGCAGGGGCCGCTGGGGATTTTTGACGCATGTGGAGCCTCCGAGGGTGTGTGGGATTCCTCAAGATTATGTGTCGTGGGCCACATACGACTATATACAATGTGTCTAGATATACCCAGAGCAACGCGACGGAGTGTAATGTCCATCCTTCTTCAAGACGTCCTGAACCACCCGACCATGGCGGCCGCCGACCCCATTGTCCGGGCCGCGGCCAGGGCCGCCGCCCGAGCGCAGCTCCGGTGGATCCACTCCAGTGAAATCATTGATATCGCGCCCCTGCTGGCCGGCGGGGAACTTCTGCTGACGGGCGGAGAAGCCCTGGCCCTCGCCTCGGAGGAGCGGCAGGTCAACTACATCCGCCAACTGGCGGAGCGGGGCGTTGCCGCCGTAGCTATCGAAACCGGGGCCGCCCTTCCGTCCCTGCCATCGTCTATGGTGGCGGCCGCCGAGGCGGCCGGACTGCCCCTGATTGAACTTCGCGGGGTGGTGCCGTTCGTCGGAATCACGCAGGCCATCAATTCGATGCTGGTCAGCGACTCGGTATCGCAGTTGCGGCGGGCCGATGAGGCCAGTCACGCGATGGCCGTCGAACTGGCGCACGGCGGTGGCCTGGACCGGATCCTCGCCGTGCTGGCCGGCATCATCAATGCCGAGGTGACGCTGACGTCCATAGCCGGCGCGACCCTGGCCAGCGCAAGCCCGGGGCGGGCCGAGGCCGCCGACGTCGATGCCTCCACCGTTGGGCCGCAGGAGCAGGCACGCCTGATTCACATCGACGTGCCTATCCGCGGCATCCTTGCGGCTCAGCTGCTGCTGCGGGTCCCGGCGGACGAGGACCAGAACCTGGCCCGGACGGCCGGAAATCGTTCTGTGGACATCCTTGCCCTGGCGTTGCTGCAGCGGATGTCCCCCGGGCTCAAGGAAGTCGCCGGAGCGGCCCTGCTTCGCGCGATTGATTCCGGCAGTCAGGCGTGGCGGCTCCAGCAATTAGCTTCCGCGGCCGGGATTCCGTCGGGTGCCACAATCGTGGCCATCGTGGTCCGCTCCGGCATGCTCCAACGCCTCCGCGCTTCTGTGGAGCAGCTCTTGGCCCGGGGGGCGCAGCCCAGCGCAACCTATGTCGATAATGCCGAGCTGCTGGCGGTGGCGGTCCTCGCGGGCGATAGTCCGCTAGCCAGCAGGGAAGCACTTCTGGCTGGCCTGCGGGCGCTACCGGCCCCGTCAGACACGCTGGTTGCCGTCGGCCCGCTGGCCGCCGGGATTTCGGAAGCCCCCTGGTCCTTGTCGGAGGCCAGGCTGACCCTGCAATTGGCGGGCGCCCTGGGGCAACCACACACGGGAACCCAAGGTCCGCACGGTCCCGTGATCGATTGCGAGGCATTCGCCGTCGAACGCCTCGCCGTGGGAAGCCTGGATACCGGGCAGCGGCGGAACTTCGTGCGCCAGCAGCTGGGGGCCCTCCTGGATTATGATGCGCAACGCAATTCCCGGCTGCTTGACACCCTGGCCATGTGGCTGGATTCCGGCTGCAACACCGCCCAGGCGGCGAGGGAACTGCACGTGGAGCGGCAATCGATGCATCAACGGCTGCAGCGGATCTTCGAGCTGTGCGGCGGCGATCCCCGGCGGACGGGCCGGCTCGCGGCGTTGCATTTGGCCGCGCGGCTGGCCCGGCTCAGCTGACGTGCGCTCGGCGCCTGAGTCCGGGCGCGCGCCGCGTCAGCCGTTGCTGGACGCCCGGCCGCCCAGCCGGCTGGTGATTTTGTCGGCCGCAGCGGCGCACGCTTCGCCCAGGCCCTGCAGCCCTTCGCGTGAGACGCGGAACCGGGGCGCCGAGATCAGGACGGCCGCCACGATATCGCCGCGGTGGTCGTGGACGGGAGCGGCCACGCCCACTTCATCGATGGAGGATTCGCCGTAGTTGATGGCCCAGCCACGAGCCGTCACGTCCTTGAGCTTGATCTGGTAGCCATCCAGGCCCGCATCATCGAGCCCCGGGTAGCTGATCGCTCCGCTGCGCAGGAGCACACGGACGCGTTCGACGGGCAATGCGGCCAGGAAGACCTGCACGGAGGCGCTCATGGCGTCGGTGTACCGGGCTCCCAGCGGGGTGGTGTGCTTGATCTGGTGGTGGCTGGCGATCTGCTCCACGCACATTGACTCTGCGCCGTTCCACACCATGAGGGCGCTGGTTTCGCCGGTCTGTTCGGTAAGTTCACGCAGTACGGGATACGCCACCCGCCGTTCTTCCAGTTCGGCCAGCAACGGCCCGGCGACGGCGATCAGTCCCAGCCCCAGCCGGAAGCGGCGGGTTTCCGGATCTCGTTCCACCAGGTGTTCCTGCTCGAACGTGGACAGGATCCGGGAAACCGTGCTCTTGTGCAGGCCCACCCGGTTCGCGATCTCGGTGACCCCGAGCAACGGTTCGTCCGCCGTGAAGGTTCGCAGCACGGCGATGGCGTTGACGATGACGGAGGTGCCCTTGGTGTCGCCGTTTCCGGTGGTCCCGGGAGATTCTGCTGGGGTCATGGTGTCTACCATCATTCCGCATGAGGGCCCAAAAGCGGCGCCACGGTGGACGTGGCGCCGCTTCTGGGTCCTGCCTTCAGGGGGTCTGGGCGCCTCAGGCTCCGATGATGTTGTACTCGGGGCCGAACGGGAACTTCGTGATGTTCTCGGCTCCGTCTTCGCCGACCACCAGGATGTCGTGCTCACGGTAGCCGCCTGCGCCGGGCTGGCCGTCCAGGACGGTGATCATGGGTTCCATGGAGACCACCATGCCGGGCTCGAGCACCGTGTCGATGTCCTCGCGGAGTTCCAGTCCGGCTTCGCGGCCGTAGTAGTGGCTCAGGACGCCGAAGGAGTGTCCGTAGCCGAACGTCCGGTTGGCGAGAAGCCCGTGGCCCACGTAGATCTCGTTCAGCTCGGCGGCGATGTCCTTGCAGACAGCCCCCGGCTTGATGAGCTCGAGGCCGCGCTTGTGGACCTCGACGTTGATGTTCCACAGTTCGAGGGAGCGGGCGTCGGGTTCGCCGTAGAACAGGGTGCGCTCCAGTGCCGTGTAGTAGCCGGAGGTCATGGGGAAGCAGTTCAGGGACAGGATGTCGTGTTCCTGGATCTTGCGCGTGGTGGCCCAGTTGTGGGCGCCGTCGGTGTTGATGCCGGACTGGAACCAGACCCAGGTGTCACGGATTTCCGAGTCCGGGAACGTCCGCGCGATTTCGTGGACCATGGCTTCGGTGCCGATCAGGGCGACCTCATATTCGGTGATGCCGGCGGTGATGGCGTTGCGGATGGCTTCGCCGCCCAGGTCACCGATGCGGGCCCCGTGCTTGATCACCTCGATCTCTTCCGCCGATTTGATCATCCGCTGGCGCATCGCGGCCTGGGCCACGTCCACCAGGGTGGCCCCCGCAAAGGCCGCCTGGATCTTGTTGCGGTTGTCCAGCGGGAGCGAATCGTCTTCGACGCCGAGCCGGCGGGGGTTGATGCCGCGGGTGCGCAGCGCCTCCTGGATGGCGAAGATGTAGTTGTCCCGGCGCCAGTCCGTGTACACCACGTTGTCGCCATAGCTGCGCCGCCACGGCATGCCGGCGTCGATGTTGGCCGTGACGGTCACGGTCTCGTCCTTCGTGACCACCATGGCGTAGGACCGGCCGAAGTAGGTAAAGAGGAAGTCCGAGTAGTACTTGATGGAGTGGTAGCTGGTCAGGACGACGGCGTCCAGGTCTTTTTCGGCCATGATGCGGCGCAGTCCGCCGAGCCGGCGCTCAAATTCGGCGTTGGAAAAGGTCAGCTTTTCCTTCTGCCCGTTGTGCAGGACTTTCAGTCGCTCCAGTTCGGCGATGGACGAAGCGTTGTTGGACGTTGCGATGGTCATGGTGGTGGTGCCTTTCTGCGGTTTGATTTCTTAGGAGGGAAGATGTGGGCGTCGGCCGGGACTACTCGTGGCGCAGCGGTTCCTTGCTGGTTTCACGAGAGAGGACGACGGCGATCAAGGAGATGACCGCGGCGCCGGCGAGGTACCAGGCAGGAGCCAGGGCATTGGCCGTCGCGGCGATCAGGAGGGTCGCCACGAACGGCGCCGTGCCGCCGAAGAGCGCGTTGGAGAGATTGAAGCTGACGGCGAAGCCGCTGTAGCGGACGCGGGTGGGGAACATCTCCGCCAGGAAGCTCGGGAGCGTACCGTCGTTGAGCGTCAGCATGCCGCCCAGCAGGATCTGGACCAGGACGATCACCAGGAAGTTCCCGGTGCCCAGCAGTGCGAAGGCCGGCACGGTCAGCAGGATGAAGCTCAAGGATGCGGCGATCAGCACCTTTTTGCGGCCGTAGCGGTCCGAGAGCATACCGGTCAGGAAGATGAACCCGATGTACGTCACCAGGGCGATGGTGGTGGCCAGGAAGGATTCGGCCGCGCCGAGACCGAGCTCCGAGGACAGATATGTGGGCATGTAGCTCAGGATCACGTAGAACCCGACGGCGTTGAGCAGCACGGCTCCGACGGCCTTCAGCAGCAACCGCCAGTGCTTCCGGAAGAGGCTGGATACCGGGGCCTTGATGGCCTGGTCCTCCTCTGCCAGTTCGCGGAACACCGGCGTGTCTTCGAGCTTGGTGCGGATGTAGCGTCCGATCAGGCCCATCGGTGCTGCGAGCAGGAACGGCAGGCGCCATCCCCAACTCTGCATCGCCTCGGCGCTGAGCAGGACGGTCAGCAGGCCCGCGAGCAGGGAGCCGAGCAGCAGGCCCGCGGCCGTGCTGGCCGGAACCACCGCCGCGTACAGGCCGCGTTTGTTGGCCGGGGCGTACTCGACCAGGAAGGCGGACGCGCCGGCGTATTCGCCGGAGGCGGAGAAGCCCTGGACGACGCGCACCACCAGGAGCAGGATCGGGGCCCAGATGCCGATGGAGTTGTACCCCGGGATCAGTGCGATGCAGAAGGTCGCTCCGGACATGATCAGGATAGACAGGGAAAGGGCAGTCCGGCGCCCCACCCGGTCACCGATGTGGCCCCAGACGAAGCCGCCAAGCGGCCGCACCAGGAACGAGATGGCGAAGAGGGCGAAAGTCAGTAGAAGCGCCGTCTGGGGATTGGACTCGGGGAAGAAGACCGCGGCGATTGTTGCGGCCAGGTAGCCGTAGACGGCGTAGTCGAACCATTCGACGAAGTTTCCGATGAAGCTGGCGGCGACGACCCGCCGTCGGGTTTCCTTACTGACTGCGGGATCGTGGCCGCCAGGGGCCGCATGGCCGCTCAACGTGGTCTGTCCCGAGGACGTACTGCCATGCCCGCTATTCGACTCCGGGCTGGTCTGCCCCGCAAGAGTGGCGGGGGAGGAAGTTTCGTTACTCATGTGTCCACCAAAGTGTTTTGGAGTTGCAATCAGTGCAACGCTGTTGCACCAGAATAGGCGTGACGCATGACACAGTCAATGCCTTTGTGTTTCAGGCTTGTGGATTACTTCAATGAATATACCCGGGCTTGCCAGCCCTGGTAGCGACCCACCTTGGAACCCAAGGTTGCATTCAACGAGACTGGGTTGCGATAAATGCGCCCCCCGACCTGCTGCCTTGTGAAAAGCTTGGGCCGGGCGGCGGCGCGGTTCCCTCCGGGGCGCCGCAGTGCGAGACTTGGTGAACTATCGAGCGACTGGGGGGCCAGGTCAGGAGATCGTCTTGGGCATTCTGGTACGCACGCGCACTTCCGGCCGCCGGACGGCGGGCGAGCCATGATGGCCGGGTGGGCCTATCTCATGGCCGGAATCATGACCGTCGACTCGCTCCTGCTGGGGCTACTTCTGATGAACGTGAAGTGGCCGAAGCGCTGGAAGAAAAACGGCTGAAGTTCCGGAACTCTAATCCACTGCGGCGGCGACTCGGGCGCCCGTCGTGGTCGAAGTCGCCGGTCACGTGCGGGCTCGCCGGAAGCTTAAGGCGAGCCCGCACGCTTCCCGCGACCTCGGCGGGAGGGTCGCCGCGGCTAGAGGACCTTGCGGATGGTCTGCTCGAAGCTGGTGACGTGGTGCAGGGCAAGTTCGCCGGCCCTGTCCGCGTCGCCCTCGGCCACCGCCTTGAGCAGCTCCACATGCTCGCTGATGTGGCCGCTGACCGAGGGGACCTTGTCCAGGACCAGGCACCAGATGCGCGTGGCCAGATTGTCGTAGCGGATCAGCGTATCCTCCAGGTGCGGGTTGGCCGCGGCCCGGTAGATCAGGCGGTGCACTGTCAGGTCGTAGCGCATCAGCTCCCGGGACTCTGCAGGGCTCGGGGCCAGTTCTGCAATGGTCTTGGCGACATCCAGCAGTTCGCGGCGCATGGCGGCGTTGGCCCGCGTTGCCGCCCGCCGCGCCGCCAGGGGTTCCAGCAGTTCCCGGATTTCCGAGACGTCGGCCAGTTCCGTGAAGTCCACGGTGGTGGCAAAGGTCCCCCTTCGCGGGTATGAAACCACCAGGTGGTCCACTTCCAGCCGCTTGATCGCCTCGCGCACGGGAGTACGGCCGAACCCGAGCTCGGCGGCGAGCTGCCCGTCATTGATGGGTTCGCCCGGCCGGATTTCGAGCATGATCAGCTTGTCGCGCAACTGCCTGTACGCGGCCTCCGCCTGGGAGATGGCTTCGTCCTCTGCGGGCGGCAGGACGGTGAGTGCATTCACAGCTCGGCTCCGTTTCTGGATTTCAACCGGAAGCCTGGTTCCACTTGGCTTCCGGCTATTGACTCTGGTGTGATCTCAATCATACCATTGTTCTCACACTGATATATCAGTCACAGCAATAGTGGTATTTCAAAGGAGCAACCGTGGTTGAGCAGTTGAACGAGCGACTTTCCGTAGTCGATCCCGAGGTCGAAGAGGCCGTGGCGCGCGAACTGAAGCGCCAGCAGTCCACCCTGGAAATGATTGCGTCCGAGAACTTCGCCCCCGCCGGGGTCATGGAGGCACAGGGTTCGGTGCTGACCAACAAGTACGCCGAGGGCTACCCGGGCAAGCGCTACTACGGCGGCTGCGAGCACGTTGACGTGATCGAACAGCTCGCGATCGACCGGGTCAAGGCCCTGTTCGGCGCCGAGTACGCCAACGTCCAGCCGCACTCCGGCGCGCAGGCCAACGCCGCCGCCATGTTCGCCCTCCTGGAACCGGGCGACACCATCATGGGACTGGCCCTGGCCCACGGCGGCCACCTCACCCACGGGATGAAGATCAATTTCTCCGGCAAGCTCTACAACGTGGTCCCGTATCACGTGAGCGAGCACAACCACCTGGTGGACATGGCCGAAGTGGAGGCCCTGGCCCTTGAGCACCGGCCCAAGATGATCGTGGCCGGCTGGTCCGCCTACTCCCGGCAGCTGGACTTCGCCGAGTTCCGGCGCATCGCCGACCTCGTGGGCGCCTACCTCATGGTGGACATGGCACACTTCGCCGGCCTCGTGGCCGCCGGGCTTCACCCGAACCCGGTCCCCTACGCCGACGTCGTCACCACCACCACGCACAAGACCCTCGGCGGACCGCGCGGGGGCGTGATCCTGGCCAAGGAGGAGTACGCACGCAAGATCAACAGCGCCGTGTTCCCCGGCCAGCAGGGCGGCCCGCTGGAACACGTGATCGCGGCCAAGGCCGTGGCCTTCAAGATCGCGGCGTCACCGGAGTTCAAGGAACGCCAGGAGCGCACGCTCGAAGGCGCCGGGATCCTCGCGTCCCGGCTCCTGAAGGACGACGTCGCGGCGGCCGGGATCTCCGTGGTCAACGGCGGCACCGATGTGCACCTGGTCCTGGTGGACCTGCGGGACTCGGAACTGGACGGGCAGCAGGCCGAAGACCGGCTCCACCGGATCGGCATCACCGTCAACCGCAACGCCGTCCCCTTCGATCCCCGCCCGCCCATGGTGTCCTCCGGGCTGCGGATCGGCACCCCCGCCCTGGCCACCCGCGGCTTCGGTGCCGCGGAGTTCACCGAGGTGGCGGACATCATCGCCTCCGCCCTCATCTCGCAGGCGCCCGGGGACGAACTCAGCGACCAAACCGCCGCTGAACTGCGTGGACGCGTCAGCGCCCTCGCGGACCGGTTCCCCCTTTACCCGCATCTCGGCACCGGCACGACGGCGACCGGGCTTGAGGCAGAACTGATTGGAGCAGCACAATGACCACCGAACACCTGCCGGAGCACCCGGACTTCCTCTGGCGCAACCCGGACCCCAAGTCCTCCTACGACGCCGTGATTGTGGGCGGCGGCGGACATGGACTGGCGACGGCGTATTACCTGGCCAAGAACCACGGGATGACCAACATCGCCATCCTGGAAAAGGGCTGGCTCGCCGGCGGCAACATGGCCCGGAACACCACCATCATCCGCTCCAACTACCTCTGGGACGAGAGTGCGGCGATCTACGAGCACGCCCTGAAACTCTGGGAGATCCTGCCGGAGGAACTCGAATACGACTTCCTGTTCAGCCAGCGCGGGGTCATGAACCTGGCCCACACCCTGGGTGACGTCCGCGAAAGCGTCCGCCGCGTCGGGGCCAACAAACTCAACGGCGTCGACGCCGAGTGGCTGGACCCGCAGCAGGTCAAGGAACTCTGCCCCATCCTGAACATCAACGACAACATCCGCTACCCGGTCATGGGCGCCACCTACCAGCCGCGCGCCGGCATCGCCAAGCACGACCACGTCGCCTGGGCGTTCGCCCGCAAATGCGACGAGCTCGGCGTGGACATCATCCAGAACTGCGAGGTCACCGGCTTCATCAAGGACGGCAACCGCGTCACCGGGGTCAAGACCACCCGCGGCACCATCAACACCGAAAAGGTCGGACTCTGCGCCGCCGGGCACAGCTCGGTGCTTGCCGAAATGGCCGGATTCCGGCTCCCCATCCAGTCCCACCCCCTCCAGGCACTCGTGTCCGAACTGCACGAACCCGTCCACCCCACCGTCGTCATGTCCAACCACGTCCACGTCTACGTCTCCCAGGCGCACAAGGGCGAACTGGTCATGGGCGCCGGCGTGGACTCCTACAACGGCTACGGCCAGCGCGGATCCTTCCACGTGATCGAGCACCAAATGGCAGCCGCCGTCGAACTCTTCCCGATCTTCGCCAGGGCCCACGTGCTCCGGACGTGGGGCGGGATCGTGGACACCACCCTGGACGCCTCCCCGATCGTAGGCACCACCCCGGTGGAAAACATGTTCGTCAACTGCGGCTGGGGCACCGGCGGATTCAAGGGCACACCGGCGGCCGGGCTGACGTTCGCCCACACGATCGCCACCGGAGAACCGCACAAACTCAATAAGCCCTTTGCACTCGAGCGCTTCGAAACCGGCGCCCTGATCGACGAACACGGCGCCGCCGCCGTGGCCCATTAGAAAGCGGTAAGGACATGCTCCTGATTCCCTGCCCCAACTGCGGTCCCCGCGACGAGACCGAATTCCACTACGGCGGACAGGCCCACGTGGCCTACCCCGAAAACCCGGCAGAGCTCACGGACCGCGAATGGGCCGAGTACCTGTTCTACCGCGACAACACCAAGGGCGCCTTCGCCGAACGCTGGCTGCACAGCACCGGCTGCCGGCAATGGTTCAACATGCTCCGCGACACCGTCACCTACGACATCCAGGCCGTATATCCGATGGGCCAGCCGCGCCCTGACAAGGAAAACGCAGCCACGGGCCCCACAGCCCCCACCGTCACCAGCCCCGTCTCCCCGGAAGGAGCAGTCAAATGACCGCTCAGCCGCAGCCCGCACGTCTTAGCACCGGCGGACGCATCGACCGCAGCGTCACGTGGCGCTTCAACCTGGACGGCCGTGAGTACACTGGCCACCCCGGCGACACCCTCGCCTCCGCCCTGCTGGCCAACGGCCGGCTCCGCGCGGGTGACTCCCTGTATGAGGGCCGGCCCCGCGGCATCATGTCCGCCGGCGTCGAGGAATCCAACGCCCTGGTCAAGGTCGCGGCCCGGTTCCCGGGCCACGTGGCCGAATCCATGCTCCCGGCCACCACGGTGTCCCTCGTGGACGGCCTCAGCGCTGAACTGCTCAGCGGACTGGGCAAGCTGGACCCGGCCGAGGACCACGCCGAATACGACAAGAAGTATGTCCACACCGACGTCCTGGTGGTCGGTGGCGGCCCGGCAGGCCTGGCCGCGGCCCGCGAGGCCGTCCGCTCCGGCGCCCGGGTCATCCTTATCGACGACCAGCCCGAACTGGGCGGCTCGCTGTTGTCCGGCTCCACGGATCCGGCCCTCGTCGAGAGCATCGAAGGGCAGCCCGCCCTGGAATGGGTGGCCAATGTTGAAGCCGAACTGATCTCCGCGGCCGAGTGCACGGTACTGAACCGCACCACGGCCTTCGGCTCCTACGACTCCAACTACATCATCGCGGCCCAGAACCGGACGGACCACCTCCTCACCCCGGCCGCGCCCGGCGTGTCCCGCCAGCGGATCTGGCACATCCGCGCCGCCCAGGTCATCCTGGCCCCGGGCGCCCACGAACGCCCGCTCGTTTTCGAAAACAACGACCGCCCCGGCATCATGCTGGCCTCCGCGGTGCGCAGCTACCTCAACCGCTACGCCGTCGCCGCCGGTTCCCGGGTGGTCATCAGCACCACCAACGACAGCGCCTACGCCCTGGCCGCCGACCTCCGCGCCGCCGGCATCAAGGTCGAAGCCGTCGTGGACGCCCGCCCACAGCTGAGCGAAACCGCCGCGGCAGCTGCGGCCGCGGGAACGCGGGTGCTGATCGGCAGCGCCGTCGCCAACACCACCGCCGCTGTGTCCGGCGACGGCCGGCTCCTCGGCGTTACCGTCCGGAGCATCAACGACGCCGGCGAACTCACCTCGGGCATCGAACACCTCGCCTGCGACCTGCTGGCCGTCTCCGGCGGCTGGTCACCGGTGGTGCACCTGCACTCCCAGCGCCAGGGCAGGCTCCGCTGGGACGAAGACCTCGCCGCCTTCGTCCCCAACAGCGTGGTCCCCAACCAGCAGGTGGCCGGCTCCGGACGCGGCAGCTTCGACCTCGACGACTGCGTGGCCGAAGGCATCTCCGCCGGGGCCGCGGCGGTCATCGCCGCGGGCTTTGAGTCCGATGCTGAACCGTCTGCGCCGACGCCGCCGCGCGCCGCCGCCCCCACCCGCCAGCTCTGGCTGGTACCCGGGCAGGACGGCGGCCCGGATGACTGGCACCACCACTTCGTGGATTTCCAGCGCGACCAGTCCGTGGCCGATGTCCTCCGCTCCACCGGTGCCGGCATGCGGTCCGTGGAGCACATCAAGCGCTACACCTCGATCAGCACCGCCAACGATCAGGGCAAGACCTCCGGGGTGAATGCGATCGGCGTCATCGCCGCCGCGCTCCGGACAGCCGGCGAAGCGTCCCGCGGGATCGGCGACATTGGCACCACCACCTACCGCGCCCCCTTCACGCCCGTGGCGTTTGCCGCCCTGGCCGGACGCCAGCGCGGCGAACTCTTCGACCCCGCACGCCTCACTTCCATCCACCCCTGGCATGTCGTCCAGGGAGCCCTCTTCGAGGACGTCGGCCAGTGGAAGCGCCCCTGGTACTACCCGCAGGACGGCGAGGACATGGACACTGCGGTGCTCCGTGAATGCGCCGCCGTCCGGGAATCCGTGGGTTTCATGGACGCCACCACCCTGGGCAAGATCGAGATCCGCGGCAAGGACGCCGGCGAGTTCCTGAACCGCATCTACACCAACGCGTTCAAGAAACTCGCTCCGGGTTCGGCCCGCTACGGCGTCATGTGCACCCCGGACGGAATGATGTTCGACGACGGCGTCACCCTGCGCCTGGACGAGGACCGGTTCTTCATGACCACCACCACCGGCGGCGCGGCCAAGGTGCTGGACTGGCTGGAGGAATGGCTGCAGACCGAATGGCCGGAACTGGATGTGCACTGCACCTCCGTCACGGAGCAGTGGTCCACCATCGCCGTCGTCGGTCCGAAATCCCGCGCCGTTCTCGCCAAAGTGGCTCCGGAACTGGCAGCCGACGGCGGCCTGGACGCCGAGGCCTTCCCGTTCATGACGTTCAAGGAAACCACCCTGGCATCCGGTGTCCAGGCCCGGGTCTGCCGGATCTCGTTCTCCGGCGAACTGGCCTACGAAATCAACATCCCGTCCTGGTACGGGCTGAGCACCTGGGAAGCCGTGGCGGCGGCCGGCGCGGAGTTCAACATCACCCCGTACGGTACCGAGACCATGCACGTGCTGCGTGCGGAGAAGGGGTATCCGATCGTCGGCCAGGACACTGACGGGACCGTGACACCGCAGGACGCCGGCATGGAATGGGTCGTGTCCAAGGTCAAGGACTTCATCGGCAAACGCTCCTACACCCGCAAGGACGCCGGCCGCACCGACCGGAAACACCTGGTCAGCGTCCTCCCCGTGGACGGCACCATCCGGCTCCCCGAAGGCACCCAACTGGTGGAACAGGGCATCACCGTCAACCCCGCCTACGGCCCCGTGCCCATGCAGGGATTCGTGACCTCGAGCTACCACAGTGCGGCGCTGGGCAGGTCGTTTGCCCTGGCCCTGATCAAGAACGGCCGCAACCGCATTGGCGAGACCCTGGTGGCCGCCGCCGGCGACCAACTCGTGGACGTAATCGTCGCAGAAACCGTACTATTTGACTCTGAAGGGGCCCGCAAAGATGGCTGACACCGCAGCACTCGAAAATTCCAAGAAGATCCAGACCCTCAGGAAGAGTCCGGCGTCACTCCTGAGAACGGCTTTTGAAGCGGGATCCGTTGCGGGCACCGTGGAGCTGCGCGAGGTGCCGTTTCTGACCATGGCAGGGCTCCGGGTCGATCCTGCCGGCGACGCAGGGAAGCGGCTGGGCGCCCTCACGGGTGGCCTGCCCTCCGCTTCCGGGGAAGTCCGCGGCAGCGGCGACACCGCAGTGCTGTGGCTGGGCCCGGCAGAATTCCTGCTCGTGGCCCCCGCCGAATCCCACGAAAGCCTGGGCGGTGAGCTCCCCCGGGCGCTCATCGCAGCACTGGGCGACGGCCAGGGCCAGGTGGTGGATCTGTCCGCCAACCGCACCACGCTCGAGCTCTCCGGACCCCGGGCCAGTGCTGTGCTGGAGAAGGGCTGCGCCCTGGACCTGCACCCCCGCGTCTTCCAGCCCGGAACGGCCCTGTCCACGGAAATCGGCGGCATCCCCGTCGTTCTGTGGAAGACCGGGGACGAGACCTACTGGATCTTCCCGCGGGCATCCTTCGCGGAGTTCCTCGGCCGCTGGCTCCTCGACGCCATGCGCGAATATGCCTCCACCGAGGTCCCCTGATGGCGCTCAGCGTCCTCGACCTGTTTTCTGTTGGCATCGGGCCGTCCTCCTCCCACACGGTCGGCCCGATGCGGGCGGCCAAGCGGTTCGCCGACGGGCTCAAGAGCGACGGGCAGCTGAGTTCCACGGCGAGGGTGCAGGCCGAGCTGTTCGGTTCCCTCGGCGCTACCGGCCGGGGCCACGGTTCGGACAAGGCCGTCGTCCTGGGCCTCCAGGGCCAGGACCCCGAGACCGTGGACACGGGCACTGCCGATGACCAGGTGGCTGCCGCTGCCCTGGATGCGGAGCTGCAGCTCGCCGGCCATCACCGGGTGGATTTCAACTGGGACGAGGACGTGGTCCTGCACCGCCGCAAGTCGCTGCCCGCCCATCCGAACGGCATGACCTTCCGGGCCCTCGACCACGCCGGCGACGTCCTCAGCGAACGGAGCTTCTATTCGGTTGGGGGCGGCTTCGTCGTCGATGGCAATGCACTAGGCGCCGACCACGTGGTGGCCGACGACACGGTGCTGCCCTACCCGTTCACAACAGCTGACGAACTCCTTGAAATATGCCACCGAGAGAATATGTCCGTCTCCGACGTGATGCTGGCCAACGAACTCGTCTGGCGTACCGAAGCCGACCTCCGGGAGAAGCTCTTGGCCCTGTGGGCGGTCATGCGCCAGTGCGTGGACAACGGCTGCGCTGCCGAGGGCATCCTGCCCGGCGGGTTGAACGTCAAACGGCGCGCCCCGTCGTTGTTTCGGACGCTGGCAGCATCCGCCGTCAGCGCCGAGGCGGACGCCCGGAACCCATCGCCGGTCCAGGTCCCGGCCGACCCGCTGCTCGCCATGGAATGGGTGAACCTCTTCGCGCTGGCCGTCAACGAGGAAAACGCCGCGGGGGGCCGGATCGTCACCGCGCCCACCAACGGTGCCGCCGGCATTGTGCCGGCCGTGCTGCACTATTACGTCAAGTTCGTCCCCGGCGCCAACGACGACGGCGTCATCCGCTTCCTGCTGGCGGCGGCCGCCGTCGGGATCCTGTTCAAGATCAACGCTTCCATCTCCGGGGCAGAGGTCGGCTGCCAGGGCGAAGTCGGATCCGCCTGCTCCATGGCGGCGGCGGGACTCTGCGAAGTGCTGGGCGGGACCCCGGAGCAGGTGGAAAACGCCGCCGAAGTCGGGATCGAGCACAACCTCGGGCTGACCTGCGACCCCGTCGGCGGGCTCGTGCAGATCCCCTGCATCGAACGCAACGCGATCGCCAGCGTCAAAGCCATCAACGCCGCCCGCCTGTGCCTCCACGGCGACGGCAGCCACAAAGTCTCGCTGGACAAAGCAATCAAGACCATGCGCGAAACAGGAGCAGACATGAAAACCAAGTACAAGGAAACCTCCCGCGGGGGCCTCGCCGTGAACGTCGTGGAGTGCTGACCATGGCCCCGGACCAGACACCCGACACCGTTGAGCATGTCCTGACCCTGGACTGCCCGGAAACGCGCGGGATAGTCCACGCCGTGTCCGGTTTCCTGCTGGACCAGGGCTGCGACATCCTGGAAAGCAAGCAGTTCGACTCACAGCTCGACGGCCACTTCTTCATGCGGGTCCATTTCGCGTCGGCCGGAGACCAAACCACCCTGGCTTTGCTGCGGGACGCATTTGTGCCGGTCGCCGAAAAATTCGGCATGCGCTGGGAGCTTCGGCGGCACGGGACCAAACGGCGCGTGCTGATCATGGTCTCGAAATTCGAGCACTGCCTCAACGATCTGCTGTACCGGGCACGCACCGGAGAACTGCCCATCGAGATCGTCGGCGTCGTCTCCAACCACCCCGACCACCGGCGGACCGTCGAGTGGCACGGAATCCCGTTCTTCCATGTGCCGATCACGCCGGACACCAAGCCCGCGGCCGAACAGCGGCTTCTGGAACTGATCGACCGGATGGACGTCGAACTGGTGGTCCTGGCCCGTTACATGCAGGTCCTCAGCGACAACCTCACCCGCCAGCTGGATGGCCGCGCCATCAACATCCACCACTCCTTCCTGCCCAGCTTCAAGGGCGCGAAGCCCTACCACCAGGCGCACGCCCGGGGCGTGAAGACGGTCGGCGCCACCGCCCACTATGTCAACGCGGAACTGGACGAAGGGCCCATCATCTCCCAGCAAGTGGTGGAGGTGGACCACACTTTCAGTCCGGACGATCTCGTGGCCGCCGGGCGCGATACCGAATGCAGGGCACTCTCCAATGCCGTCCGCTGGCACTGCGAGGGACGCGTCATCCTCCAGGGCAACAGGACCGTCGTGCTGCGCTAGGTTTGGCACCATGATCCTGCCCCTCGAGGACCGCGAAGCCGCCGCCCCTGCCTACATCCTGCGGGGTGCCCTCATCACAGACGGCGCCTGCACACCGGGCTGCGTGGTGGCGGTGAACGGCGGCCGGATCGCCTACGCGGGACCCGGCGACGGCTTTGACGCCGCACATTTCCCGGATGCGGAGGAGCTCCCGCTGCCGCCCGGCAGCTCCCTGCTTCCCGGGCTTGTCGACCTCCATTGCCACGGCGCCGCGGGCGGCGGATTCCCGGCCGGCGATGACCGGGGCTGCCGGGCGGCCGTGGACTTCCTGCACCGCAACGGGACCACCACCCTCCTGGCGAGCCTCGTCACCGCCCCGGAAGATGAGCTGGTGGGGTCGCTCGGCGTACTCAAGGTCCTGGCGGCCGAGGGCCTGATCGCCGGCGTGCACTGCGAGGGGCCCTTCCTCTCCGCCGCCCGCTCCGGCGCGCAGGACCCGCACTGGCTCCGCGCCCCCGACCCTGCGCTGCTCCGGCGGCTGGTGGCGGCGGCCGGCGGAGCCCTGCGGACCATGACGTACGCCCCCGAACTGCCCGGCGCGGGTGAGCTCCTCCGGATCCTCACGGACCACGGGGTGATCCCCTCACTGGGCCATACCGATGCCGCTGCCCCCGTTGCCGCGGCCTCACTGGCGGAAGCCGCGGACCTCATCCGCGGGGGCGCGGCTTCCGGTGTCTTCGGGCCGCGGGCCCGGCCCACGGTGACCCATCTGTTCAACGGCATGCCTCCCCTGCATCACCGGAGTCCCGGACCGGCGGCCGCGTGCCTGCGGCTGGCGGCCGCCGGCACGGTCGTGGTCGAGCTCGTCGGCGACGGCGTCCACCTCGACCCGGAGACGGTCCGGATGGTCTTTGACCTGGTCGGAGCCGGGGGCATCGCGCTGGTGACGGACTCCATGGCGGCAACCGGGCTGCCCGACGGCGACTACGAACTCGGCCCCGTGGAAGTGGTGGTGCACGACGGCGTGGCCACCCTGCGGAGCAACGGCGCCCTTGCCGGGGGCACGGCGACCCTGTTGGAGGTTGTCCGCGCCACCATCGCGGCGGGGGTGAGTCCGGCCGACGCTGTCGCGGCGGCCACCCTGGTCCCGGCCCGTGTCCTGGGCCTGGAGACGGAGATCGGCGCCCTCCGGGCTGGAATGCGCGCCGATATCATCGCCGTTGACCCGGGCTTCGACATCGTGGCCGTGCTGCGCGGCGGACGGATCCTGGCGGACCATCGACGTGCCGCGCGTTAGCCCCTGAACCCGCGGGGCCCACGGCGGTGCGGAAGTTTCGAGCCCTTCGTTTTGTTGTTCTGAGTGTGGGCAAACATTACTTCCGGAAAGGAGCCCGCCATGATCCGCATCGCTATCGTGCTCGGGAGCACCCGGCCCGGTCGCCTCGGAAAGGCCGTCGCCGACTGGGTAAGTGCCCGGGCATCAGAACGCGGCGATGCCACCTTTGACGTCCTCGACGTCGCCGATTTTGATCTTCCGCTGCTGGACGAGCCGCTGCCACCCTCCTTCGGCCGGTACAGCCAGCCCTACACCAAGGCCTGGTCCGAAGCTGTCGACGGATTCGACGGCTACATCTTCGTCACGGGCGAGTACAACCACTCGATTCCCGGCGCACTGAAGAACGCTGTGGACTACCTCTACAAGGAGTGGAACAACAAGGCGGCCGGGTTTGTCAGCTACGGAAGCAGCGGCGGCATCCGCGCCGTAGAACACTTCCGCGGAGTGTCCGCGGAGCTGCAGATGGCCGACGTCCGGGCCCAGGTGGCGCTGCCCCTGGCCACGGAGTTCGCGAATTACCGCACTTTCATCCCGACGGTGGCCGCGGAAAAGAGCCTGCAGATCCTGTTTGACCAGGTGATCGCGTGGGCCGGCGCGCTGAAGGTCCTCCGGCCGGGTCATGCCCACGGAACAGAAGACGCCAGCGCGGCGTGACCGCTGCCCTGGCTGGGCCCGGTTTGCCGTCCCGCGGGCCGCGTGCCGGTGTCCGCCTACGCCGGAGTCCCCGTCCTGCGCCGCCGCCGCCGGACGGGGGGCGTGTCTCCGCCGTGTGGCGCCGCGGCATAGGGACTGGGCAGGGGCACGTTCTGGCCCGGAACGGAATCGGGGACCAGGACGTGGACCGTGGCGCCGGATGATTCCCGCGCGGCTCCGCCCGCGACGCTGCGCAGGTAGTCAAGCGCCCCTTCTTCGCTGAACCCGTACTCCCGCACCAGCGTCCGCAGCGCCAGCCCTGCCAGTGCCCGGGAGAGCTGCGCCGAAGAGAGATCTGCGCCGCCCCCGGACCTCAGCGCCAACTCCTGGACCAAACGCAGTGCACGGGAGATGTAGCGGGCCAGCCGAGCCGCTGCGATGATGTCTGCGCTGGTGAAGACGTGCGGCCACGCGGCGTACAGGTTCACGGCGGCATGGAAGACCGCTTGTGGTGCCAGTGGAACGGATACGAGGGACCGGACCCCGAAGGCTGCGGCAGCGCTGGCGTACCCGGGCCAGCGCCGCTCCAGGGAAGTGTCGCCCACGAACACATATTCGCCGGTTCGGACCGCCGTGCGGGCGGGCCCGTCATCGAAGGAACGCTGCGCCTCGTCGGCGGCCCGTGCCGGTGCGCTGCCCGCAGTCAGCGTGAGGGCCTCCGCGGACCCGACCAGTGTCACTGCCCAGCTGATCCCACGGCCGGGACCACCGATGTCGTCAACAAACTCGCTCACGGCTTCGCTGAGGAAGGCACCGACATCCGGGTCGTTGAAGTGCAGCTCCCAGAAGGAGGCATAACGATCCTGCCGGCCGTCTCCTGCAATTCCTTGGGTCATGTTCCACGCTCGAGATCAAAGCACGCAGCTCACTGCTGAACCGATGAAAACAGCATACGTCCGGGCGGACACCGCCGCGCCTCCCATTTGTCAAAGCCAGGGCCTCTGTCGTTTTGGTATGGTTCCGGGCTGTCCCGGCGACCTGTCCCGGCGACCTGTTTCGATGAACTGTTCCTCAGCTGTTCCGCTGAGCTGTTCCCGTGACAGCGGGAAATCTGCTTCAGCGCCGCGGCGGCCCAGGGAGGCTTTTAACATCCGCCCTGGACCGCCCGCCCCGGCTTCAACACCAGTCGCGGAGGACCCGTCCCGCCGTGGCACAACCATTAATACCCGCGTTCCGCAGGTCCCAAAAGGGCCTTTGGGCCCGTGCCGGCCTGCAGTGCACTACCGCCCATTTCACCCCCGGCGGATGAGGTCCGCACGCGCGCCCGGGCAGACGATGGATATGCCCTTCGATGCCCCACTGCTCGGGGGCGATTCCAGCTGGGAGAGGAGCCTCCAAATGTCAAGACCGCACGCAATCACCGTGGGATCCATCGCACTTGCGACCGCCGTCGTACTGCTCACCGGATGCAGCCCCACGAGTCCGCCGGCTGCCACCCCAAGCCCCACCGCGGCCATCTCGAGCCCGCCCGCGAGCGTGTCGGAAATCTGCGCTGCTGCCGATGCCCATGCCGCGGCCCTGGCGAATTTCAAGGCCACGCTGAAGCCGGACGCCACCATCGAGCAGGTGCGCGCGGCCCAAGACCAAGTCTCCAAGACCTATGAAGAGCTGGCCAAGGCAAGCGAGAACCTCGCCCAGCAACGGGCGGAGGCGGTTATGGCCGCCGAAGCCAAGTTCAATGCCGCAGTCGCCGCGGTGCCTGACAACGCCACGTTGACTCAAGCAGCTGATTCCCTCCGGGACGAAGCCTCCAACGTCGAGGCCGCGATCCGCGACCTCCGGACTGAGGTCAAGTGTTAGCGGTCTGACATGTCTTGTCCCAATCGGTGCCCGTTGGGCCCTCAGATGCAGGAATGGTCGTAGTCGAATCCTCCCGACACGTACTGGGCAATGGTGACTTTCCCGCCGGCCGTCAGTGGCGCCTCAGAGCATTTGCGTTTTGCCACGGCGAGTGACTTCGCCCCGGCCAGCCAGCTGGGCAGCGTGTAAAGGTTGCTTGAGGACGGCACCGTTCCCACAATTTGGGTCCACTGCGTCTTGGTGGAGTAAAGGCCCGTGCGGGCTCCGACACTCGCGAAGTAGGCCGCCATCCCCTCCAGATCGGCACGGTTCGCCGCCGGGCGGGTTGACCAGCTGTTGCCGGTCTCGACATCGAGCCACCACGTGTAGGCCGCCGCGTTGCTTATCCCCCGGATGTTGGCATCGTCGTAGGCCTTGGCATAGCCGTACATGTAGGAGCAGGCTTCCTCGACTGAACCCACGGTGCACTGTCCGTAGGGGTTGGCGACGGTGGTTCCTCCGTAGTTGTTGCTGGTAGGCCACCAGGATCCTGAAGTACCGGGGTTGGCGGTGTTCACGTAGAGCGCGACCAGGGGCTGGCCAGTCCCGCCGGTGGACGTCCCGGCCCAGGACAGCTGCGTCGCCAGACACGGGTTGGTGGTGTTGGCCAGCCCATTGTTCACGCCGACGACGGCGAACGTCTGGCCCCGGGGCAGCGTTTTGCCGCATTGGGGCCACGACACATCGTTGCCCGGGCCCGCAGCCCCGGCTGCTTGGGCCGGCGTTCCGGCCAGCATCAGCGCGAAGCTTGCGGCGGCCGCAAGGATCACCCGGCAACGCGAGGAAAAGGGTGCAAGGGACATGGTGGGCCTTCCCGTCGATGCTGCTGAGCAGTTAGCACAGCATGGCCGCCGCAGGTTTGCCCGGTCAAGGCTTTCGGTAGTGAGTTCATGGGCCGGTCCGCCGGCGGCTCCCAAAGACGCGGTGGCCCGGCATGGGAGGATCGGTGTATGGAAACCACCCCGGAGGTCCTGCGCTATGCGGCCTTTTCCACGACGCCCAACGGCGGAAATCCTGCAGGCCTGGTGCTGGATGCCCGTGATCTGGATGATGCCGGGATGCTGGCGGTGGCGGCCGCCATCGGGTACGCAGAGACGGCTTTCGTGACGGAGCCGGGTGTCGACGGCGACCCGCGCCGGAGCCGGGTTCGGTACTTCTCGCCGATCGCCGAGGTGCCATTCTGCGGGCATGCGACGATTGCGCTGGCCGTTGCGCTGAGCGCACGCGACGGGGCGGGCGCCTTCACCTTCGAGACCCCCGTCGGCCCCGTCCGCATTGAAACGGCGGGGGACGGTGCCGAGATCACGGCATCGTTCACGGGCGTTGAACCGCAACTGGCCGCCTTCGACGACGACGTCCTGGCTGAACTTCTTGGATTGCTCGGTTTCGGTCTGGACGATCTCGATCCGGCCTATCCGCCGCGGATCGCGTATTCGGGGAACTGGCATCCGGTGCTGGTGGTCGCGGACCGCTATCTTTTCGACTCCTTTTCCTTCGATCCGGAGGCCGTGCGCCGGCTGATGGACGCACAGGGCTGGGCCGCGACGGTGACCGTCCTGCACCCGATTGCAGATGGCGAATTCGAAGCCCGGAACCTGTTCCCGGTGGGTGCCATCACGGAGGACCCCGCAACCGGGGCGGCCGCGGCGGCCGTTGGCGCCTACCTGCGCATCCTGGGCCTGGTCGATCCCCCGTCGAGAGTCCTCATCCACCAGGGACGGCACGTCGGCCGTCCGGGCCTGCTCACCGTGGACATTCCCGCTGCCGGCGGAATAGTGGTCAGCGGCAGGGCCGTCCGGATCCCCGCCGCTGCGGGCAACAGCTGATCACTGGGTGGAGGCTAAGCGCCGGTAGCTGAAGGACTTCAGCGTCAGCGTGCCCCCTGCCGTGACGGCTTTGACCCCCGGCGTCCCCGCAGCGGGGAAAACGAGTGACGTCATGGTCTTTTCCCCGCCGTTGATGAAAACCTCCACCGAGCAATAGTCGACGAAAATCGTTAGCTCCACCGTCCCGTTCCGCGCTGGGCTGGCTGCGCGCCGCGATGCCCGATAGTCGGGGCTGAGTTCTGCCTTGCCGGTGGCGGCAACATCGGACTCCCGGGAGATGAATGCTGACTCGGTGGCGAAGTCGTATCCGACGGTGGCAAACGTGCCCCCGCCGCTTTCGAGTTCGATCCTGGCAACGGAACCGTCGTCCTGCGCTGTCCGCTCTAGAGTTACATCGAGCCGGTACGCCCCGCCTTCCGGGACCGGCAGTTGTCCTGCGCCATCCGGTGTCAGTCGACGTTCCCCGGTGGTTGCCGCCGGGCCTTCAAGGGACTTCATGGCAGTCGTGGGGCTCGACACCAGCGTTGGCTTTCCGGCGATTGTTTGCAGCCGTATGTCCCTCACTATGGAGTCGGCGCCGCCGTGCCAGTCCTGAGTGGGCAGCTGCCGGGCGTACTGCCAGTTGTTCATCCACCCGATGGCGTGCCGCGAGGACATCCGCTGGCTTTCGGTGAGCCTGGGATCATCCCACGTCACGGCGGCGTAGAAGTCGGAGCCGGCGTCGAGCCACTGGTGCGGCCCGTCAGACGGGGTGAATCGGGTTCCGTCCCATTCGCCAGTCCAGTAGGCAACGCCCGTGGTGAAGCCCTCTTCGCTCCCGTTGGCGCTGGCGGCCAGGACCCAGGTCCGTTTGGATGGATCACCGTCGAGATCCAACTGGAAGAGGTCCGGGCACTCTAGGACGCCCAGACCTTTGCGTTCGATGCCTGAGGCGTAGTGCCAGTCCAACAGGTTCGACGACGTATACATGCCGATCTTGTCGCCTTCGGCCAGGGCCATCACCCATTGGCCGTGGGCCGCATCCCGAATGATTTTGGGATCCCGCCAGTCCGGTTCGCCCGGGTTTTCCATGACCGGGTTCTGCGCATAGGCGGTGAAGGAGTATCCGTGGTCAGTGGAATAGAACAGGGACTGCCGCTGGATTCCCTGGTCCTGCTGCGTCATGACCGCGATGACAGCCCCCTTGCCAAAGCCGGCCGAATTGTCCTGGTCCACCACGGCGCTTCCGGTTTCGATGTCGCCCAGCCCGTTTTTGTACTTGGTGATCGCCACTCCCTCCTCCTTCCAGTGCACAAGGTCCGTGCTGGTCAGGTGGTACCACTCGGTGCCGTTCTCCTTCGGGTACCCGGCGTTGTAGAGGTAGTAGTAGTGCCACACGCCGTCGAGCAGGATGGGACGCTGCGGATCATTCATCCAGTTCTTCCCGGGCGTTATGTGATAGCTCGGCCGGAACTCGGATGCCCCCTCGGGCCGGTCGAAAGCTGGCTGCGCCTGCCCGGCGTGGCTCTGGGAACCCGGGCTGGATCCCGGCGAAGGGACCAGCGCCACCGCGATCAGAACGGCCGCGGCGGCGGCCACGGCGGCCACCATCCAGATCGTCCAATGGTTTTTCATGATTTAACATTCCTGGTCTTGGTGGAAGCCATCCCGCCCATCTATGGCCCGTCGGTCTAGGCCCTGTCGGTCCAGGGCCTGCGGGGGGACGGAAGCACCCGGAAATCCGGGCGCTTCCGCCTCATGACTGCCTACTGCACTACTTGTACAGCCCGGCACCGCCGACGTTGAGGTTCGTGGGCAGGTACCCGAACGGGCCCAGGCCGTTCTGGCCGAAGCTGCGGTCAACGGCCGAAACTCCGTTGCGGAAGTTGATCTTCACGGTGGGCGAGAGGGACCCGCCGCGGACGCCGTCCACGTTGTCGATAAAGGACTGCACCAGCCCGCCCGGCTGCACGTAGTGCGAGTAGGCCTGGAACTGGCGGCCGTTCTGCCGGGGATCCGGCCCTTCGGGCGCATTGGCTGGCATATTCAGGTCCGTGGGGGATGCCAGCGTCAGGCCGCTGTTGTTCATGGGCTGGTAGTCGGAACGGACGCCGTCGCCTACAAAGCCGTAAACTCCGTCGGGGCCGCGCATTCCATCCGCATAGGTGAACTGGTGGCTGATGGTGAACAGGTAGTACTTGTTCTTGCCGCCCTCGCTCTGGATGAAGATCTGCGGACGCTCGGTCTGGTCGTTGACGCAGTTGGCGGACAGGATCGGCGGCAGGAAGTGCCATTTGGTCAGGTCTTTGTTGTCCGCCACGGCCAGGCCCACGTTGGCCGTCTGGAACCATGCACCGGTGGTGGCGTTGACGGTGTTCGCGGATTCGGCGCGGGGGTCCCCGGGCTGGTAGCCCAGGTCCTGCTCCGTGCACTTGTAGTCGCCCCGCTGGCCGCCGGTGTTGCCTTCGAAGACCATGAAGGTCTTGCCCGGGTGCGCCGGGTCTACGAACGTGTAGGGGTCCCGGAAGGCGAACCCTGGGTTCTGGGCCTTGTTCTGGTACATGACGCCGTCCGGCTCAAGGAGTTTGGTGTGCTCGAAGCCGTCGAAGCTCACGCCGTTCTTGTCAGCGTGGATGTTGCCCAGTGCCTTGGCGATCACGGCATCCGGGGCGATTCCGCCGCCGCCGGCGTTGCGCTCGGCAACGTCGTAGAACGTCGTTGCGGTGTAGAAGACGTTGACGTGGTTCCCCTGCATGAGGCGGGTGGAACCGGACCATTCGGTGTTGCCGACGGAGGTGTTGTCCAGGAACAGGTGTCCGCCGTAGTTCCACTTGTCCTTGGCCGGATCGGCGTTGGTCTTGCGGAAGAAATAGCCGATCCGGGCGTTCCAGTGCCGCTGGTCGAAGCCGTAGCCGGCGTGGCGGTCGGCAACGAGTGAGAAGATCACGTCCCAGCCCTTGTAGCTGATCTGGTTTGCGTTCTCGTCGGTCAGGGACCACGTGTCCCAAACCCAGACGTCGTCGTTCATGGCCGGGAAGTCCTGGGGGATTTCCGGCATGGTGACGTTCGGGCTCATGGAGTTCTGGCCCGGGGTTACGCTTGTGCTGCTTTGGGCCATAATCTGCTTGGCATCGGCACGCGTCCACTTGGAGGTGAAGGCCGCGGCCGGATCGAACGCCTGCTGGGTGTGCTTCGTGGGCAGGGGGAAGCCGGGTGTCGGAGCCGGCATCTGCCCGCCGCTCGGCGGATCCGAGGGCGTGTTTGCCTGGGCTGACGGAACGGCAAGGAAGACGGAGGCCGCCACGGCCGCCGCCAGTGCCGCGGCGACAGAACGCCACCGCAGCTTCCGGTGTGTATTGGGGTGCTCGTGCATTTTTGCTCTTCTCGCGGAGTTGAGACCATTCGTGGAAGACGGGCATATGCCCTCATTCCCCGAAACTCCGGCAGCCCCGATGACACCGCAGGCGTCATCGAGGACGCCATCGTGTCGAGGGGACGGGGCCTCGGTAGGGCCCCGTCGGTGGCCCGGGAGGGTGCTGACCTCCTGGACGTTCATCACCGTAGACAGTGCCGGCGAGGATTCAAAACCACATTTCAAACACCAAAACGGCTCATACCCCGGTCGATGTAAGCGCTTGCACAAACTCTGCGCGCGCGTGCCACGACTCTAAGATTGAGTCAAATATTTCCTAAAAAATATGCTTTCTTTTTCAAGTCGCCCGCTGTTTGCCCGTTCGTTGCCCCGCAGCCGTCCTTCACCCAGCCCACACTGCGGAGCACGACGCCGGCGCCTTGAGTGAGGCGCCGGGTGTCCAAAGCGTTCGTACTCCGGTCACCGGAGGCCACGAATCCGGCGATAAGTGCCACAGATCCCCAACCATTCCCGGGGTGCCTCACGTCGCTTCTCTCGTCCCCGGGGTGGCAGGGAATTCGGTTCGGAACCCGATCAATTTGTGGGTGCCGTCGCAGTAGGGTTTGATCGCGGACGCGCCGCAGCGGCACAGGGCGACTGTTTTGCGCGACCGCGGCACTGCTCCCCCGGACGGGGTGACGATCTCAAACTCGCCGCGGACCAGGATCGGTCCATCGGGACAAATAACAATGGCGGCGTCGTTGGACGATTCCTGCGGGTTCTGGTTCATAGATGCTCCCTGACTGGGTTCGTGCCCGGGTCAGACCCCGGCGGGGACAGGCGGCTTCAGCGACGACGTGCCGCTCTCCCACGCCCCCATGATGTGCGCGGTGAGTCGGGCGTCGATGGCGAGCACCGCCGTCGCGCCGAACAGGACGTCCGGAAGGAGATCCGGTTCTGCCTCCACGAGCCCTCCGGCGAGATCCCGGCCCGCGATCTGTTCGTGGACGGCGTCCGCTTCGACGTGCTCGTCGAAGTACGCGGTCACATCGGCCCCGAATCCGAGACGCCGGAAACCGTTGCCGTACAGCTGATTCGGCCGGGAGGACGTCATCTCATATATCGCCAAATGCCCTGCGATGGCTCCCCGCAGTCTGCGGTTCAGGCCGAAAAGGGACATCATGTTGACCGCGGCGAGAGAGATGGCCGGGACGGCATCCACATAGCCGCCGTAGACATCGTTCAGCCCCAGCCCTCGCATGGTCCGGGCGAAAAGTGCGCTGTGCATGCGGTCCGGGCGGCCTCCGCCGTACTCGTCAGCCTGTATCTCCACCAGCGCAGCCTTGGCCCGCCCGGTCAGCCTCGGGATCGCCCAGGTGTGCGGATCGGCTTCCTTGAGCTGATAGATCGATTTGTGGACCAGGAATTCACGGAGCTGCCCGAGGGTGGCCAGCTTCGCCACATGGCGGGACATGCCCGGTCCACCGTCCTGGCCCGCGAGCCCGAACAGAATGTCCGCCACCGCGTCGCTGTCCAGGCCGGCGGCAGGAGCAGGCTGGACTGATCCGGCGGACGAGCGGGCCACGGAACGCAGCGCCAGCTCGAACGGTCCCTCCAGCAGCTGCCGGAGTGCGATCAACCCGGGGTTCCATTCCCAGCGGTCGTCCACCCCATCCAAGCCGCCGTAATGCAGCTCGTAGAGGCAGAACAGGGTCAATTGCACATCGCCGTCGTCGATGATGTCATCGGCGAGTGCCAGCTGCCCGTTGATGAGTTCGGTGAGATCGCGCAGCGTGCCCTGGGCTGCGGAATCATCTCCGGTCCCGTCGGCCAGAAGCCGGAAAAGGCCACGGCTTATGGGTCCGCGCGCGTCAGGGATCTTCATGTTTTCTCCTACGTGGGCCTCAGCGGTTTTGGCTGCGGCCGGTGAAAGTGCGTCGAAGTGAGCCCGCCCCGGGGTAACGGCCGGAGGGGCCCCCAAGGTGCGGCGCCCTTAGCTGTTGCCGGTGTAGACGAGGCTGTCCGGGTCGACTTCGTTCGCCGGGGCATCCGCGAGTCCCTGCGGGGACAGATCCATGTCCATCAGCGCGGGTCGTTGATAGTGGGCCGCGGAGGCTCCGGTGGTGGCAGTGCTGTGGTTGGAAACGGTGTGCCCCTAATTCTTTGTTGGTTACAGACCCGGGAGGGTGCTGCCTGTCACGGGCGGGGTATTTCCATCTGGAACCCGCACCGGCACCGGAGAACACGCGTCCGGAGATAGTCGCCCAGAACATCCGGGCTCCCGGCGTGTGTGGAAACCGCCCGGTGGGCACTTCGCCGCTCGGGGTCCACTGCGGACATCGGCTCCTGGCAGTGGCGGTAGGCGTCCTCCCGGTGCATGGCACCGCCGCTGTTCCCGTTCCGCGCCGGGATGATTGCGAGAAACGCCGCAGTCGTAGCTACCACGTGCGAGCTGCCGCAGTTGGTGCAGCTGATGGCGGCCGCGAGGGTTTCCTGCTGCGGATTCAAGGTGGCGACAGAGTCCAGGAGCAGGTGCCGGTCGGTCTCACATGTCGCACACCAAGGTCGGCGCCCTCGGGGCTGGTGGGCATCCCGTGGCAAGTACGTGCTTGACGTGATTGTCATCCGGGTCAGACCAGGCCCGGGTAGCTGGCCAGGATGTAGTCCGCCGCGGCTGGTCCTTTCATGCGGAGGCCGTTGCGCTTGGGATGGATCTGCTTTTCTTTCATGGCCGCCCAGAAGGCATCTTCAGGGCGGGGCGCGGTCTGGCTCAGGAAGCACCAGCTGGTGTAGAGCCCGTAGAGGCAGTCCCGGCCCAGGGCGTGGTCGGATGCAGGGTCCCGGGTGGTGGCTTCCTGCAGGAATTGGTCGTATTGGGAAGTTGCCATGAGTGGCTCGTTTCTTCGCGGTGCATTGTGTGCCGCCGTGTGGCTACAGCAGCTGAGCGTCAAGGCCATGCACGGGGCGATGAAGCAAGATCCCGCACTGCTGCGTCACCGCAGATCCGGGAATAAAGCGTTACTGGGCTGGCGGTCCACATCCTGCGGAAACCAGCCAATGCAACTTCTCTACGATGTAGACTTTAGGCGTAGACTACACATTAAGCAACCGGCTTTTCATCCCGGAACTGTAACCACTCTGTATCGACCCGAACGGAAAACCATGTCGCCCGAAGAGCACCCGGCGCCCCCTGCGGCTCCCGGCAAGAAGGCTCGCCTCAGCCGGGAGATTGTCCTGTCGACGGCACTGGCACTGGTGGACGCCGAGGGACTCGAGGCCCTCACCATGCGCAGGCTCGGGCAGGAACTCGGGCGGGATCCCATGAGCCTATACCGCTACGCCGCCAACCGCGCAGCCCTGCTGGACGGCGTCTCAGAACTCGTGCTGAATGAACTGGCCATCATTCCCGATGATCCCGACTGGCAGTCGCAGCTCCGGCGCATTGCCCACGACCTGCGGCTCCTGGCGCTCCGGCACCCCAACGTCGTGCCCCTCCTCGTGACCCGCCCCCTGTCAACGCCCCTGGGCCTGCGGCCGCTGGGAACATTGCGTCCGCTGGAGCAGATCCTGTCCCTGCTGATCGACGCCGGATTCGCCCCCGTTGACGCCTTGCACGTCTACCGCGCCTACTACGGATACCTCTACGGGCACATCCTCAACGAACTGCAGGAATTCGTCGTCGACCCCGAGGAAAATGAGGCCCTTCTCCGGCTGGGGCTGCACCGCCTGCCACCGAAGGAATTCCCCCGCCTCCGCGCCCTCGCCCCGGTCCTCGCCGACTACGACGGGATGGCCGAACTGGATGAGGGAATCACCATCCTGCTCTCGGGGCTCGCGGCCCGCTGCCGGATGCCGGATTCCCCGACCAAACCATGATCCGGAAAGGCACCGGTCATCTCAGCCCGGGTTGGACAGCCGGTCCTTCGCCTGCTGGCTTCCGGGCCCCACGGGCAGAAGCTCTGTGGCCTGCGCGAGCCCCTCGGTAGGCATAGAGACATACATGCTCTCGGCCCTGCTTACCTGGAAGGTCTCATGCCAGATGCCGACAGCTTTTGGGGCCTTCCTTGCCTGGCGGTTGAAGGCAGCCCACGCGGGCCTGTGCTCGGATTGGGGCGCACTTGCGTAGGCATACAGCTTGTCCACCGAGTCCCAGTACTGCACAATGACCGGCCCGCCGGCTCCGAGGGCAAACCGGCAACCAAGGAGGCCGGACCCCGGCTCCCGGAAGAGTTCGGTCAGCATCCGGGGCATCGCAAGGAACACCGGCATCCAGAGATCCGGACGCCAGGGACTGTTGATGCGCATGCCGATGAGGAAGACCACCAAATCACCGGGATGGCGGTGAGTGAAACGTCCAGCATTGATGCGTGCCATACTTTTCTCCTAACTGGATACCCCTACTCCCCAATATTGGCGAGTGCGACTATCCAAGTCAAGGAGAATCTTTGCGCATCTCACAGCTGGCCGCCGCTACTGAGATTCCGGTGGCCACCATCAAGTACTACCTTCGGGAGAAATTGCTTCACGAGGGCGTGCTGACGTCCGCGACGCAGGCCCGCTACGACGACTCGCATGTTCGGCGGCTGAAGCTCATCCGGGCACTCATTGGGACCGCCGGGCTCAGCATCAGCGCCACCCGCCAGGTGCTGCTTGGCCTGGAGAGCCCGCCGGAGTCAGGCCACGATCTGCTCGGAATTGCGCACCACGCGGTCACCCGGTCCGCACCGGACGACGTCGACCTTTCCTCGGCACAGCGGCTCCTGGACCGCTGGGGATGGGGCGCAGAGACATGCGACCGCGATTCGCAGGCCGCCCTGGTGGAGGCCCTGCGCGGGCTCTCAGATGCCGGGTTCGATGCGCCGGCCGCGCTCCTGGACCGCTACGCCGCGGCAATGCGGGACATCGCGGCGGCCGACGTCGAAAGTGTCCCCACCGATTCGGCCGAGGCCGCAATAAGGCACGTGGTTCTTGGGACACTGCTGATGGAACCGGTACTCCTGGCCATGCGCCGGCTTGCCCAGCAAAGCGCATCCTTCCAGCGGTTTGGCGGGGCGGGGTCCTAGACGACCGGGGAGCGCCGCTCGATCAGCACCGTGTCCCGCCATTGCCCTTCGCTGGGGCCGTAGCTCATGCGGGCAATGCGGTTCCGCCGGCCGACGACGGCAAATCCGTTCGCGAGGTGGAGCTTCAGGCTTGCTTCGTTTTCGGGGAAGACACTGGCCTGGATCGTCCAGATCCCGCATCGTTCGGTCGATGCGGCCAAGGCCTGAAGCAGCGCGGCCCCGACTCCCTTGCCGCGGGCTTCCGCGGCGACGTAGACGGAGTGTTCGACCACGCCGGCATAAACGGGCCGCGCTGACACCGCGGCGACAGCCGCCCAGCCAAGGATCCCGCCCTCGGGAGCCTCGGCGACGAGGCGGTGCGCGGGAAGCCGGGAACTGGTGAAGCGTTCCCAGTCCGGCACTTCCGCCTCAAAGGTGGCGTGGCCCGTGGCGATTCCTTCGCGGTAGATTCCCCGGACGGCCGCCCAATCGTCCTCGTGCATGGAGCGGATCGTCACCGCGGACTGTTGCGCGGTCACAGCGTCGCCAGGAGCCCGGCCGTCTGCTCGAGCGCGCCGGGCACCAGGGAGTAGTAGGCCCAGGTGCCGCGCTTTTCACGGTGCAGCAGCCCGGCCTCGACCAGGACCTTCAGGTGGTGGGAGACCGTGGGCTGGCCCAGGTCCAGCGGCTCGGTGAGGTCGCAGACGCATGCCTCCCCTGACTCGCCAGCTTTGACGATGGAGAGCAGCCGGAGCCGGTTCGGGTCGGCCAGCGCCTTGAAAACCAGGGCCCTCTGCTGGGCTTCCTCGGCACCCAGGGCAGGGGGCCCTGCCGGGGTGCAGCAGGATTCATCCGTGGCCGGCTCGAGTACAGGCAACAACTTCATGTACCCATTATGCCCTGATATTGACAATCATCAATGTATGGGCGCGGGAGCTCGGGTCGGTCGACCCGGCGCAGATCCGCTTTGGGTGGGGGCGGCATTGTTCGGCTGCCGGCCAAGGCTAGGAGCGGGCGGTTTCGGCACTGTGCGCCAGGACGACGCCGTCCGCGATGCGGGCCGCGGCCGGGAACAGGATGAGGAGAAGGCCAATTCCTATTGCTGCGCCGATCAGCTGCGCCAGAACGTAGCCTGGAACTGAGGCCGGTGCGATGCCGGCGAAGGTGTCGCTGAAGATGCGGCCCACCGTCACTGCCGGATTCGCGAACGAGGTCGAGGACGTGAACCAGTACGCGGCTCCGATGTAGGCGCCCACCGCCGGCGCGGCAAGGGCGCCGCGGGAGGTGGCAGCCAAGGCGAAGATCAGCAGGACCAGTCCCGCAGTGGCGACAACTTCACCCAGGAGATGCCCCGGTGTTGCCCGCTCCTTGGACGAGATGGAGGTGCCCACCTCAAACATGGCGTTCGCGACCATACTGCCGCTGACCGCACCCACGGTCTGGGCAACCACATAGGTGCCCAGCTCCGGCAGGGTCAGGCCAGTACCGGCGCGTCGGCCCAGGATCCAGTCGGCGAGGGAGACCACGGGGTTGAAATGCGCGCCGCTCACAGGCCCGAGCACCAGGATCAGCACCGTCAGGCCCAGCACTGTGGCGGTGCTGTTCTGCAGCAGCTGCAGGCCAACGTCACTGGGTGAGAGCTGCTGCGCGGCGATCCCGGAGCCGACGACGATGGCCACGAGCAGGCTGGTACCGAGCAGTTCGGCGATGGCGCGGCGCCACAGCGGCGGCTGGTTTGAAGTCATGGCAACAGCTTGATCCAAGGAACTAATTCAGTCAAAATTGAATCAATGAATATTGAGGCAGCAGAGGACTTTCGGGCGCGGGCAGCCAGGCACGCAGCCCTCGGCGATCCTGCGCGGCTGCGCATCGTTGATCTGCTGACCCTCGGGGACTTCTCCCCGACGGAGCTGCAGGCCGAGCTGGGGATGCCGTCGAATCTGCTGTCCCACCATCTGCGCACGCTGGAAGATGCCGGACTGGCAACCCGCCACCGCTCCGAAGCCGACCGGCGCCGCAGCTATATCCGGCTTGCTGCCGGCGCTCTGGAGGGCCTGGTGCCGGGGGCCGAACACGGGGCGCGCCGCGTCCTGTTTGTCTGCACACGAAACAGCGCCAGGTCCCAACTGGCCGCCGCTCTCTGGCAGCAGGTCAGTGAAATTCCCTCGACGTCGGCGGGAACGCATCCCGCAGACCGCATCGCCCAAGGCGCTATCGACGTCGCCCGCCGTCATGGCCTGGACCTTGCGGACCTTCCCCCGCGCACCCTGATCCAGGTGGCAGACGAGGGCGACTTCATCGTGACCGTCTGCGACAAGGCCCACGAGGAACTGCCCGGATTGGCTGGAATCCACTGGTCGGTGCCGGACCCGCTGCGCCCGGGCACCAAAGAAGCTTTCGACATGGCGTTCAACGACATCACCCGCCGCATCAATGACCTTGCACCCCGCGTAACCGCCGCCTAGGTCCGTCGCAGAAATCCGCCGGGAACAAATATTGACATTCATCAATCTATAGCCCGATACTCTCTATATCGATCATCATCAATGTTCGGTTGAGAGTTTCAAACCGGGCGCAAGACTCCAGACTGTATCGCCCACTCACCTCATTGATTCCAGGAGAAACCCCGTGAGCACAGAAACCGCCAAGAAGCCCTCCGTCCTCTTCGTCTGCGTCCACAACGCCGGCCGCTCCCAGATGGCCGCCGCCTTCCTCACCACCCTCGGCGAGGGCCGGATCGAGGTCCGCTCCGCCGGATCCCAGCCCGCGGACAAGGTCAACCCGGCAGCCGTGGCGGCCATGGCGGAGCTCGGCATCGACATGTCCGCCGAAATCCCGAAGATCCTCACCACGGAGGCCGTGAAGGAATCCGACGTCGTGATCACCATGGGCTGCGGCGACGAATGCCCCTACTTCCCCGGCAAGCGCTACGAGGACTGGGTCCTGGAGGATCCGGCAGGCCAGGGCGTGGAAGCCGTACGCCCGATCCGCGACGAGATCAAGGGCCGCATCGAGGACCTGATCGAGTCCCTGACCCCTGCCGCCAAGTAAGGGCCAGCACCACACGTCTGACAGAGGACGGAGAGGGGGTGAGCTGAATGAACACCGGATGCTGCAGCGACGGATGCTGCGACGACGAGGATCAGGACTGCTGCTAACCCAACACCGGCGCCTGCCGGCCCAACCCCGGCCGGCAGGGCCAACCGCAACACCACAACGGATGAAAGAGGACACCCATGGATTTGACGAAGAACCTTCCCGTTGCCGTGATCGGCGCCGGCCCCGTGGGCCTGGCCGCCGCGGCCCACCTGATCGAACGCGGACTCGAACCGCTGATCTTCGAAGCCGGCCCCTCCGCCGGCGCCGCGATCGAGCAGTGGCGCCACATCCGGCTGTTCTCACCGTGGCGGTTCAACATCGATGCCGCCGCCGTTCGCCTGCTCGAAGCCGCCGGCTGGGAGGCGCCCCGGCCCACCGCGCTGCCCTACGGCGGGGAACTCATCGATCGGTACCTGGCTCCGCTGGCCGCGCTCCCGGCCATCAGCTCCCGGCTGCAGACCGGCGCCAGAGTCATCGCCGTCACCCGCACAGGCATGGACAAGACCCACACCCGTAACCGCGAGATCACACCATTCGTCGTCCGCGTCCAGCACCAGGACGGGGAAACCCGCGACCACACCGTGGCCGGGGTCATTGACGCCTCCGGTACCTGGTCCACCCGCAACCCGCTGGGGACCTCCGGGCTTCCCGCCATCGGCGAGGACTCCGCCGCGGACCGGATCTCCTCGCCGCTCCCTGACGTGACGGGCCGTGACCGTGGCGCTTTCGCCGGACGCCGTGTCCTGGTCGTCGGCGCCGGCCACTCCGCCGCCAACACCCTGATCAGCCTCGCGGACCTGGCCAAGGACGAACCGGGCACCCGGATCGTCTGGGCGGTCCGCGGCGCGTCCGCCGAGAAAGTCTACGGCGGCGGCGACGCCGACGGGCTGCCCGCCCGCGGCCAGCTCGGTGCCCGCCTGCGCCGCCTCGTCGAGGCCGGGACCATCGAACTGCACAGCGGCTTCGGCATTCCTTCCCTCAAAACCCTGGATTCCGGCGTGACCGTGGAATCCGTTGACGGACGCACCCTCGAGGCCGACGTCATCGTCCCCTGCACCGGCTTCCGCCCGGACCTGGACATCCTGCGCGAACTCCGCCTGAACCTCGACCCGGCCGTCGAAGCACCCGTGGAGCTCGGCCCGCTCATCGATCCGGAGTTCCACACCTGCGGCACTGTTGCACCGCACGGCGCCAGGCTCCTGGCCCACCCGGACAAGGACTTCTACATCGTCGGCATGAAGTCCTACGGCCGTGCGCCAACATTCCTGCTCGCCACCGGCTACGAACAGGTCCGCTCCGTCGCCGCAGCCCTGGCCGGCGACCGCGAGGCCGCGGACACCGTCCAGCTCGAACTCCCCGAAACCGGCGTCTGCTCCTCCGACGCCGGCACCAGCTGCGACGTTCCGGCGGCCGCCGCCACCGCATCAGAGTCCTCGTGCTGCGCCGCTCCCGAGCCGGTGCTCGTCGGCTTCCCCACCGGACTGTCCCACGGACGCTCCGGCGAAGACCGACCGGCCGCATCACTGCTCCACGAACCCAGCTCAGAGAAGGAAGAATCAAACGCATGACCGAGACCACGAAAACGCCCACCGTCCTGTTCGTTTGCAGCAAGAACGGCGGAAAGTCCCAGCTCGCCGCAGGTTTGATGAACCATCTGGCCGATGGGAGCGTCGCGGTGCACTCCGCCGGGACCAAGCCCGGTCAGTCGCTGAACCCCCAGGCCGTGGAGTCTCTGAATGAACTCGGCATCGGCATCACCGGCGAATACCCCAAGCCCGTCACCGACGAGGTCCTGGACGCGGCCGACGTCGTCATCGTCTTGGGCAACCAGGCTAAGGTCGAGCCCCGCGAGGGCCAGCGGCTCGAGTTCTGGGATACGGACGAGCCCTCCGAACGCGGCATCGAAGGCATGGAGCGCATGCGCCTGGTCCGGGACGACATCATGGCCCGGGTCCGGAAACTGCATGCGGAGCTGGCTGGAAACTGACCGGGCCCGCGACACCGGAGTGCACATCGTGGACCCGACGAAGGAAGAGATCCTGGCCGGGTACAGCCGCGCCCGCCGCCACCTCGACGCCCTGCTGCAGGACCCGGCGCCCAAGGACCTCGGCCGCAAAAGTACGGGCACCCGCTGGACCAACGAGGAACTGCTCTTCCACATGGTCTTCGGCTACATGGTGGTCCGTGCCCTGCTTCCGCTGGTCCACGTCGTCAGCCGGCTCCCCCGCCCGGCGGGCCGGGCATTCGCTGCTGTCCTCAACGCGGGCACCGGTCCTTTTGATGTGGTGAACTACTGGGGCTCCCGGGCCGCCGCCCTCGTCTACAACAGGCGCAGGATGAGCCGGAAACTGGATAAAACCATCGCCGCGCTCTCCCGCCGGCTCGAACATGAGAACCCGCAGTCCCTCGCCAGGTCGATGCCGTTCCCCGACAGGTGGGACCCCTTCTTCACGCCGCTGATGACGCTCAACGATGTTTACGCCTACCCCACGCTTCATTTCGACTTCCACGCCAAGCAGTTGAGCCTTCGGCATCCGGACGCGCCGGAATCGTCCTGATGGCCACTAACGGTATCCCGTTGATTCGATCGTCTTGAGTGGAGCGGGGTTATATGTAAGTATCTGCGTATGAATGCAGATAATAAGGCTTGCGCGCTCACCGCGGACAGCCAGTACGTCGAGCTGGCCGTGGAGGTGTTTGCCATGCTGGCCGACGCCACCCGGGTCAGGCTCATCCTGGCTCTGCGCCACGGTGAACTGCCTGTCAACGTGCTGGCCGAAAAGGCCGGGAAATCGGCGGCTGCGGTCTCCCAGCATCTGGCCAAGATGCGGCTGGCGCGCATGGTCGCCACCCGCCAGGAAGGCACCAAGGTCTACTACCGCCTGCAGGACGGGCACTCCTGGCAGCTCGTGGCCGACGCCATCCACCAGGCCGAACACACCCTCGGCACGGCCCCGCATCACAGCACAGCCCCGCACAGCCCCACAAGGGAGGCCGGCGCATGAACCGGCCCCCGCACCCCGGCCACGATGTCCACCCGCACGCGCACGGACATGCCCACGACGACGGCCATCACCACGACCACGGCCCGCACGGACATGTCCACGCGACCGGTTTCAAGGGGTGGCTGCAGGAGCTCTTCGTGCCCCACTCCCATGACTCGGCCGACTCGATCGACTCCGTCCTGGAGACAAGTTCCCAGGGCATTCGCGCCGTCAAGGTCTCCCTGCTCGGACTGGGGGCCACGTCGCTGTTCCAGCTGGTCATCGTCCTCATCAGTGGCTCCGTGGCGTTGCTGGCGGACACGGTCCACAATTTTTCCGATGCCCTGACCGCCGTTCCGCTGTGGATCGCCTTTCTGCTCGGACGCCGCCGCGCGACCCGGACGTACACCTACGGTTTCGGCCGCGCCGAGGACCTCGCAGGGCTGTTCATTGTGGCGATGATCGCGCTCTCCGCCGTGGTGGCCGCCGTCGAATCCATCCGGCGCTTCTTCGAACCCCAACCCGTCCAGAACCTGGGCTGGGTGCTCGCCGCCGGCCTCGTGGGCTTTGCCGGCAACGAACTGGTCGCGATCTACAGGATCCGCGTGGGACGGCGGATCGGGTCCGCCGCGCTCGTCGCCGATGGCATTCATGCCCGCACCGACGGCTTCACCTCGCTGGCCGTCGTCGCCGGAGTCATCGGCATATGGCTCGGATTTCCGCTTGCAGATCCGATCGTGGGCCTGCTCATCTCCGCAGCCATCGCCGTGCTCCTCTGGGGAACCATTCGCGACATCGGGCGCAGGCTCATGGACGGCGTGGACCCGAACCTTACGGAACGCCTGGCGGCGGTTGTCACTGCCCACGCCCCCGCGGGCGCAACATCCCGGCTGCGCTGGTCCGGCCACCGGCTTCACGTCGAGGTCTCCATCCCCCTGACCACGATCACCGACCTGGGCGAACTTGCCACAATCCACGACGAAATCGAGCACGCCACCCGCCACGCACTCCCGAACGTGGGATCCGTGACAACGGTCCCCACGTTCGGCCAGGCCGCGACGGCCGGACCACCGCCTCCCCCGAGCCACGGATAACGGCGGCCTCGGAGGCCCTGATCCGCACCGGCCTCCACCGCCTCGAGCCTCGCGTCCGGTCCTGCACCCCCGCCGCTCCGAATCACCTTCAAAGACCACGAACAGAAGGTGACCATGGGTGTTCAGCAGGAAACCGCAAGTACGGGGGTTGCCACGCTGCGGCGGCGCACCCTTGCCACGGAGCTGGGCCCCTGCACGGTGCATGTCCAGGAAGGCGCCGGGGGCCCGCACGCCGTATCCGGGACGGCGGATGTCTACCTCCACGGCGCCGCGGGCTCCTGGACGTCCTTCCGGGAGCTTCTTCACCCGGCAGTGGCACATGACCGGGTGCTGATAGACCTGCCGGGCTGGGGCGAGTCCACGCAGGACGCCCGGATGGCGAATTTGAGCATCGAAGCGATGGCACGCGCCGTCACCGGTACTTTGACCTCGCTCGGCTACCGGCGGTGGAACCTGGTGGGCCACTCCATGGGAGGCTTCCTGGCATTGCACATCGCCGCGGCGTGGCCCGGGCGGACCGCCAGCGTGACCGCGATTTCGGCGACCACGTTCGGCGTGTCCGAAGCGGCCGGCAAGCCACTGCGCAGCCTGTTCCGGTTCCCGATGTTTCTGGGCATGCTGCTGGCCATGCGCGCCGCGGCAGCCCTCGGCCCGGCAGGGCCCGCGCTGGTCCGTGCAATCGGGTCTACCGCCGTGATGCGGCCGCTGTTGTCCCCGTTTTTCGCAGAACCCGCATCCATCTCCGCGGGGGTGCTTAGAGGGCTTGGCGAGGACGCCCGGCCGGCATGTTTCTCCGCGGCAGCCCGGGCCGCGGCGCACTACGATTTTGGCCAGTGGCGGGGCATTCTGTGTCCGGTGCTGGCGATCCGCGGGGACAGCGATGTGTTCACACCACCCTCTGACCTGCTCCGACTGGCCGAGATAATCCCACGCGTCCAGACGGTGACACTCCCGCATTGCGGCCACTTCGCGAACATCGAACGGCCCGAGCATGTGCAACGGCTGCTCGATGACCTGCTGTATCCGTGACCTGTACGGCAGCGGCTGGCAGCGTCCGTGAGTCAGCGGACGCCGGGTGAATCGACTCTTGACCGCCGATACTCACCGATATATCGTTAATTATCGCCGAACAATCGGCGACCATCATTGATTTCAACTGATTGGGAAGGTCGATGCCGCTATGAAAGGCATGCATGACGACAAATTCACGGAGGGCGGACCCGCCCAGGCACGCTTCGGGCGCGGCAGGAGCCGCCGCGGACCCCACGGACACGGTGGTTTCGGCCCGGGCCGCGGGTTTGGACCGGGCTTCGGACCGGGCTTCGGACCAGGTTTTGGCCCCGGCGGGTCGCGGCGGGCCAGCAGGGGCGATGTTCGTTCGGCGATTCTGTCCCTCTTGGCCGAATCACCGTCCAACGGCTACGGGCTGATCAAGACCATTGCGGAAAAAACCTCGGGCGCCTGGCGTCCGAGCCCGGGCTCCGTCTACCCGACGCTCCAGCAGCTCGTTGATGAAGAGCTCATTGCGCCCGTAGGTGATGGCCGGCGCACCGAGTTCACCCTCACCGATGCGGGCAAGGCCTACGTGGCCGATCACGCCGAGGAGCTGGGGAACGCCTGGAACACCGACCCGGAGGGATCCGGGCCGGCGTTTCACCAAAGCGTCGGAAAACTCATGGGAGTCATCCACCAATTCCGCTTTTCGGCAACCGAGGAACAACGCAATGCCGCAATGACGGTAATCGATGACACCCGCCGCGCGCTCTACCGCATTCTTGCCGACTAACACCGCCGCTTCTGCCGGCGCACTGCCACCGCTGCCAATGGTCCCTGCCCGAATACTCCGGCTGCCGGCATTTGTATTCTGGAACCGTGATCGCCTGACCTGGATTGTTGTCCCGGAGCCGGGAATGGCCCGGACCGCACCAAATGGCCCCCGCTTTCCACGGTTCCGTCCCTACAATTAAGTGTGGCCTCCATGGCATTCACGTCGCGGGGGCGACATAAATAAGGAGGTTCATCATGGGCCTGAGTGACAAGATCCACAATGCCGCCGAGAAACTCCACGGCAAAGGCAAAGAGGCGGCCGGCAAAGCCACCGGCGACGACAAGATGAAGGCCGAGGGCAAGAGCCATCAGGTCAAAGCAGACCTGAAGCAGGCCGGCGAAAAGGTCAAGGACGCTTTCAAGAAACACTGAAAACAGGCCGCCGGAGGGCGGAGGTGCGGCCCGGATCGCGCCTTCGCCCCGGCATTTGCCCACACGCCCCAGGGACTTCCCTAGCGACGCAGGTCGAATGCCTCAAGGAGCCGGCTGACCGAACCGCCGAGGTTCCATTCTGTGGCGAGACGCTCAAGCTCGGCCCGCGAACCGCCGGAGACAGGGTGCAACTGCGCGCCTGCCTCCTCAAGCGTCGGCAGTTCCAGGTCTCGCACGATCTTCACGACGGTGGGCGCGACCGTGAGGTAGTCCGCCGCCGCGGCGAGTTTGGACCGCACTGCGGTGGACAGCCCACTCGCTGCGTCCGCGGCAGCCGCGAGCAGCCCGTCGAGCGTGCCGTACTCACCGAGCAGCGACGCGGCGGTCTTCTCCCCGATGCCGGCGACGCCTGGCAGCCCGTCGGAGGTGTCGCCGCGCAGGGTCGCGTAGTCGGCATACTGCACGGGCAGCACACGGTACTTGCCGACGACGTCGGCGTCGGTCAGGACTTCGAGGTTCTTCATGCCGCGCGCGGTGTAGACCACCCGCACCTGACGGGCGTCGTCGACGATCTGGAAGAGGTCGCGGTCGCCCGTCACCACGTCGACCGGAAGCTCGGCGTGGCTGGCGTAGGTGCCGATGACGTCGTCGGCCTCGTGGTCGGCAGCCCCGACGACGGCGATGCCGGCGAGCTCGAGCACGCGGCGGATCATCGGAATCTGCGCCTCGAGCGCGTCCGGCACCACCTCCACATCGGGGGCGCCTGCCACCTCCTCGGCGACCCGATGCGCCTTGTAGCTCGGGATGAGGTCTACCCGCCACTGCGGGCGCCAATCGTCGTCCCAGCACGCGACGAGATGCGTCGCACCGTAGTCGGTGGTGAGCCGTGCGATCATGTCGAGCAGCCCGCGAACAGCGTTCACCGGGGTGCCGTCGGCGCGGCGGATCGTGTCGGGCACGCCGTAGAACGCGCGAAAGTACAGCGACGCGGTGTCGAGGAGCATCAGGCGGTCGGTCATGACTGATCCTGACACGGATGCGCCCGCTGGCGGTGGAACGTCACGGTCCATCTTCGGAGGGCACAAAGTAATGCTGGCGTCGCTGAGGTCCCCCAGGCACTGGGCATGGACGAACACGGCCGCGAGGTCCTCAGCTTCATCGACGGCGATGCAGCACTCGACGCTCGACGCGTCCAGGATCAGGGTCGCAGCCGCAAGCGGCGAAGCTTCTTCCCCGCCTTGCGGGCTTTGTTCTCCGTCTTCCGGGCAATGCGTTCTTCCATCTCCAGCAAACCCTCGAAGCCGAGGTCGGTATCGGCGGGCCGGTCCGGGGTGGCCGCGAGTCTGCGCAGGAGGGCGGTCGCCATGACGCTGTCCTGATGGTCGCCGAGCACTGTCTGGAGCCGTCCGGCCGCTTTGGTGAGTTTGGCGGCGCGCTTGCCGTGGATCTCCAAGACCGACTCACCCGCGTGGCGGAGGCGCTTGGCGTCTTTTCGGACCTCGTGCAGCGCTGTGTCGCGCGCGGCCGTGTCGGCCGAGCCTTTGACGGCCTTCCGGGCACGCTCCACCCGCTTTGCGGCCTTGTTGACCAGCTTGGCCGTCACCTTGTGCGCGGGCTGGCAGGCGCGTGGCTTGGCAGGCGGGTGGTCCCGGAAGTCCTCCAGGGAGCCCAGGAGGCGGAAGTAGCGGCCGGTCCGGAGGGTCTCCAGGACGTTTCTGTAGCCTGCGTCGTGGGCTGCGACCAGCTCCTGATCGATCATCTGGGCCAAGAGGCCGGACCTCTGTTCTTCCGGGAGCTCCAGGATGTGCTGGCGAAGCCGCTCCAGCATGACTTCGGCATCGCGGGCCGGACCCAGGATCTGGCCCAGCCACTTCAGTTCAGCCTGGAGTTCCCGCACCGCTGAGCGTTTGAAGAGTTTGCGGTAGGTGGCCAGGGCGGAGCGCGCCCGGCGGGTCGCGGACCGCATCTTGTGGACGGAATCCGGCGTGCCCATCCGCACACCCGGATCATTGGCGATGAAGTCGCCAATCCGCGCGTCTAAATAGGCGGTCACGACGTCGACCGCCGGTCCCTTCTTCCGGGGCTTTGGAGTCCGGGGACTGAACTCGGCCGGCCAGGCATCGCCCAGGGCACGGGCGATCTTGGAAGGATAAGCGGAGTGGCTGGCTCCGGTAGCCGTCAGAGTCGCGGCGGCAGCCTCAAAGAGCCCCGCTGTGCCGTGGACGAGTTCGAGCTCCCATTCACGCCAGTCGACGGCCGGCCCCGGCGGCCGCAGGGCCTCGGCATGAACGTGGTCGTCGGCGAAGTCGGCTAAATGCTCACCGCCCGGCCCGTAAAGCCGGTAGGTGGTGCGCCGCGTACTCAGCCGGGCGACGGGCACGAGTTCGTCGCCCCGCATGAGGACCTGCAGATGGTCGGACAGTTCTTCCGGAACGGTCTCCGGCTGCCCCAGCGCCGCATGGATCTCCTCCCGCTGGTCCGCCCCGGCGGGAAGCTTGAGGTGCCAGCCCTCGTCCGCCCCGCCCGTGCGGCGCCGCAGGGTGATGCGCCGTGCCGCGAGGACCAGGGCCGGAGTATCGAAGTACACAGCCTCAAGCTGATCCGTCACAGGCTCCGCGACGTGGTCCACACCCTCGATTTCCTGCAGATCCGGCAGCGCCGCAGAGGTCCCGGCGTCGTACTTTTGTTCCGTTTCAAGTTTTCCCGTGGTGTCCATGGCGGTCAGGACTCCCCGCGGGACGCGCGTTCCCGCGGCAGCGAACTGATGGGCCTGTTGATGACCGCCATGGCGGGCCTCCCCTATCGGCACCGCTGGAACATGGACATGATCTCCGGCGGGCGTGTCCGGCCGGTGCCTTGGCCCGGTGCGCCTAGCCCGATTCTAGGCTCTGCGCGAATCGGTCACCAGACCGCCTATGGCGGGCCGGCCGTTGACAACGTCCGTCGCGGCTTCACCTAGGGCCAGAGGCTCGTGACACCAGCGAGACCGGGGACCTCGACGGGGGTGCTCGTGCCGGCAGTGGTGCCGTTGCCGAGCTGCCCATGGGGGCCGGCACCCCAGGCCCGGACCGATTTGTCGCTCATCAAAGCGAATATTGCGCGTCCGTTGACCGTGATGGATGTGACGCCCGTAAGTCCTTTGACCTGGACGGGGGCACCGGTGTAGCCGGTGGTGCCGTCACCGAGCTCGCCGAGCCTATTGTTGCCCCAGGCGCGGACGGTGCCGTCGCGCAGCAGCGCGTAGGCGGCGGACTCTCCTGCCGCGATGGAGGTGGCCCCAATAATGCCCTTGACCGGAATAGGCGTGCCGGCGTCGTCGTTGGTGCCGTTGCCGAGCTGGCCGTACCCGCCGCTGCCCCAGACGCGGACCGTTCCGTCCTTCAGCAGTGCGTAGGCGGTGCCTTTGCCCGTCGCGATGGAGGCCACGCCGGCGAGGCCGGTGACCTGGACCGGCACTGTGCTGTCGGTCGTTGTGCCGTTGCCGAGCTCGCCGGTCGTGCCGTTACCCCAGGCGCGGACGGTGCCGTCGCCCAGCACCGCATAGACCACCACATACTCTGACAGGCTGACCTTCAACGACGTCACCCCGCTGAGACCCTTGGCCTGGACGGGGATGCTGCGGCGCTCCGTCGTGCCGTCGCCGAGCTGGCCGAATTGATTGCCGCCCCACGCGCGGACGGTTCCGTCCAACAGCCGCGCGTAGGCGCTGCCGTTGCTCGCCGTGATGGAGCTGACGCCGGCCAGGCCCTGGACCGGGACGGGCGTGCTGCTGTCGGTCGTTGTGCCGTTGCCGAGCTGGCCCCTGGAGTTCTCTCCCCACGCCAGGACGGTCCCGTCCGCCAGCAGCGCATAGGCAGTGCCGCCGTCCGCCATGACCGACACGGCTCCCGTGATGCCCCGGACCCGGACCGGAACGCTCGAGTCGTAGATGGCCATGCCGCTGCCGAGCTGGCCGTACGAGTTGCTGCCCCACGCCCAGACTGTGCCGTCAGCCAGCAGTGCATATTTGGTAGCGGCGCCCTGTGCGGCCATGGCCACACCCGACAACCCCGAAATGCCCACAGGCAAGCTGCTAAACGGCGCTGTGCCACTGACGCCGAGCTGCCGGTCGTAGTTGTCGCCCCAGGCACGGACAGTCCCGTCCGCGAGCAGAGTGAAGACCGAGAACGCAGTGGCGGTGATGGAGGTGGCGCCGGAGATCGTCTTGACCGGGCCAGGGATGTTGCGGTCGGCGTGGGTGCCGTTGCCGAGCTGGCCGACTCGGTTACCGCCCCAGGCGCGGATTGTCCCGTCGTTTAGCAGCGCGTATGCGGTGCCGATGGCGGCAGTGACGGCGCTAACGCCGGTGAGCCCGTGGACCTCGACTGGCACGTTGCTGTCGCCGGTGGTGCCGTTGCCGAGCTGGCCGTACCAGTTGCCGCCCCAGGCACGGACCGTCCCGTCCAACAGCCGCGCGTAGGCAGTGCCTCCTCCGGCCGTGATGGAAGCGACCGCGTTGAGTCCTTTGACTTGGACGGGAACGTTGCTGTTGCCAGTGGTGCCGTTGCCGAGCTGGCCGCTCGAGCCATAGCCCCAGGCACGGACGGTCCCGTCTTTCAGCAGCGCGTAGGTGACTCCACCGTCAGCCGTGAGCGTCGTGACCCCGGTGAGGCCCTGGACCTGGACCGGAGTGCGGCCGTCGTCTGCGCCGCCGCCGTTGCCGAGCTGGCCCCCGTTGTCGAACCCCCAGGCGCGAACGGTTCCGTCGTTCAGCAGCGCGTAGGCCGTGGACGACCCGACAGCGATGGACCTTACACCGGTGAGCCCTTTGACCTGGACGGGCACGTAGCTGTTGGCGGTGGTGCCGTTGCCGAGCTGGCCGCCCCAGTTGTAGCCCCAGGACCGGACGGTCCCGTCCTTTAGCAGCGCGTAGGCGGCGCCGGAGCCTGCGGTGAGGGCGGTAACGCCGGTGAGGCCCTTGACCTGGACGGGACTGCTGCTCGCGTAGACCGAGCCGTTGCCGAGCTCGCCACTCGTGTTGGAACCCCACGATCGAACGGTCCCGTCCTTCAGAAGCGCATAGGCCGTGGACCAGTCGGCGGCGATGAACGTTACGCCGGTGAGGCCGCTGACCTGGACGGGCGTTGTGCTGCTGCTGGTGGTGCCGTTGCCGAGCTGGCCGTACTCGTTCGAGCCCCACGCACGCAGGGTCCCGTCGGACAGCAGCGCGTAACTCGTACCCCCGGCCCCTGCAAGGGCTTTGACTCCCCTCAGCCCGCTCACGGCAGCCGGGGTGGAACGGTAGGGCGTCGTGCCGTTGCCGAGCTGGCTGAAGCGGTTGTCGCCCCAGGTGAGAGCCGAGTTTCTGGATGCCCCGGGCAGGTAGTAGCCGGAGACGTCGGCAATGAGATGGGTGGTGCCGTAGGAGCGGTTGAACAAGGTGACCTTGCCGTCGGCGCCGACCGGTACGGTGACGGAGTTCGCGACTGTCTGGCCGGCGAGGAAGTTCACGTTGGACGAACCGGGCCGCTGTGTCCCGGAGGCGTAGGCGGTGATAAACCCGATCAACCGTGGCTCGGTGACGGTGAGGTTGAAGGTCACGGCGGAAACCTT